>JBCCHI010000108.1:0-13453 GCA_039028815.1 Pseudomonadota bacterium
CCCAGTTTCCCGGGACTATTCCGTAGTGAAAGGCACGTTCCCACGCGTTACTCACCCGTCCGCCGCTAAACCCGAAGGTTTCGCTCGACTTGCATGTGTTAGGCCTGCCGCCAGCGTTCGTTCTGAGCCAGGATCAAACTCTCAAGTTGAAAAGCTGTTACCAGCTTATCCTTGACGTTCGAACCTCTGCACATCAATCCCGACCGGCTAGGATCGGGACCGTCTCTGTTTGTTGTGCTTCAGGTTTCATAAGAAACCGGAAACCGACAAACAGTGAAGCTGACTAACCATCATCGGCCTGGCTGACGCCAAACCTAGGCAGTTTGATATGCGAAAAGTTGATCCATCGAATAGACCAAACCGCCCACATATCTCTTCAGATACCATCAATTTCAAAGAGCGTGAGAGACAAAATCAACCGGAAGCGCCGTATCTTGCTTGGCGCGCCCCGCCTCAAATCTCTCGTTGTTTTTCCGCCGCGTAGCCGCCCGCGTGTCAGCGATTGGCCCGTTTTGCGCACCGCGTTGGCGTCTGCCGCTGCGGTGAGGGGGTATTTACGTCCGCCGCCTTGGCCCTGCAACCCCTTTTTTCGGGAAACGCCGTATTTTTTTCACTATTTTATTTTTTTTATATTTTTCAGTGGTTTGGTGTTTTTTTGGTTGGTCGCCGCAGGTCCGGCTCTCCTCTATTGATATGGTGACGGTGCGAGCGCAATACAACCAACACTACATTTAGTGAGTCCACTGATAGACAACCCAAGACTCGTGCACGCCGCAGTGGCGCCGACAAACAATCGACTCGCGCATCGCTCTTGAACCGGCGTCGACCTTACTCAGGGCCACCGAATCCCGCTTCCGTCAGGGTCAGAGCATGCCGCGTCTCAACCATGTTCGCGCGCAAG
Source organism: Pseudomonadota bacterium (assembly GCA_039028815.1). Classification (GTDB taxonomy): domain Bacteria; phylum Pseudomonadota; class Alphaproteobacteria; order Rhodobacterales; family Rhodobacteraceae; genus Roseovarius. The sequence continues at coordinate 902 of JBCCHI010000108.1, forward strand.
ACCGCCTGTGCGTCGTCCGGGGCAAGCAACATGCGTCCGGTTTGCATGACGTTCTTTGCCGTCCTGATCGCCGCTCGCGACAGACCAAGACCGCTCTCATCCGCAGATGCGATCAAAGCCGCTGTCAGAGTGTGCGACGCGAAGTTCGCCGACCCAGAGCAAGCGCGCGTTTTCCGAAAATCCGCCAGCCGACCAACAAGACGATGAGCATGAGGAAGAAAAGGGGCCGGATCTGAAAGCCCTTGGCCTGCATCACGAAATGCACGCCGCCAAGCAAGGCGGCGGGATAAACCAGTTGGTGCAGCCTGCGCCAGGCTGCGGCGCCCATGCGCCGCACCGAGACATTGTTTGATGTCAGCACCAGCGGCACCATCAGGGCAAACCCGGCCATACCGACAGTGATGTAGGGCCGCTTGACGATGTCCGCCCAGACAGCGCCGAGCCTCTGCACATCAAGAAGCGCCCAGACAAGAAGATGCAGCAAAACGAAAAGAAAGCAGGTGACGCCAATGGCACGGCGAAACTTCATCAGGTTGATGCGCGCCAGATCCCGCAGGGGCGACACGCACAGACCCGCCACCATGAAGTAGAGCGCTGCCTCACCCATCGCATGTTCGAGCGTCTTGACCGGATCGGCCCCGAGACGATTGTCAATCCCGAGCCACAGCATCCATGCTGCATAGCAAACCGCCCCGGCATAGATGACCCAGGCTGGCACTTGCTGAACCGTGCGGGTAAGGCGGTCTGCTACTCCCATCAAAAATTTTGCCTGAGGTCCATGCCCTTGTAGAGTGAGGCCACCTCTTCGGCATAGCCGTTGAACATTAACGTATCCTGACGTTTGGCAAACAATCCCGATCCCAGAACGCGTTCGGTCGCCTGGGACCACCGCGGATGATCCACTTCGGGGTTCACGTTGCTGTAGAACCCGTATTCGCGCGGTTGTGACTTGTTCCAGCTGGTCGGAGGCTCTGTATCCGTCAACGTGATCCGTACGACCGACTTGATGGACTTGAAACCGTACTTCCAGGGCACAACAAGTCGTAACGGCGCCCCGTTCTGATTTGGAATTGCGCGACCATAGATACCGGTTGCCATGATCGTCAGCGGATGCAGCGCCTCATCGAGGCGCAGACCCTCCACATAGGGCCAGTCCAGGACCGGATAGCGCACGCCGGGCATTTCGTCGGGTCTGAGTACCGTTTCGAAAGCCACGTAGCTGGCGCCGGACTGAATGCCCGCCAGTTCGAGCAGATCGGAAAGTTCGAACCCGTCCCAGGGCACCACCATGGCCCACGCCTCGACACATCGAAACCGATAGATGCGTTCCTCGATCGTCATTTGGCTCATTATGTCATCGAATGCATATTCGCCGGGCCGGTCGACAAGACCGTCGATCAGCACGCTCCAGGGCTTGGTCGTCAGCGCACCGGCGTATTTGGCCGGATCGCTCTTGCTGGTCCCGAACTCGTAGTAGTTGTTGTAGCTGGTGATGTCGTCCCAGCTTGTCGGTTCAAGGTCGTTTGCCTCTGCCCGCTGGCCCATCATGGCAAGGCCCGCGCCGGCGAAGCTGCCCGCCAGCAGGGCGCGGCGGTTCAGGTAGACAGACTCGTCGGTTACATCCCGCTCAGTCAGATTGTTGCGCCAGCGTTTCGCCATCCAGATCACCTCGTTCATTGACTGACATCTGTATTTAAAAGTCGGTTTCCCGGGTCAAAACAAGACGGCTCACAACACAGTGCATTCCTGTAACCATTTCGCACTGTGTATTTCGCGCTCTGCAGAACAACCCCGTTGGATGTGTCACAAGTTCGTGATTGGAAATCGTTTTACCGCGGCGCTTAGGCGCTCGGGACCAATCGTCAAGCGCGAGTTTGCAAATGATTAAGTGAACCAGATTGGCCGCTCCAACGTAGCGTGTGCAGATATCCCACGTAGATATCGCCCGAAAACCAATGGAGAACACTATGCTTCGCAGAACTTATCTTGCCATCACCACGGCCGCTCTGGTCGCCGGCACATCCGCTTTCGCCGGAAGCGCCAAGAAAGACATCGTGGACACAGCCGTTGAGGCAGGCAGCTTTGGAACGCTGGTTGCAGCGGTGCAAGCCGCCGATCTTGTCGACACGCTGAAGGGCGATGGCCCGTTCACTGTGTTTGCACCAACCGATGACGCGTTTGCTGCCCTGCCTGCCGGCACGGTGGAAGATCTGCTCAAGCCCGAGAACAAGGACAAGCTGACCGCGATCCTGACCTACCACGTCGTGCCCGGAAAGGTCATGTCAACTGACCTGAGCGACGGCCAGAAGGCCGCGACCGTACAGGGTGGCGAAGTCACGATCGGAACGGCAGATGGCGTCACTGTCGACGGGGCAAACGTTGTGGCCGCGGACATTGAAACGTCGAATGGCGTGATCCATGTGATCGACGGTGTGATCCTGCCGCAGTAATCCACGCAGAACACGACCCTGGAGGTGACTGGCGGTCGTCTCCAGTGGTCACGATACGCGGACAGCACAGCCGGCTTCGCCAAGCCGGTCGGAGACGTCAGCGTTTGTGCACCACCAGAACCTGATCGACCTTGCCCTTGATGTAGCGAACAGGCTCTATGATGCAGCCGGAGACCATGTATGACAGGGCGTTGAACGCATCCTCTATTTCCGGGTCCGAGTGGCTGAACGAACGTGCGTTGAGCCAGCTCCGGAACAGGGCGGCCGTTTTGGTGTACCCGTCGATTTCCATCATATCCGGCTGCCATCGCAAGTCTTCGATCACATAGAGCGCGCCGGACGGCAGCCGGGGAAAGATTTCGAGGAACGCGAACTGCTGGTGGTGACTTGCGTGACTTGCATCATCAACCACGATTTCTGGGGCCGGATCGATCTGGTCAGCGGCCGCGGCAATCTGCGCGCGGTCTCCCATATCGCACCTGTGAAAGGTGAACCTGTCATGTTCGAACCAGGAAAAATCTGACACGTCCAGCCCGTGTATGTCGGCGTTCGGAAAATACTCCAGCCACATCCTTACGGACGGCGCATCGTTGGTTTCGCGGTCCGGGCTGTTGCCATGTTCCGGCCCGCCAATCAGCAGGCCCATTTCGAGAAACGAAAACGTACGCTGCCGATAGGGATGAAACAACATGTGATAAAGTTCGGTGTAACGATGCTTGGTAGACCCCTTGTCAGACCCGTAGCGGTCGGCAAGATCTGTCAGATTGACGGGCACAGCACCGGCGTCCGGGGCCTCATGAGCATCCGAGGCCTCCGCTTCGCGTGCCGTATCCGAGACGACATCAGGTTCTTTTCTTGAAAAGACCGGCGCCTGCGACGTGTCGATACTGTGTTTCTCCAAAGCGGCCGCCATCCAGCTGCCTTCCTCCGGCAGGCCACCCTTTTGCACAAGTTTCTCGCGAATGCGCCGTCCGTAGAAATGCACCGAATAGGTGCCATCCGTAACCATGGCCTCGACACGATGCCGCGCGCGGCCGCGTATCAGTGCACGCCGATTTCCGAAACTGATGGGATACAGACCCTCGACAGGCAGGGCATACTTGGATTCTCCGGTTTTCTGAAGGTAGTGGGTCAGCGCGTGCGGACCCCACGTGCCCCATGTCATGTCACTCACATGCATCGGGTGACCCGCGTCGCGCATGGCCTCAAGCTTGCGTCTTTTGGGGTCCGAATACCATTCGGGTATCCCGTATTCGTCTTTGGTCATTTCCAGCAGAAGACCGAGCGCTTCGCTGTCTGGCGGCAAGCCCAGTACGCCACCATTCACATGCATCTCGGATTCCCAGCCAAAGAAGTGACCCGTTTCTGTCTCGAAGGGTCTGACGCAGTAGGCGTCCAGGTCGGCCCAGATCATGCGGTCCTGCTGGCACAGCAGATGATAGCGGAACACATCGGAGAACAGCGCGAAGCTGCCCGTGCGGCCATGCCTGAGAAACCTCTGAATCTGAAGAACGGTGTCCCCATGCACCAGTTCGACACCCTCGGGAACATTCAGCACGTCACCGTAGTAATACAGCTTCACATGATGCCCGGCATCGAGAAAGGATTGTGCACACAGCGCTTCCACATAGCTCAGCGGACCATCAACCCACAGCATACCTATTGCGTATTCGCGTTCCATGATCATTCCCGTCAAATGGCAGGTACCCGTGGCACCGTCGTGTGCGCTTCGATCAGGGTCAGACCCGCATCGGCACGTATGTCGGCCAGATCCCGTTCGTACAACCGTATGAGGTGACGCCGTTCCGCGTGCGTCCAGGGGTCGAAGGCGGGAAAGTGTTCGCCTTTCGGGAACCGCTCCTGGATCGTCACGCGCTGTGCGGACGCATGCTCAACCCCGAACCTGTGCGCAAGTTCAAGCATTTCCCGCACCGCGCGGTCGCTTGCCGAGGGGCGTTTGTTGTTTTCTTTAGGTTTTGCAAGATCGCTCGCATCGACAGAAGACCCGCACAGATTGTCCAGAACGATGCCCTCGACGGCCCTGAAGTCTTCGTACGGCCAAACAAACAGTTTCGCGTCGGGAAAGTGAGATCTCACGCATCTGAGCACCTTGACCCAGCTCGGCATATGCGCCGTTACGTTTTTTCGCATGGTGCGAATGTCGACGATATCGGCATTTTTCAAAGACCGGAGATACTCCACAAACGCGGAGGCAAAGAAATCGGCATAGTTGCGCAAACCCAGGTGGACCTCCGTCACGCGCCAGGGAATTTCGCGGGCAACGGTCTCCAGAAACGGCTCGCGCCAGAGGTAAAGAAGGCCGCGCTTGACGCAATGCCCGCAATGACCTGCCAGGTTTTCTTCTGAGATGATCACGCGCTCTGGCCGATCTTCAGGGCTCACGGCGCCCGAAAAGAACGCTTTCGTTTTCTCGCGCAGTTCTTCTTCGTTGTACTTTGTCCGATAGTTCATTCCGGACTGATTATAGACGTACAGCTGACACGGCACCGTGAACTCCTTGCGCGTCAACCGGTGCGGAACGTAAACGACACCACGCTTGCGCAGAAACCCTGCGTTTCGGTTCAGAGTGCTCTGAATATGGCTTGTCGCGGTCTTGTGAAATCCGCCATGCAATATGACATGCGGCTCGTCTTTCATCAGGACGCCGCTTTTGCCTTTTCAAGCCCGCCCTTGTCGACCGGGGCTTCTCCGGGCTGATTGATTGTCTGCAGGATTGCGTGAAACTCCGACCAATCCTTGTTGGACTTGAGCGCGGTGATCTTGGCACTGTGCCATGCGCAGGCTTCAGCGTGAAGACGCGCGAGTTCCGGGTCCTTAAGCATACGGTCATACTCTACCCGCGTGCGTTCGACTGCGGGCAGCAAACTGGTATCCTGCTCCATGTTCAGGTTCATGTCCGCCCAATAGGCAACGCCTTGATCGCGTGTCACATGGTTCGTGCGGCCGCGGTCGCGCTTGACAAGGAAGCTGTCTATGGATCTGACAGCATAGTGGTGCAGCCGTGCATGCGTGTGCGAAAACCCCCCATGCGCCGACCAGCCGGTTTCAAAATACTTGTCCGGCATAGGCTGTCCGCCAGCATCCTTCCAGACAAAGCCAGCCGGTTGCCCGTCGAACTTTGGACGGTGGACCCCAAACCGCTGGATCGCCTCGGATGGCCGGAACAGGGTCTTGAGGCCCAGTCCACGATATTTTTCCCGGAACAGTTCAGGCGCGCTCCAGGTAAAATGCTCGTGGATGAACCGGTCTTTGTACGTGATCTGGTCGCCGCACCCAAACAACTTCCAGCAAAAAGAGATCGCATCTGCCGGGCCGACAGCCTCGAACAGATCGGGCAAGCACCCCTCGCCCGCACGCACATTGAGAAACTCGTCACAATCCGCGCATATGATCCAGTCTGCCTCTTGATAGAGCTGGTGTTGCAACGTGCGCCGCAATGCCACGCGCTGCGGGCTTGCGCCGGGCTTGAACCGGTTGTCGATATGCACTGCCAGGCCCAGTTCCTGAAGGCGCATCGCGATCTTGTCGGTGCCATCCGCGCAGTCATTGGTGAAAATCAGAAAATCCGTGAACCCGATACTGCGGTTGTAGGCCACCCACTCCAGCATGAAGGGGCCTTCGTTTTTCATCGTCGTCACGATCGCGCAGCGCGAGTTGTCGCGCGCCCCCATTGGTCGGCCGGACCGGCCTGCCGTTGCTGGCGCGTCGTCTTCGACGTCCTTTTCGACAGGTGTCGTCTGGGGCAGCTCGGCCTCGGACAACCCGTCATCCTGCACGATCTGCATGTCCTTTTGCCGGGCGATACGACGCAGGCGCTTGCGGAAAGCCATTCCAAAAGCGTTTGCGATGTCATCTCTGCCGCTGTCGGTGAAATGCGCCGACACTGCCCCCTTGTACCAGCGCAGGTCACGGCGCCCGCGATAAAGCCTGTAAAACTCAAGCTCCGTAAGCTCGTCAAACAGGCAATGTTCCATGACTGGCTTCAACGCCCCGATCTTGCGCAGAAAGACCGCTGTCTTGTGGTTTGAATGCCGGCAGTGAAAGACCTGAATATTGTCACCGGCGAACCGGCCCACGTGCCGACGATCCAGTTCATGGTAGGGATCATAGAAAACGTTCACGCGACCCAGTCCGCCCGTCACAGCGGCCGCGTCGGACAGTGGCAGTGTCCAGTCCTGACGGCGGCCAGTTTCATAGCGGGTTTCCCAGGGCACCAGATCGGGATCAAGCGTCGTTTGCGGATTGACCGAGACGACATGAGCGCCCGGGACAAGGCTTGCAAACGCCACCGATGCGAACCCGCCCATGGAAACGCCGGCGAACAGCACGCGGTCGTAGTTGCTGAAGAACCCGTCATCGGCAAGCTTTCTGAACCGGGCGATCAGATCCGGGTCGCGATACCAAAGAGCGGAGTGCGCCATCACGCCGAGATGAGAGACGTTGATGTCCTGGGCAAACTTGAACGCCCACGGCTCTCGTTCCGGCGACCGGTCGCCGACATTTGACAGGTTGTCGAAGGTTACGATCAGACGGTTGATCGGTCGTCTGACAAAAATCAGTGAATGGTGCAGTCCGCATTCCAAAAACCCTTCGCCAGCGCCACCGGGCCGAAGGTCTTCGAACCAGCGTGGCATGATCGCTGGCACGATGGATTGGGAGTCCTGCTCTGTCATGGCTTTCGCCTATCCAGCCTTTCTTGCCACTCGGTGAACACCAAGCAACTCAGCCTTATTTTCCCGCAGTATGGTCTCAGAACAGGCCCATATCAACCGCAATGCGAGCCGCGCCTGCGCTTTGACTGCCTGTGGAGGCAAAAAGCCCCGGGGCAACCGGGGCTTTTCGGACGTGATCAGTGCACAACAGCGTCCCTGGGGGGTTCGTTGTTGCTTCGCCCGACCCGGTCGCCAATGATCAGACCGTCCGGGCCTGCTGTCACTGGCACCGTGGACCCATCGAGGATGTCACCGGCCAGTAGACCTTCGGCAAGCGGATCCTGCAGTGCCTTCTGGATCACGCGCTTGAGCGGACGCGCGCCGTAGACCGGATCATAGCCTTCGTCGGCCAACCAGGTTTTCGCGGCGTCATCAAGCTGCAGCGTGATCTTGCGAGCCGCCAGCCGTCTGGTCAGACGCGCCATCTGAATGTCAACGATGCCGTCCATCTGTTCACGGCTCAGCCGGTCGAAGATGACGATCTCGTCAAGCCGGTTCAAAAACTCCGGCCGGAAATGCGCGCGCACGGCATCCATCACATCGCGCTTGGCGTCAGCGGCATCCGCGCCCTCGGGCAGTTGGCTCAGCGCCTGGCTGCCGAGGTTCGACGTCAGGATGATAAGCGTCTGCTTGAAGTCGACAGTCCGGCCCTGGCCATCTGTAAGCACACCATCGTCCAGCACCTGCAACAGAACGTTGAAGACCTCTGGATGTGCCTTTTCAACCTCGTCAAACAACACAACCTGGTAAGGCCTGCGTCGCACGGCTTCGGTCAAAACACCGCCTTCGTCATAGCCGACATATCCCGGAGGGGCGCCGATCAGACGCGCGACCGAGTGCTTCTCCATGAATTCCGACATGTCGATGCGGACCATCGCGCTGTCATCGTCAAAGAGGAATTCGGCAACCGCTTTGGTCAGTTCGGTCTTGCCGACACCCGTCGGACCCAGAAACAGGAAAGAGCCGAGCGGTCGGTTCTCGTCATTGAGGCCAGCACGCGCCCGGCGCACCGCATTGGCCACGGCCTTGACCGCCGCATCCTGCCCGATGACGCGGGCATGCAGGTTGTCTTCCATGCCGAGCAGCTTTTCGCGCTCGCCTTCCAGCATCTTGGCTGTCGGAATACCAGTCCAGCGCTCGACCACTTGTGCGATCTGTTCAGGTCGTACGGCTTCTTCCACCATCACGCCTTCGGTTTCCGCCTGCTCTGCGTCGGACAACTGCTTTTCGAGACCCGGAATAACGCCATAGGACAGTTCCCCGGCCTTGCCGAGATCACCCTCGCGCTTGGCATGTTCCAGATCAATCCGCGCCCGGTCGAGCTGTTCCTTGATGTCACGCGCCGACGCGAGCTTGTCACGCTCCGCCTGCCATTGCGTGGACATCTGGGTCGACCGCTCCTGCATATCCGCAAGCTCGACCTCCAGCTTTTCAAGACGGTCGCGACTGGCTGCGTCGTCCTCTTTCTTGAGCGCCTCGGCCTCAATCTGCTTTTGCAGAATTTCCCTGTCGAGCGCGTCCAGTTCCTCGGGTTTGCTGTCCACTTCCATGCGCAGACGCGACGCCGCCTCGTCCACGAGGTCGATCGCCTTGTCCGGCAGGAACCTGTCCGTGATATAACGGTTGCTCAGCGTGGCGGCAGAAACAAGCGCGCTGTCAGAGATGCGCACACCGTGATGCAGTTCGTATTTTTCCTTGATGCCGCGCAGGATCGAGATCGTATCCTCGACCGTTGGTTCACTCACCATAAGCGGTTGGAACCGGCGCGCAAGAGCGGCGTCCTTTTCGACGTGCTTTCTGTATTCGTCGAGAGTTGTCGCACCGATACAGTGCAGTTCGCCCCGGGCCAGTGCCGGTTTGATCAGGTTTGCCGCATCCATCGCACCGTCTGTCTTGCCCGCGCCGACAAGCGTGTGCATTTCGTCGATGAACAGGATGATTTCGCCCGCTGCGTCGGTGACTTCGTTCAGAACCCCCTTGAGCCTCTCTTCGAACTCACCGCGATACTTTGCTCCGGCGATCAGTGCGCCCATGTCGAGTGCCAGAAGACGCTTGTTTTGAAGGCTTTCGGGAACATCGCCATTGACGATCCGCAAGGCAAGCCCTTCGGCGATTGCGGTTTTCCCGACGCCAGGCTCACCGATCAGGACCGGATTGTTCTTGGTTCTGCGGCTCAGCACCTGCATGGCACGGCGAATTTCATCATCGCGTCCGATGATCGGGTCGATCTTTCCCTCTTCGGCCGCCTTGGTCAGGTCGGTCGTGTACTTGTCAAGCGCTTCGTAATTGTCCTCGGCGGTCGCACTGTCTGCGGTTCGGCCCTTGCGCACGTCATTGATCGCTTCGTTCAGCGATTGCGCGCTGACGGCGCCCTGTTCCAAGGCGTCTCGCGCACCGCTTTTCACGACGGCCAGCGCAGTCAGAAGCCGCTCGACCGGCACGAAACTGTCACCGGCTTTCTGGGCAATCTTGGATGCCTCGTCCAGAACCTTGATGGTCTGACCGTCCGTGTAAACCTGTCCCGCGTCTCCGGTGACCTTCGGAATTTTGCCAAGACCGAGATCAAGCGCTTCAACCACGCGTTCGGGCGCTCCGCCGGCACGGCGAATGAGATTGCTCGCCAATCCCTCCGGATCGTCCATCAGAGCCTTCAGAATATGTTCTGGTGTCAGTTTCTGGTGGTTTTCCCGCGTCGCAATGACATGCGCTGCCTGAACGAAACCACGCGCTCTTTCCGTGAACTTGGATAAATCCATCACGTCTCTCCTCTATAAGCGTTGATCCGAGGTGCGCACCCTGCTTGAGGCATGCGTCGTTTTCGGAAACCTTTGAACCTAAGTTGGGTTGCAAGGGCGTGATGTTCAAGGTTGAATCTGTGCCCGCCTCAGCGGTTTGCAACGGCTTGACGCGGCGCGGCGTCCCCGGCACACCAAACCCAACACAGGAGTGCTGCCGATGACCGCCGATGACCGCCTGATCGTCGCCCTGGATCTGCCGAATGCCCTTGCGGGTCTTGAACTGGCACGCAAGCTGGGCGACGCCGTATCGTTTTACAAAATCGGGCTTGGTATGCTGACGGGCGGAGGCCTTGCACTGGCCAACGAGCTCAAGCAGGAACACGGCAAGCGCATCTTTCTCGACATGAAACTCTTCGATATTGGAGCCACCGTCGAGACCGCGGTGCGGGGCCTCGCGCAATTCGATCTCGATTTTCTGACCGTTCACGGCGATCCGCATGTCGTGCGTGCCGCACGAGAAGGGGTCGGCGACAAGACCATGAAAATCCTGGCCGTGACCGTGCTGACGTCACTTGACCGCGCGGATCTTGACGCGGCTTTGATCGCACCGGGAGAATTGCGTGACATCGTCGCCACGCGGGCGGCGCGCGCGCTGGAGGCTGGTGCGGACGGCGTCATTGCCTCGCCGAACGAAGCTGCGCTGATCCGTGCGCTGCCCGAGGCGGCGGGCAAGCTGATCGTTACGCCGGGCGTGCGGCCCCTCGGCGCAGAGCCGGGCGATCAGAAGCGCATCGCGACACCGCGACAGGCCCTTGATCAGGGAGCCGATCATATTGTGGTCGGCCGGCCGATCTGGGCCGCCAGGGATTCGGCGCAGGCCGCGCGGTCCATTCTGGCAGAAATCGCATAGCCGCGGACATGAACGACGGCTAGACTTGTGCCATGCCTGCCCTTTGCCGCGACTGCCTGCACCAGTTTGACGAAGGCCCGCGTTGCCCCGTCTGCCAGGGCCCGCGGATTGTCTCGCATCCAGAGCTGTTCGAGCTTTCGATCGCACACATGGATTGCGACGCGTTCTATGCCAGCGTTGAAAAGCGCGAAGACCCGTCGCTGGCCGACAAACCGTTGATCATCGGCGGAGGTCGGCGTGGCGTCGTGTCAACAGCCTGCTATGTGGCGCGCATTCGCGGCGTCAGATCGGCAATGCCGATGTTTCAGGCGCTCAAGCTTTGCCCGGAAGCCGTGGTTCTGCGTCCGCGCATGGAACTCTATGCACAGGTCTCGCGCCAGATCCGGCAGATGATGGAAGAGCTGACACCGGATATCGAGCCGTTATCGCTGGACGAGGCTTTTCTGGATCTATCCGGCACCGCGCGCCTGCACGACGCCCCCCCTGCCGTCATGCTTGCGCGGCTGACACGCCGAATGCGGGACGAGCTGAATCTGACGGGATCCATAGGGTTGAGCCACAATAAGTTTCTGGCCAAGGTGGCATCGGACCTGGACAAACCCCGGGGGTTTTCCGTCATTGGACGACAGGAAACCGATGACTTTCTTCGAGACAAACCGGTGAGCCTGATCTGGGGCGTCGGCCACACCACCCGCGCCGCGCTGGAGAAGCGCGGAATACGCACGTTTTCCGATCTGCTGCGTTGGGACCGCACAGAGCTTGTCGCACGATTTGGATCCATGGGGGACCGTTTGTGGCACCTTGCACGCGGCCAGGATCAACGCCGTGTCTCTGCCGATGCACAGGTCAAGTCGATCTCGAACGAAACCACGTTTTCGGGCGATACATCCGATGTTGACGTTCTTGAAGGACATCTCTGGCGGCTGTGCGAAAAGGTGTCCGATCGCGCCAAGGCACGCGGAATTGCAGGGCGGGTTGTGACACTGAAACTCAAACGTGCGAGCCACGCCTTGCTGACCCGACGTCTGGCACTGAGGGTTCCCACACAGATGGCAGACACAATGTTCACAACCGCGCGCGGCCTGCTGAATCATGTCCCCAAGGATCAGCCCTTTCGTCTTCTTGGGGTCGGTCTTTCTGATCTGGTCCCCGAAGACGCCGCCGATACCTCTGCAGACCTGCTGGATTCCGATGCAGTCAAACGCGGCAAGGCCGAACGCGCAACCGACCGGATACGGGCCCGGTTCGGTTCGGATGCGATCATCAAGGGCCGGGCGCTGCGATAGGTCTATTCGGCGGCCAGGGGGCGCGTGTGCGCGGCGCGGCCTATTTCTATGATGTCCGCCACGATCCCCTCGAGCAGTGCCTTGAACGCTGCAAAGTTACTGTTGGGACGAACCTGCGTTTCGTTCATGTAGAGTGAACGGTCGATCTCGACCTGTACGGCATGCATTCCGCTGGCGGGACGACCGTATGTTTGCGCAATGTAAGCCCCCGCAAAAGGCGTGTTGCGTGTGACCACAAGACCGGCCTTCAAGAACGCCGTCTCGATGCGATCAACGATCTCCTCGCTGGCCGAGGCACCGAAACGGTCGCCCAGCACGACCTCAGGCCGCGGGACGCCCGTCTTGGCGATATTGTCCATCGCCTCGTGCGGCATGGAATGGCAGTCGATCAGAATGGATTCTCCAAACATGGTGCGCGCTTGATCAAGCTCGGCC
>JBCCHI010000109.1:0-13137 GCA_039028815.1 Pseudomonadota bacterium
ACGCCGCGACGCATATTCACCGTGCCCACGGGATCACCCATCCTGTTGCGCGGCACGCTCTGGCCGGAAATGCCCGGCACCGGACTGCGGCATCGCTCGCCTCCGATCGAAGGGACCGGCGAGACACGGCTTGTCCTGGTTTTCGACCCGATCTTCGACCCGGAAGACGAGTCCGGCCAGCATTTCATGCACTGACATAGGAAAAACAGGGAGAACAAAGATGAAAACGCGCGCCGCCATAGCATGGGAGCCAAACCGTCCGCTTGAGATCGAGGAAATTGACCTCGAGGGTCCGAAAGACGGAGAAGTGCTTGTCCGTATCGTCACGACCAGCCTGTGCCACACGGATGTTTTCACGCTGTCCGGCGAGGACCCGGAGGGATTGTTCCCCTGCATTTTGGGTCATGAAGGATGCGGCGTGGTCGAAGAGGTCGGCAAGGGCGTCACCTCGGTGAAGCCCGGCGATCACGTCATTCCGCTTTATGTGCCCGAAGATCCCGACTGTCCCTACATCAAGTCTGGCAAGACCAACCTGTGCCAGACCATTCGCAAGACGCAGGGCGCGGGATTGATGCCCGACGGGACCTCGCGCTTTTCCTACAAGGGCAAGCAGATCCTGCATTACATGGGCACGAGCACCTTCAGCGAATACACGGTGTTACCAGAGATTTCGGTGGCCAAGATCACCAAGGATGCGCCGCTGTCCAAGGCCTCTGTCATGGGCTGTGCGGTACCGACCGGGATTGGCGCGGTGCGCAACACCGCCAAGGTCGAGGCCGGCGCAACCGTGGCCGTGTTTGGTCTGGGTGCGGTCGGCATGGCGGTGATCCAGGGCGCGGTCCTGAACGGAGCATCGCGGATCATCGGAATTGACATCAACACGTCGAAATTTCCGCTGGCCAAGGCGCTCGGTGCAACCGAATGCCTCAATCCGAAGGATTTCGCCGATCCGATCCAGAATGTTCTGGTCGAAATGACCGATGGAGGGCTGGATTACACGTTCGAAGCGGTCGGCAATGTAGAGTTGATGCGATCCGCACTGGAAGCCTGCCACAAGGGCTGGGGGGAATGCACCGTCATCGGTGTTGCAGGCGCGGGACAGGAAATCGCCACACGCCCGTTCCAGCTGGTGACGGGCCGTGTCTGGCGTGGAACGGCGTTTGGCGGCGTGCTGGGCCGCAGCCAGCTGCCCGGCATGGTTGACGAATGGATGCGCGGCGAATTCAGCGTGGATCCCTATATCACGCACCATATGAACCATGGTCAGATCAACACGGCGTTTGATCTGCTGAAAGCCGGCGACTCGATCCGGTCCGTGATCCATTTCCAGCCGTCTGAAACGATGACCGTGAACTCTCTGCCCGGGCAGATCGTTCCCGAGTAGCGCCACCGCGGCATGGCGCGCGACGACACGCGGCCGGGAGACCAGGATCTTCCGCCCGCGCTTCAGTGCCGCGCCGCCCCCCGCACCAAAGAGGTCGGACACCGTGGCACGGCGGCGCGTTGTACCTGCACCGCCGCGGATGTCGGGAGAACCGGTCGCATCATGTCATGTGATCCCACAGTGTTGTGCAAGTCGGCGGGATCTGGGCCTCGATGGCCTGCATGGCGTCAACGATGAGGTCCTCTCTCCACCGTTGACCGGCGATCTGCACGCCGATCGGCTGCGCGCCGCTTGGCAGCTCTGCGATATGGGTCGGAAGGTTGCCCGCCGGCAAACCGATGAAATTCATGACAAATGACCAATGCGACCCGCCCAGCGCCTCGCGAACGCCCTCCGGCCCGTCCGCATCGCGACCCGCCTGAAAGAACGGCTTGAGAAGGAAGGGAGACAGAACCAGAGGATAGTCGTCAAGAAAAAGCGACCATTGCCGCGCGTAGTGTGTGCGCTGCGCCATCATGGCAAGCTGTTCGTCACCGGTATAAGGCGGAAACTGACGGTAATACTCCTCGAATATCGCGTTCAGCGTGTCCGATCCGTATGTCCGGATGTCGGCTCCGAGCAGCGCATGCACCTCGCCCATCAGGGCACGGTACCCGACCTCTCCGGTTTCGCGCGCAAGCGGAGGCTCGACGTCGTGTACCGCGTACCCGGCACTTGAAAGGGCGGACGCAGCCTTGTCGAGCGCCGTGGCCACGTCCGGGTGCAGCCCGAAACCGAAATCGTCCCGTGAGACGGCCACGCGAATCGGCGGCTTTACAGGCTGACCGCGCCAGGGCATCGGCACATGAAACGGATCGCGCGGATCAGCCGCGATCAGCGCAGGCATGGACAGGTGCAGATCGGCCGCGTTTCGCGCAATCAGGCCCTGCACGGACATCAACTGGGCCAGCAACCCGCGCTCTGCCTGCTGGCTCGGGTTCCACGCAGGCACCCGCCCCAGACCGGGTTTGACCGTCACGGCCCCATTGGCCGACGCCGGAAAGCGAAGAGAGCCGCCGATATCATTGCCATGCGCCAGCGCGCCGATCCCCGCCATAACGGCCGATCCGGCGCCTCCGGACGACCCGCCGGCAGACAGATGACGCCCCCAGGGGTTGTGTGTACGACCGTAAAGCGGGTTGTCGGTATCGGCACGAAAAGAGAACTCGGGCGTGTTGGTGCGCCCGATGACAATGGCGCCGGCGGCCTTGAGGTTGCGCACGACAGGCGCGTCCTCGGGGGCGATGATGTTTCTGAACGCATGCACGCCGTTGGACGTGGCGTGCCCCGTCTGATCCACGTTGATCTTGATGGTGACCGGAACTCCGTGCAAAGGCCCTCTGATCGCATCCTCGGCATCAAGCGCGTCGGCATCGACCCGCGCTTCGTCCGGCAGGTGTTCAACCACCGCATTGAGTTCCGGGTTGATCTCATCCAGACGCGCGAGTGCCGCGTCGGTAACCTCACGCGCGCTCAAAGACCCGTTTTTCGTGGCCGCCGCGATCTCGGCGGCGCTCCATTGCCAGAGCGGAGGCTTGCTGGTCATGCGCCCTTCCCTTGTTGCGTCGGTCCTCGTGTCTGCTGCGCTCCCGCATGAGGAGACGCCTGCCATACGGCCCCTGCATCTTGCTGCGCGCGAGCCAGCAGTGCCGCGCGCCGCGCCATGCCTTGCGGTCGGCCGCCTGCGCCGCGTGACAGATCACATCCCTCCCGGAACATGCCGTACCTGATGAGACGAGTATCGGCACAAACCGGCAATTGAGCCAGAGGTTTTCCCGGATCTGTCCGGCCATGACACCTCAGGTACGGGCCGGCATGCATCATACCCCAATGGATGCGCGTTTGCAGGTCCGGCTGTCTTGTGCGCGGTCGGATCAGCGGACCATGCGCGTCCCCGCGCGCGCGGGCCACCTGTCACAGACGTATCGGAAAGCGCGCGCGAATCTCGGCGTCAATCTCGGGGGGGATGTGGGTCGGCTCAGGCTCCTCCAGCAGCATCCGGGTTCGCGCACGCGCGCGTTCCAGCAGATCCTTGTCGCTGTCGCTGGCCCAGTCCTGTGGCGTGCGCCGGTCCGCCAGAGCGGGGTAGAAGTAATCCGACTGCATCCGCGCCAGCGTATCGCCGTGGCCAAGGAAATGTCCGGGGCCATCCACACACACATCGCGGATCGTCTCGAGCGAGAGCGTCTCGGCGGAGACCTCAAAGCCTCTGGTCGCACGCAGGATCGATCCGATCATGTCATTGTCGAGCACAAAGCTTTCAAGCGACGCCGCAAGAAGAGAGCCGTACATGCCCGCGGCTTCGTAAATCAGGTTCGCGCCGGCAAGCGCAGCCAGCAATTCGGTGTAGCCTTTTTCGTAGCCCGCCTGAAAGTCCGGCATCTTACTGTCTGTCATGCCCGCGCTCACGGCGCAGGGAATGTCATAGAACTGCGCCATCTGCGCGCAGGCCGCCATCAGCAATCCCTGTTCGGCACTGCCGCCGGACATCGCGCCCGTGCGCAGATCACTGACAAAAGGCAGCGCGCCAAAGGTCGCGGGATGGCCCGGATTCAGCAGGTTGACATAGACAAGCCCCGCCAGCACCTCGGCGGTCTGTTGCGCCACCGCTCCCGCCAGTGGCGCGGGGCTGGTGGCCCCGGCCTGCCCTGCCGAAACCAGCTTGAGCGGGATGGCATGGCGCGCCGCGCATTCTATGACGCCAAGCGCCTCCTCCGCGAATGTAAGCGGCGGCACGATGAAACAGGTCGAAACGCAGACCGGCGGGCACTGACGCAGTGCGTCATGTCCGCCCTTGATGATGGCCAGCATCTCGATCGCTTCTTCCATCACCTGAGCCGAACCAAAAGAGGTGCCGGTGGGCTTGGCCGTGCCTTTCAGGCAGGCATAGGCGGTGTTGAGATCCATCTCGCGCGGATCGGTCAGATCGCGCGCCACCACCGTGCGTTGAAACATGTGGATATTCGGCAGGGCATCCGCAAGCCGGGCCATGTCGAACAGGTCGCGCAGCGTGCTGTCGCGCAGCGCGTGCGTTTCGCTGTCGATGATGTGAACCGCCGCCCCGGAGGTTCCCAGATAAATCCGCGCGCCGGACGGGTCTATGTCGTGCTTTGGGTCAAGACCACCCAGCCGAAATCCGCGACCGGCGATTTTCAGCATCTCCCGCACCAGCGCCTCTGGCATAAGCAGTCTGCCATCCGCACTGACGCGCCCGCCGGCCGCGCAGACAGTTTCAATGCAGCGCGCGTCTGCCCCCTTCAGACCGATCTCATCGAGAATGCGCAACGCGGTCTCGTCAATCATGGCAATCTCGGACCCGGTGAGAGGCCGATAAAGACCACCTGTCACCCCGGGCCAGATTGCGCGGGTCGGACCAACCCCTGCTCCGTCGGCACGCGCCTGTCTCCGCGCGGCGCGCCCGCCTGCCCTGCTGCCACCGGTCATTGCGACCACCCCCTGAAAAATTGCGCGATGTCGGATGCGTCCACCCAGTCCAGAACAGTATGGAATTCATCACCGTTCCGGCCGGTGTTGCTCTGCCATTTCCGCGCCAGCTGTTCGGTGCTCATTGCATTTTGAGGCGCTCCGAGCGGATAGACGCAACTGGTGTGGATCGTCTCGCCACTGCCGAGCGTAACGCTCAGCCGGTCGGGCTGCGCGGGATCGTAGTTCAGGCTCATGTCGCGCGCGGGCTCTGACGTGACACGCGTGATCCCGATCAGCCGGCCGACCTCTGGCGTCGTCCAGAACCCTGATGCGATATCGACGAGGGTCAGACGCCCCGCGGCAAGAGCCTGCGCGATACAGGCAGGGGCCGAGAACAGCGCCTCGTTGCGGCTTGCGGGCCGGACATAGGGAAGGATGGCGTGATGGAAATCCGGCATTACAGCGTGAATTTCGGTGATTTCCCCGGTTTCATCCCCCCGTTGCGCGCGCAGGTCCAGTGCGGCTGTCATCAACCGGTGGGTGTATCCGCAGGAGGGCCAGGGTTTCATGACCAGCCCGTATTCCGCCAGTGCCCAGGGCGCGCCAAGCCTGGCGGGCAACCGCCTGAACCGGGCAGGCGAATGGGCGCCCATCAGGCCGGAAAACCCGCGCGGGTCGTCTATCACGCTGGCCTGCGCGGTGACGCCCGAGGCCGCAAGGCAGGCCGCCTCGACGCCCGCGCGCGCGGCAGAACCGGCCTGAAGGGGCTTGGCATTCGATCCGAACTGCACGGTGTATCCCGTGGCCTGCGACGTGGCCAGCGCCATCGCATGCGCCGTCTTGTCCGCAGACAGCCCGATCAGGCGCGCCACCGCCCCCGCGGCCCCGATCGCACCCAGTGTCGCCGTGGAATGAAACCCGCGCGCGTAGTGATCCAGCGTGACGGCTTCTCCCAGTCGCATGATGATCTCTGCGCCCACCGCATAGGCGGCGAGCAGTTGCCGGCCGGAGGTCGGGTGCAGATGCGCCATCGCCAGAAGCGCGGGCAACAAAACGACGGTCGGATGCGTGTTTCCCGGCTCTTCCCAATCGTCGAGATCCCAGGCGTGACCGGCGATGGCATTGACCAGTGCGGCGTTCGGCGCGGACAGTGTCTGTTGCGTGCCGTACACCGCGACGCCCCCTTCGGAAAAGGGGCCCAGGGCCGTTCGCACACGCTGTGCCACGTCGCTGTCTGCACCGGCGAGGATCGCGCCGAAACAATCCGCCACGGCCGGACGCGCGATGTCGGCCACCGTCATGTCAGGTGTCGCCGAAACGGCAAAGCGGGCAAGAACGGACGCCGTACTCATTCCGACCGGATCTGCACCTTGCGGTCGCGCAGGCGCGTGGTGGCCTGCTCGGACCCGTCATGGAACGAGCCAAAGATCCTGTCCCAGGGCACTTCGGCCGTGCCGTAGTTGCAATCGAAAAAGCGGTGATGCAGCTGGTGGAAGAAGTCGCCGGTTTCCAGCCGTTTTCGATCCTTTATCAACACGCCCTCGTACCCGGAATGGGAAAACGCCGGGTTCAGACCCTCGAGATAGAGATGAAACAGCACGTGAATGGCGTGTGACGGAACGACAAAGTGGATCAGAACGGACGAGAAATAGAGCGCGGTCTCGACCGGATGCATCGAGATTCCGGCCCAGGGTCCGACATTGATGTTGCGATGATGCAGCGCATGCGCGCGCCGATAGAGCGGCGGCCAGTGCAGCCAGCGATGCACCCAGTAAAAGTGAAAACTGGACCAGACCGGGATCAGAAGGAACCACGCCACGAACCACACCGGGTTTCCGGCAAACGTGATTTGTGGCGCATATCCGTTGGCTGCGGCCCAGAACAACAACACTTCGTAAAACGTCCAGGCCGTGACACCGCTGGCGATCGACCAGAACATGTTGTCATACACCTGATTGCCAAACGTGAACGTGCGGCTGTTTCTGACCTGATCGCGTTTGTCGAACTTCAGCTGCTGGCCCTGTGCTGCAAATGTGATGAACCACAGATGCAGACCGCCCGCCACCAGACAGATCAGGATCACGTTGCGCACCCAGATCTGTGCAATCCAGCCCGGAGAAAGAGTTTGCATCGTGTCCCAGGAGGGCTGGAACCAGGTATAGACGATAAAGGCCAGCGCCAGCTCCAGCGTCACCGAACTGACCGCCACCCAGTAAGAGGCAATCCATTTCAGCCAGGCCGCGGGACGCGGTGGCCAGGAGAAGAGTGGCGAAACCGCAATGGGAAGATCCGGATGGTAATTCCAGGGGGTGCTTCGTTTTCTGCCCATGTCAGTCTGTGCTTTCGGGAAAGGGATCGGGGTGACCCGGGTTGGTCGACAGCCAGACGGATTTTGTCTGCATGAAGCAGCGCATGCCTTCGATACCGTTCTCGCGGCCATAACCGGATTGTTTGAACCCGCCGACCGGGCTTTGCGCGGCGGCGTTGAAATAGGTGTTGATGTAGACCGTGCCCGCCTCAATGCGGCGCGCGATCCGCATGGCGCGCGTGACATCGCGCGACCAGATGCCTGCCGCAAGGCCGTAAATCGTGTCGTTGGCGGTTCGGATGACCTGGGTCTCGTCCTCCCAGGCCTCGGTGCTGACAACCGGGCCGAACACCTCGTTCTGCGCCAATTCCGAGCCGTTTGGCACATCGGCAAAGACGGTGGGGCCGATGTAGAATCCGCGGGTGCGGGCCGCGCCCCTGCCATCCAGCAACATGCGGTGGCCCGCCGCCTCGGCCGCGTCGATGCGCGCGCGCACCGCCTCGTAATGCACGCGGTT
Source organism: Pseudomonadota bacterium (assembly GCA_039028815.1). Taxonomy (GTDB): domain Bacteria; phylum Pseudomonadota; class Alphaproteobacteria; order Rhodobacterales; family Rhodobacteraceae; genus Roseovarius. The sequence continues at coordinate 7,675 of JBCCHI010000109.1, forward strand.
CGCGATCGGCCCGATCTGACTGTCAGGATCGTCCGGCGGCCCGACACGGGCCTTTTGCACCACCCCGACCAGCCGGTCCGTGAACGGGCCGATCACATCGCGATGCACTAGCAGACGCGAGCCGGATATGCAGCTTTGCCCCCCCGCCGGGAAGATGCCCGCGGCAATGCTGTTGACCGCCAGGTCCAGATCGGCATCTGCCAGAACGATTTGCGCCGACTTGCCTCCCAGTTCCATGATCACCGGTTTGACCTGCCGCGCGGCCACGGCCGCCACGGCCCGGCCTCCGCCGGTACCTCCGGTAAAGCTGACCATGCGCACGTCGGGGTGGTCGATCAGCGCCGTGCCTGTGGTCGGGCCAAAGCCGGTGACGACATTGACCACGCCCGGCGGCAGATCGGCCTCTTCCAGCACCGACATCAGTTCCAGAACCGAACAGCTTGCCTGTTCGGATGGCTTGATGACGACCGTATTGCCCGCCGCCAACGCAGGCGCGAGTTTCCAGATCAGCGTGCCTATGGGCGAATTCCACGGCAGAATCAGAGCGACTACGCCAAAGGGCTCCCACGTCATGTAATTGTGCATGTCCGGCAGATCCGCAGGGATCACGCGGCCCTCGAACTTGTCGCAAAGCCCGGCATAGTAGTGCCAGCTGTCCACCTGCCAGCCACCCTCCCTGAGGCCCGGCGCAATGTTCGGCAGGCGCCCGTTGTCACGCAACTCCACCGCACCCAGCCGATCGGCATGAGCGCTGATCACGTCCCCGATCCGGCGCAGGACGCGGCCGCGTTCCGATGGCCGCATGCGCCCCCATGGACCGTCATGGAATGCCTGCGTGGCGGCAGAGACCGCCCGTGCGACATCGGCGTCGCTGCAATCCGGCAGCCGTGCCCAGACCGTGCCGTCTGCCGGATTTTCGCTGTCAAAGTAACGGCCCTCGGCCGGATCGTGCCAGGCTTTGCCCGCATAGTACTGAAAGGTGCGATGGTCAGGCATGGGAAGTCTCCCTGGGGTCTTCGGGTGGCAGGCCGGGGCGGCCAAGGATCATGTCGGCAGCCTTCTCGGCCATCATGACCACCGTGGCGTAGAGGTTTCCGGTGATCTGCGCCGGCATCGCGGATGCGTCGCACACCCGCAGCCCCTCTGTGCCACGCACACGCAACTCGGCATCCAGCACGGCCTCGCGATCAGCACCCATGCGGGCGGTGCAACAAGGATGATGACCGGTATAGGCGGACCGCCGGATGGCCTGAATGATTTCAGCATCGCTGCGCGCCTCTGTCCAGACGCCTGTCTCGCCCTGATGGTACCGGGCGATCTGCGGCTGAGCCATAACCTCGCGTATCGCGTGCACACCTCGCACAAGATCGTCCAGATCCCGCGCGTCGGCAAAATAGTTCGGATCAATCAGCGGATGCTGCCGGGGGTCGGAACTGGCCAACCGAACGGTGCCGACGCTTCTGGGGCGTTCCTGATTGATGTCGATCTGAATGCCTGGCCGGGCCATCTTGCGTCCTCTCACCAGCAGACGACGGCCCAGTCGTTGCAGAAACGGCGCGACCTCGTCGCTGCCATTCCCAAAGTTCTCGTCAACCCTCATCGGGGTCATGAAAACCTCGAGTTCCGGAAGGCCCGGGTCATCGAACGCATGAAACAGGACCGCAGAGAACAGCGAGCCCGCCCCCGGACCCGACCCGTTGAACAGCCAGCGTGCCATCAGCCAGGCCGCGCGGTCCAGCCGTTGATGACGCGCGTGGCTGAGGTCCAGCCGATCGGAAACATACTGCATCGACACGTCCGGATGATCGGCAAGATTTGCCCCGACCCCGGGCAGATCGACAACCGGTGCGATATTGTGCGCACGAAGATGATCCGCCGGGCCGAGGCCGGACAGCATCATAAGCTGCGGCGTACCGAATACCCCCTGGCAGAGGATCACTTCGCGTGCGGCCCGGATGGTCCGGCCTGTCAGGGTCTCGATGCCGACGGCGCGGTTGCCTTCCATCACGATCCGGCTGACATGGCAGTTGGTCAGAACCGTCAGGTTCTTTGGCCGGCGGCTCAGGTATGCGATCGCCGAAGACTGCCGCACCCCGCGCGATACAGTGCTGTCGCAGCGGGCAACGCCGGTCCGGTCGAACCCGTTGAAATCGTCCAGCCGCCTGTGGTTGGCGGCCACGGCCGCATCGACAAACGCATCGTCCAGCAGGCCATAGTTCGCGGCGCGCTCGGTCTTGAGCGGACCGGACTGTCCGTGGAAGGCGTCGCGCCTGTCCCGCGCACCTTCCGCCCGCTTGAAATAGGGCAGCAGGTCGGCATACCCCCAGCCTTCGAGGCCCTTCTGCCGCCACATGTCGTAATCGGCCGGTACGCCACGCATGTAGATCATCCCATTGACGATCGACGTTCCGCCCAGGGCCTTGCCGCGCGCAAAATAGATGGTTCGCCCTTCCAGACCCTTCTGGGGAACGCTCTGGTATCCCCAGTCAAGGCGCGGATTGCCAAAGACAAAGCCGTTGCCCGCAGGCATCCGGACAAAAAGATCGCGTCCGCGCCCCCCCGCTTCGACGACGCAGACAGACACGGAAGACTCTTCCGCCAGACGCGCGGCCAGCACGCAGCCGGCAGAGCCACCACCGGCAATGACGTAATCGAACGTCATGACGCAACCCTTTCAAGGATCGCATCGGTCATCCCGGCCGACGATGTCGTGCCACCTATGTCCCGGGTTGCGAACCCGTCCAGCAAGGTACGCTCGACCGCATGTTCGACCTGACGGCTCAGATCGGCCCGGCCAAAGGTGAATTCGAACATCATGCCGACAGACAGGATCATGCCCACCGGGTTGGCAATGCCCTGATCCGCAATGTCCGGCGCCGATCCGGAGGTCGATTCGTAGAGCCCGAAGACCGGACCGTCCGCCGGATTGGCCGCAAGACATGCCGATGGCAGCATGCCCAGCGAACCGGCGAAGGTGCCTGCCAGGTCGCTGAACAGGTCTCCCAGCTGGTTGCAGCACAAAACGACGTCGAATGCATCAGGGTGCATGACCATCTGATAGCCGAAATTGTCCGCGAACATGGAATCGAAGGCCACATCCGGATAATCCTGCGCCACCTCGGTCACCACGGCACGCCAGAGCTTGTAGCTTTCCATGACATTGGATTTGTCGCAGCTAACCAGACGCCCGCGCCTGCGCCGCGCCAGTTCGAAGCCACCGCGCGCAAAGCGCGCGATCTCGGTGTCGTCATAGGCTGTCAGATCGTAGCCGTGCCTCTTGCCGCCGACAACGCGCTGCCCGCGTTCGGTCGCGAACATCGCGCCACCACACATTTCACGCAGGACAAGAAGGTCGGCGTCCCTGACGCGCGCCTCGCGGAACGGCGTGCAATCCGCAATGGCCGGCCAGCTCCGCGCGGGGCGCACCCCCAGATAGCATTGCAGGTGGTGGCGCAGATACATCAGGCCGTCCTGGGCCTCGGCACCGCCTGGCATGCGTATCGCATCCCACTTGGGCCCTCCCACGGCACCAACCAGCACGGCATCCGACATGCGCGCCCTGTCCAGCACCGCCTCAGTGCAAAACGTGCCATGCAGGTCGTAGCTGGCGCCGTGCAGCAGGTCTGTGCTCACCTCAAGCGGTATTCCTGCGAGCTCACCCAGACATCCGGCAACCCGCAAACCCTGATCCAGGATTTCCGGACCGATACCGTCCCCGCCCAAGGCCAGAATGCGCGCCACCCTGTCTCCGTCGCTTCGTTCTCACGACAAAGGATATTCCTGATGAAAGCCTCAAATAAATATGCAAAATATGAAACACAAACATTCATGGAAGGAATGTTATGCCGACGCCATCACTGCCCTTGCACCAGTTGCAGGCCTTCGATGCTGCTGCCCGGCACCTCAGTTTCAGCAGGGCCGCAAAAGAGCTGAATGTGCTCGGCCCCGCGATCGGGCGACAGGTTGCACTGCTGGAGGACTATCTCGCAACGCCCCTGTTTCGCCGCACCAAGCCCCGTCTCACCCTGACCAGAGAAGGGGACGTCCTGGCCAAGGCCGTGGCGGCGGGTTTTGCAGAGATCCGGGACTGTCTCACCCATCTGCGCAAGGACGCGTTCCCTCCGGCGATCGTTGTGAATGCCGCAATCGGCTTTACCAGTTTCTATCTTCTTCCCAGGATGGCCGATCTGCAGGGGCGACATCCGGAGATCGAAGTGCAGATCGTCACCCGCGATCAGGAGCAGGACTATGATCCGGCGCGCTGTGATGCGGTCGTGACGTTTGGCACATCGGGTCTGTCCGGCTGCCCGAGCGTGCGGGTCATTCCTGAACGTCTGGTGGCAATCTGCACCCCCTCCACGCTTGCGGAATGGGGCCCGGTGTCGCGCGAGGATCTCAGCGACAAACGCCTGTTGCATATGAGTTCGGAAGATCATGCCGACGACTGGGCGCGGTTCTTCGCCGGCACCCGGGCAAGCCACGCAGACCCGCCGCAGCATGACCGGTTTCACAGTTTCATGGTCTACATGAGGGCGATTCAGAACGGCATGGGTGTCGGGCTTGGCTGGCGGCCACTCATTGATGACATGCTTGAGACCGGCACGCTTGTCCGGGCCAGTCCGTACGAATGCGAAACGGATCGGGGATATTTTTGCAGCCTGACCGCGCGCGGTGCGGCCAAACCCGGGGCGCATCTGGTGCTTCAGTGGCTGCGCGAAACCGCCGGCTAAAGCGTTTCGCGACAATGCTGACGCACAGAATGTCGCGTCACGCAGTGCAATGGCCCTATGCTGCGCGCCTTTCGCCTTCGGCTGGTGTTTCGGGGGTAAGGCGAAAGGTTTTCGTGTCTCTGCCAGGGGCCGCCCGCGCGCGGTGCGATCTTGCGAGGGGGCTGATCTGTGCGCCCGGTTCGGGTGCGCCGGCGCGCGGTCAGCCCGGACGGCAGCCCGCCCCTATTCGCACTGGCATTTCAGTGGAAAATTCCGAAGCTTGCAGGTGCCCGTGCAGGTGCCGCTTTCGCAATAAAGCGTGTCGTCCTGGTCTTGTTTCATGACACACCTGCCCGCCGCCGCCAGCAGGATCCGGGCCTCGTCGCGCGATCGGCCGTCAAACAGATTTTCCGCCACGGCAAGCCCGGAATCGCAGTGATAGACGGCGACGATGTCGTCCACCTGTGCTGCGGCCAAGGGCGGGCTGCCCTCTGCGGCCAGTGACATACCGGATGCACCAAGCATCGCGATCAAGACTGCCGGACCGATCAACCCCATTCTGTCCCCCTTGCTGTCAGACACTGGCCCGAGGCTACAGGCGGTCTGCCAGCCGGTACAGAAGATTGCGCATCACTCCCGGTCAGCGGGGCCTCCTGTCCGCAGCGGTTCTATGGCCTGTCGCATGGCAACGATCATTGCATCGCGCCGTTGCGACAACGCAATGGTGTCATCCGAGGTTGTGTCCGCAATACCC
>JBCCHI010000110.1:0-13046 GCA_039028815.1 Pseudomonadota bacterium
ATACCACAGAGGATGACCCATGAAGTTCGCATACCTGATCGAACCGCCATTCAACTACGTTGATGCGTCGGGCCGGGTCACGGGGTGCGATGTGGAACTCGCAAAATATGTATTTTCTGAGATTGGTATTGCAGGCTTTGAGCCGGTAGAGACAGAATTTGCTGAACTTCTGCCCGGTGTCAGAGATGGTAAATGGCGCATGACGACCGGTCTCTTTGGAACGGATGAACGCAGGAAGAACGCATTGTTCAGCCGCCCGATCTGGGCGCTACCCGACGGGTTACTGGTGGCCAGCGGCAATCAGATGGGGTTGAGCGGCTATCAATCCGTTGCCGAAAATTCTGACGTCCGACTAGCGGTTGTCCGCGACCAGTTTCAGCATCGCTCGGCGATTGAATTCGGCGTCAGTGCAGACCGCATCTTGATTTTCGAAACATACACCGAGGCGGCACAAGCTGTTCGCGCAGGAGTTGCCGACGCTTATGCCAGCGTCGGTCGAGCGCATGGCGGCTTTATCGAGCGGAACCCGGAATGGGGGCTGGAACTGATCCTTGTGCCAAACTCGGAAAAGCCTCCCGCTTTCGGGTCATTCGCCTTTAGTTTAAACGACGCAGAACTGCTGAAAGAGGTCGATGCAGTTCTTTCGCAGTTTCTTGGGAACAATACTCATCGGAACATGGTCGCTTCTTTTGGTTTTTCGACTGCCGAAGTTGATATGGTGGCTGCCTGACACTTCAAAAGCTGACCTTGACCGTGGGACGCGCAAAGTCGGCCACGTCCACAAAGCGGTCTTGCTGTCTCGCTGGTTTCTCCGGCGGCTTCCGACCGAAAGCAGACGTGCGGGCAAAGCGTCAAAAAAACTGCGGCGCGCCCTTTCGATTGGATGCCGCACACCGGATGAAAGGCCGCTGAGGACCTTTGCTGATTGCATTGACAGAGTTACGCTGAATCCGAAGGTCGCTGATTTGGAGTAGGTCATGTTTGAGGATTTTCGCGAGAAAGAACGCATTGGCTGGGGTTCAAAGGCCGAGTTCTACAAGGACCATACGGCGCTCATAACCACCCAGGCCATTCCAACCCTGTTGCGAGCCGTCAGAGCACGGGCGGGAGCAAGCCTGCTCGATATCTGTACCGGTCCGGGCTACGCCGCAGGTGCGGCGCGCGCGATATGTGCCTCATCAACCGGCATCGATTTCGCGCCTGAGATGGTCGAAATGGCGGCAAGAAGCTTCCCTGACTGCAGTTTTCAGGTCGGAGACGCTCTGCAACTGGACTTTGCGGACGACACGTTCGATGCCGCAGTCTGTCCATTTGGCATTTTCCACGTCACGGACGCCCGCAAGGCCGTTTCCGAAGGCCACAGGGTCATCAAAGCGGGTGGTCGCTATGCCTTCAGCCAGTGGTGCGCGCCGACCGAGTCTGACTTCTTTCGGATTGTGATGGGAACAATCGCCAGGCATTCAGACATGAAAACCGCCGACCCGGCACCCGATGCGTTTCAGTATTCGGATCGTGATCTGTGCCGTGATCTCATGACTGATACTGGCTTTTCGGACATCGAAGTGCATGAGGTCCCAAGTGTCTATCACGCTCCGCCGGGAGACTTCTTTGAGAACATAATGCGCCTTACAGTCAGAGGTGCAATCATCGTCGAAGCCCAGACCGACGACACAAAGATGACGATCCGGGAAGACATGAACAAGGCCGTCTCGGCTTGCGCCACAGATGACCGGATTGTGATCTCAGTCCCTTCGTTTGTGGTTTCGGGCGTCAAATAGCTGGTGCGTTAGGCGGAGGTTTCGCACGAATGGATGAAGGAGTGCGTCGTCAGCAATGCCGACCTTGGCACTTGTCGCAGCAAATGGCTAAACGGAGCCCGTCCGGCCACTACGGTTTTACGCTGCGCGCGCTCGCAGCACGAGAAGCGCTGCATCTTCGCGATTGTATACGCTGCTTCGCGGCGGAAACACCGGTCATTGATGCTTGTCGCCGCACAGGTGGACTGACCAATTCACAGGTCGCGGGACAAAGCGGACATAGGCACCATGCCCGCTCTTGATACGAATTCATCTTTCGGTTGTTCGGCGTGTGCTTTCCCTGTGTCCAGACTTAACCGATCAGTAGAAAGCGTAAGACGCATGTATGACAATGCCGTGCTATTTCGCCACTGCCCGTAAGCGACCCGAGAAAGCCAGGCCCAACACAGACGACAGCAACAAAAGCGCGCTCGCGGGTAACGGAACCGGCGTGGGCGGCAGTGGCACCGTCGTGTAAATCAGGCTTTCCAGCAGCATTGCGTCGCCGACATCGGTTTCGAAGATTATCGTGTCAAAGTTGGTATCATTGATAACTCCGAAAAAACCGCTGCCAGGCGTTGTAAACGGGACGCCGCCCGTAGACGTGAAAATATCAAAGAATGTGGTGCCACCATCGATGCTGACGTCGATGAAATCCGCACCCAGTTCATCGAAGGCAAGGCCATAAATCGGGGTGTCGAATTCGATTGTGACCCGCGTATCCACAGGCGGAGGTGCAAGCCCGCCACCACCCGTTGGCGCCGGATCAACCTGTATTACGAGTCTTGCGCCGTCGACCCGATGCTGCGTGTCCATATCTGGATTGGACACTGTGGACTGAAACGCGCCAAAATCGATGAAGGGTGCATTGGCGGTGTCTTCGGCCGGAAACAAAAATGTTGTTGTGGGCGCCCCCATGAGTGCGTCGTTGAAATCAACGAAAGAGGAGTAAACCACCGGCGCCGCAGCTGCGGCCGACACGTTCACGGCAAAAGCGAAAAAGGAAAATATTACCAGCTTCATATCAAAATCCTGCAAAATAGTAATAACCACAGAGGTTAGCCGGTGTTGATCTTGAGCGCAACGTCATTGCGCACCACGGCTTCGGCTTCCGCAAAAGCGGGTGTCTGTCCCTTGTACGGCGTTGGTCGGTTCTGAGCCCGGACCAACCACATTTGCACTTGCAGCATTTTGTTTGTGCAGAAACAACTGGGGCCACAGGTTGGCCCAGACTTGCCGCAAGCAATCAAGCTCAGTGCTGCTGAGCCACACCCGCAAAGCTGCCATTCAATAGCCTGTTGGGAGCCAAACCAGATAATCGTCTCGCAGACCGGATAGTTGCAGGATTGCGCGAGTCCTGCCTTTCGGCGTGGTACTGCTAAATCGGCAGCTTGCTCGCCAGGCGGGCTCCATCATTTGCGCGCGGATCGGGCATGACCGCGCTTGGCCTGGACCACCGCCAGTGCGTGGCACATCCCTGCGCGACCTTCAGAGCTGCGTTGGATTATGGGCATCCCCGTAAACTTCTTCCGCATCGAAGGTTTTCTCTTGCTCTGTGAAAGAGAGAGGCCCTCCGGCCGATTGCCCTACCGGAACGCTGCGATAGAAGCAGGATCGATAGCCCACATGGCAAGATGCGCCAGACCCCGCGACATCGACACGGAGCCATATGGCGTCCTGATCGTCGTCAATTCGCGCCTCAACAACCTTCTGGACCAGGCCTGACGTTGCACCCTTGCGCCACAACACCTGGCGCGCGCGACTGAAATAGTGGGCTTCGGCCGTCTCGATGGTCAAACGCAATGCTTCTTCGTTCATCCAGCCCAGCATCAACACTTCGCCCGTCTCTACGGCGGTGGTGATACAGGGCAACAGGCCGTCGGCGTCAAACTTTGGCGCCAGATCCACGCCTTCTTCGACTTGCTCGACTGAACGCCGTTCTTGAAACTCAAGCCGCAGCATGGCATTCTTCTTATGTAATGTTATAATATAACTAAATGACATGTGACCTAGAACGTTGGCAATGTAAAGTGGTGGTTCCTTCTTGGATGGACTCTCAGGACAAACGCATATCGGTCACGATGCCCAATGGATCTCTGAGGACAGGTGATGCGACGCTTTGGAACAGCGGGCGCCGCCAGAACCTGTGCATTCGCTGACATGAGGGCGGTGGCCGCATGGTTGCTGGTCCTGCCAATACGAGGCTATCGTAGGTTCCTGTCCCCGTGGCTCCGCCATTCCTGTCGGTTTCAACCCACGTGCTCGTCCTATGCAGTTGAAGCGCTTGAGAAGCATGGCCCGGTCCGCGGCCTTTGGCTAACCGCGCGACACCTGGCCCGTTGTCACCCATGGGGACCGTCTGGCTACGATCCGGTCTCACCTTTAGATCGATCCAGAAGATAGCAACACTCAGTCAAGGAACACGAAATGAAAGTCGCATATGTTTTTGCCACGGACATGGCCTCTACCTACAAGCTCGCGACAATGATTTTGCCGCAGCTCGAAGCGGGAAATCATGGGGTACAGGTTGTCGGGATGTTCTTCTTCGACGACAATCTCTTTGCCCTGCGCAAGGGCGACCCGATTGGCGAACGGCTGGCCCGCGTCTCAGCGGAAAAGAACATCCTTTTGATGATGTGCGATCAGTGCGCACTACGCCGGAATCTGGCCGAAGGTGAGTTTCACCAGTGCGGCACAGGGGAAGTCACCCCCAAGGATGTGGTCGATGGCGTGCATGTCGGTTGTTTTCCTCAGCTTTACGCCGCACTGGCACCAGCGCAACCCGACCAAATCATCACGCTTTGAGGTAGAGCACACCAGCGCATTTCTGTTTGAGCGCAGACTTCAACGCGCGCGGGGGCCACTTTGCGCTGCGGCACGCGGTGCCCTCTGCTGTGCAGAATGCTGTTTCAAACCCGGCCTGTCCGTTGCAACCTGAAGCGATGACGTGATTGCCACGACACCAGTGCCGGAGACCTGCGTTGCCGAACATACCTGATGACATTATGGGCGATGTCTGGCCGTCGTCAGAACCCGGTCCCGTTGGTGCCGACTATGGCACCACGACATTTTCGCCGACGGGGCGTTTTCCTGTCCGCTCGACCCAGTCCTTCAGGCTTGTCTACACGGTCGGCGCATTCGGCCTGGACGACACCGGCGCCATAAAAATCGTGAGCCGCTGGACAAGCGATGGCGGTGGTGCGCAGTTCACCGACCCTGCGGCGATCAACTACGTGACGGCGCAGGCGTCCAACGGTGTGGCCCTTGAGCTGTATGCCGAGCGCTACCCCCATCAACGCCCCTGGTACAACGGGATAAGGATCACGGTACAGCGCGGCCATATGAGCCCGGGCGATTCCATCACCGTCGTACTGGGGGACCGCAGCGCGGGCTCGCCGGGCATGCGCCTGCAGACATTCTGTGAATCCGCGTTCGAATTCAGGGTGCTCGCCGATGTTTGCGCCACGGGTGTCTTTGTGCCCGTCGCATCACATTCGGTAGAGATCGTGGCGGGACCGGTCGCGAAATGGGTTGTCACCGCGCCCACTCTGCGCCGTCCGCACGAGACGTTCGACATTGGCGTCCGGGGCGAGGATGAATGGGGCAATGCCTCTGACCAGACGCCGCTGGGACTAAGCCTTGAGGCCAGCGAAATGATCGAGGGTCTGCCGCGACCCGTGATATTCGAACCCGGCGCGCGCGGGGCCCGCCTGAAGGGGATGCGCATCGGCCGGGACGGAACCTATCGGTTTTCGCTGCTGGATCCCGCGGGCAATGGTCTTGCCACCTCTAACCCGCTTGTTGTCAGCGAACGCGGCCCGGCGGCCTATTGGGGGGATCTGCACGGGCAAAGCGGCGAAACGGTCGGGATCAACCCGATGCGCGAATATCTCGAGTTTGCCCGCGATGTCGCCTTTCTGGATGTGACGTCGCATCAGGCCAACGACTTTCAGGTGACCAACGCGTTCTGGCAGCAGATCAACGATTTGACGGCAGAGTTTGACGAAGAGGGGCACTTCACCGTTTTTCCGGGCTACGAATGGTCCGGAAACACCCCCGTCGGCGGCGATCACAACGTTTTCTTCGCCAGGGAAGGGTGCCGGATTCACCGCTCGTCACATGCCCTGCTACAGGACCGGTCGGACATCGACACGGATGCAAACACGCTTGATGCGCTCTTTGACACGCTCAGGACCGAAGACTGCGTCATGTTCGCGCATGTCGGCGGCCGGCCGGCCGATATCTCTTATGCGGAAGATCCGGCATTGCGCACGGCGGTTGAGGTGCATTCCGATTGGGGCACCTTCGAATGGATCATGAAGGACGCCTTCGATCTGGGCTACCGCGTTGGCCTGGTTTGCAACAGTGATGGTCACAAGGGCGCGCCCGGTGCTTGCTATCCCGGTGCGTCCGAGTTTGGCGCCTACAGCGGGCTGACCTGCTTTCTGGCCGGCACGCTGTCCCGCGAGGCGATTTTCAAGGCGCTCAGACAACGCAGGCATTATGGAACAACCGGGTGCCGCATGCATCTGGAGGTGAAGGCGCATCTCGGGCATGACGGCGGTGTCTTCCCGACCGATCCGAGAATTGAAGACGTCGACCCGGTGCCGTCCACGGTCGCGCTTATGGGTGATATCGCATGCACGAAAGCGGATCACGTCGATCTTTCCGTTTCAATGGAAACGCCGGCGCCGATCGAGCGGGTGGACGTACTGAATGGCATGCGCGTTGTCCGCACGCTGCGCCCCTACACGCCCGACCCGGCCGGTCGGCTCAGAGTGATCTGGCAGGGCGCGGAGTATCGTGGCCGGGGTCGCACAACGCGCTGGAAAGGCACGCTGAAACTGGACGACGCAAGCATTCGGGCGTTCAAGACGATCAACATATGGAATCTTGACCGGCCAGTCGCACTGGAAAACCACCGAACCGTTGCGTTTGATACCGTAACCACCGGCAACTTTGGCGGGCTGGACATATGGTTGAGCGGGAACGAGGGCCGGGTGTCCATCGAAACGGGGCTTGTCTCGGGCGCGTTCGATCTGGCTGACATAAAGGATGAAGAAGCTGTTCTGGATGCCGGCGGCCTTGACCGCAAGATCCGTTTGTTCCGGCTTCCGGAGACGATGACGTGCTGTCACCTGACCGAAACCGTCGCCGTCCATCCGGAACGCGGGCGGGACAATCCGCTTTGGGTAAGAGTTGTGACCGAGGATGGGCATGTCGCGTGGTCCAGCCCGATCTACATTGTCCATTGAACTGCGGGCAGGCGGCACGACCCGGCATCAGATGCCATGTCGGCCAGCGCGGTTCACTGTTCCGGCGCGTTGGATAAATACGATATGCGATCTGGTACAAATGGCAGCCTGATCGCGGAATAATGGGTGTAGACCGGACGCCAGACCGTGTCGTCCCGATGTTCAAGCACGCGTTTGTGCACACGGCCGAGCTGATGGTGAACGCGGACGCGACATGCGCCTGTCACGATCTGATCAAGCCTGTCGGCGAGGTCGTTCCAGTTCGCGCCGCCCGTCGCAAAGAAACCGCGAAACCCTCCGAATTCCAGCGTGACATGCTCGTTCTGAAGGCAGATGACGAGGTCGAAGGACAGACCGCCCGCGGTGTGCGGAAACACCACCAGTGCGTCCACACCGGGCTCGGTGCGCGTTTCGAAAGCGAGAGCATGCCGGTCAGAAAAGCTCTGAACCAGTTCCCTGAACTCTGCATCGTTGTCCTGCATGCGCTGTCTCTCGGTTCATCATTGGGTCAGGTGCAGATAGGGCGAAATCTAGCGTTAATCGCCCAGCTTTAAACTTTCCGGGTGATCTGTAGAGTTCTCGAGCACGACATGTGGCCGGATCGCCCGTTTGGGGCGGTTTGGCGCACGTAGATTTTACCATCAGACAGAGGGAGAGGTTGGGAGGTCGACGTCATTCCGGGATGACAGCCGTCGAGTTTGCGGAATGCGAGATCGCGCCTTCTGTAACGATTTAATGCGAGGAGAATAGGGTATTGAGAACGAATGTCCTGACATTGGTGGCTCCTTTTCTGGTTTGGTGTTTGCCAGCAGCAGCACAGCCGGTAGCCGACTGTGACAAAGAGATGGCTTTTGGCCAAATTACTGGGGGCTCCGAACCGCAACTTGGTGATTTTTGCGTTGACCGCGATGCTGGCAACCTTTTTGGGCCATTTAATTTAGACGGCCTCACACTCACGGTGGATGACGGAGTGAACTTTACATTTGAGGACCTGGCCAAGCCCTCGGGCAACCAAATGCAGATAGCTCCAGTCCTTACTGCCACATATCATAATGGCGACGTTGACGATCAGTCGCCAGAGATCAATGCGCTGTTTGGGAACGACTTTTTTGTCGGTTTTATCTACAATGAACTGGCGTCTCCATCAGACCTTGCGCCCAGCTTCTACGTACATGTCGCGGATGGTGCATCCATTGATGGCATGACCGCCTTGGGCTTTATGGGCGAGGCTGTTTTCGAGGACGGTTTTGCTACGGTCATTGTTTCTGACAACACCCAGTATGGAACAGCCAAAGGGACGGAAGGTGCCATAGGGCTAACGGTTGACGATGACGGATCAGTGACTGGATCAGGCGAAATTCGGACACAGAACATCCGGACGGCAGGCTTCAGTCCGAACGAATGGGTTTCAATGTCTATAGAAATCGATGAACTGCGTGGTTTTGCGACGGGACCTACAGGGCAAGTCATAAAGAGCTATGCACTTGTCACTGCGGAGATCGTCGATGCTGAAGGTGACATACGCAAATCAAAAGGATCAATCGAGGTCTTCCTCTTTGATCCTAAAATTTGGGACTGAGATTACATGAAATTCCTACAGAAATTTGTGTTTGCTTTCGTTCTCGGTCTGCCAATGTTGCCGAACGCAGCGTCGGCAGAAAGCCTGATGTTCGAATATTACGCGACCTTGTCGCCACGTGACACCTATAACTCGAAAGGTGCTCCGTTGAGTGACGTCTGCGCGATTGTTCAGCAAGACCGAGCGAATGTTCATAGATTTGGTAATCCTGACGGTGATCCCGTCGACGATTTTTTTACAAGCCCCGAGCGACGTTCGATGATCACCGGGAAATGTATCTACGATCGCAAGCATCATACAGTGCAGCGTATTCGAAACCAGGTCATTGGTTTCGTTCTCGTGCGCGTATACGGATCTGGCGGGTCGGTGTCTCGCGTCCAGATAATTGAGGCGGCAGGATGACGCTTTTCTATGGAAACGTAAAAGGCCGAGCCTGTCCCAACTGAATTCCTATCAGTCGTGGTCAAAAATGCGGCGATGTAGGTCAAAGACCTGCTGGGTGAATGATCCTGCTCGTTCAGGTGGGACGGAAGCCACGGACTTGCTTGGCGCAGGATTTCGCCCCGATCTGCAACCGACCCCACCATCGGGCAGGGCTCACAAGCGCCAAAGCGGCACACCGATGTCAACCGCGGCCCCTGCTGTGCGTCGTCTGAACGACCGCGCGTGCGCCCCCGACGCAGCTGTGCCGCGTTCAGGCGCGCGTTGCCTCGTTGCGCCGGTGCGCACCGTGCATCAAAGTGACAGAGGCTCTTTCGTCCAGGCGGCGATCCGGACGCAGGCGCAGACATCGGGTCAGCCGGCGTCTGCGCCCGAGTCTGGGCCCGAGTCTGGGCCCGAGTCTGGGCAAGACGGTTTGTCGTCAGATGTCAAACCATCCTTCGCGCACGAGCGACCCGGTCCCGTGAGTTCACACAAACCACCAGCGCTCGCAATTCCTCAGGCCATCCAGCTGGGAATTTGAGGCGACTTTTTCCGGTGTGCCGATCTTGTCGCTCGTGCAGGCAATAAAATTGGCAAATGCCGGGATCACCGTCGGACAATCATCGCGCACAAGTTGCTGCATCTCAAAATACATCTCGGCGCGCTTTGCCTCGTCAAACTCTCCCCGCGCTTCCACCAGAAGCGTGTTGAAACGTTCATTTGCCCATGTTGTGTCGTTCCACGGCGCGTCTGCCGCGTAGGAAACCGACATGACCCAGTCGACAGTTGCCCGACCTGCCAGACTGCTGACATGCCAGGGCTTTTTCAATGGAACCTCTGACCAGTATCCGTCCTTCGGCAGCCGGTCCACTTCGATGTTGATGCCCGCCTCCTTGGCATTGGCCTGATAGAGAATCGCACCATCAAGCCCGCCCGAATAGACATCCGCGGCAGACAAACCCACTGTCAGATCGTCCTCGTATCCCGCCTTCTTGAGATGAAACCTGGCTTTGTCAGGATCATAGGCGCGCTGCTCCAGGCCTTCGGCAAAGAAAAGCTGATTGCGGCCAACCGGGTGATCGTTGCCGACATATCCATGCCCGCTGAGCACCTTTTCAACCCACTCTTCGCGGTTGATGGCCAGTTTCAGCGCCATCTGGACATCCTTGTCGTCAAACGGGGCGGCGGATTTGAGCATCGGATAGGGAAAGTGGCGCGTGCCGCCGACTTCGATGACCACGATGTTCGGAAGGCGCTGCAACAGATGCAGGGTCTTCAGGTCCGGGTCTTCGACCACATCGACTTCGCCGGTTTGCAGCGCACTGGTTCTTGCCGCGACATCCGCGATATTCAGTGTTTCAACCGCGTCGAAATAAGGCATTCCCTCCTTGAAGTAGTTCGGGTTGCGCGAGGTATACGCCCTGACACCCGGCTCCCATTCTTCAAGAACAAACGGCCCGGTGCCGATCCCCTCGTCCCATTGGTCCCTGGTCGTTCCCTCCGGTCCGATGACCAGGTGATAATCCGACATCAGAAACGCGAAATCCGCATTCGGGCTTTCCAGTTCGACAATCACCTTGTGCGTGCCGTCAGTCCTGATGTCCGTGATGGCATTCATGATGCCTGACACGGCGGATTCGCTGTCTTCACCGCGGTGAATGTTCAGCGAATGCACAACGTCCCCGGCTTCCAGGGACTTGCCGTTGTGAAACTCAACACCTTTGCGAAGATCGAACGCCCAGACCTTGCCGCTGTCCGAGGCTTCCCAGCCTTCGGCCAGTTCTCCGACCACGTTTCCATCCGCATCAATCTCCGTCAGGTTGTTGCGAAGTTGCCAGCTGACATTGATCGGATGCGCGGCCTGCAGGGTCGCGCCATTCAGGGTATCGGTCGTTGCGCCACCGCGCAGAGCCTGGCGAAGCACGCCGCCGCGCTTCGGGGACGACGCGTGCGCGCGTTGCAGGCCGGTTGTGGCCCCGATCACCCCTGCGGCGCCAAAGGCCGTGGATGTCTTCAGAAAAGTCCGGCGATCGCAGATGCCAGTCTTCGAGACACCGCGTTTCTTGACAGAACCGGTCATGTCGTCCTCCCGTTGCATCATCTGTTTTCCCGAAAGTCTCGCACAAGTTGAGAGTTGACACATCCGCATAAATCGTCAGCTTTCATGAGGGAAAATCATCATAGAGGCATGTATGACCTTCCGTCAGTTGCAGGCTTTCGTCCATGTTGTGCGTCTCGGCGCCATTGTGGCCGCGGCAGAGGCGATGGGGCTCACCCAATCGGGTGTCAGCCGCATGATTTCCGAACTTGAGCGGAATGTCGGGTTCAAGCTGTTCGTGCGTTCGGGGCGCGGCCTGAAGCCGACATCGGAAGGTCTGAAGTTCTTCAAGGAAGTCGAACGCAGCATCTCGGAGCTTGAGGCACTGGGCCGCGTGGCTGAAGAAATCCGTCTTGGCTTCGGCCAGCGCCTGCGCATCTCGTGCCTGCCGACGATCTCGACGACCGTTCTGCCCCTTGCACTGAGCCATTTTCACGACGAGAACCCCAAAACCGTCGTCGAGATTGATACGGCAAGTTACGCCTCGACGCTCAGCGCACTGGAAGAGGGCCGCATAGATCTGGCGATCACGTTCAACATACCGGGAATGGACGGGATCGACGTCGAATGGCTGGCAGAAGCGGATTACGTGTTTGCCGCGAAGGCCGATCATCCGCTCATGAGTCAGGACAGTGTGTCCGCCCGCGATCTTAGCAAGGAGCCACTTATCGGTGAAATGGCCGATCACATTCAGGACGTACAGGCCTCTGACGATCTCAGAAAGTCCCTGGAGGCCCCGGCCATGAGACGGATCTGGTGCCACACGTCTTCGACCCGCTATGCCATGATCGCAAACGGTCTGGCCACCAGCCTGGCAGAACCATTTTCCGCGCCGCTCTGGTCTCATGCGGGGGTTGACACGCGTCCGTTCGAGCCGAGGCTGAGCATACAATACTGTTTTGCCGTCCCCCGCGCAGAACAGATGTCACACGCGTCCGTTTCGTTTCGCGAACACTTTCGTCATGCGATCAGGACGTTCGCAAAGACCCATGATCTTCCGATCAGAACCGGCCTGGCCTCAGCATGATCCTGTGCGCCGCCGAAACAAGGGACCCGCGGATGCCCGGGACCCGTCCGTTTCGCCTGTTCGCCCCGGACGCTGGTGATCGCGGGACGTTTGCCGGGCCGCGCCCGACCCACGGTGGACCGGGTCCCGGTCGTTGACGGTACGCGTTTGAAAACCCGCCGGACGGGCCGTGCGGCAAGACGAGCGAACGGGGCAGAACGCACAGGACGCGCGGCGCAAAATCCTGTCTGAAGCCTTTCGCCGTTCGCCCTTGCCCTGAAACATCAGCTGAAGGCGAAAGGCGCACAGCATTGGGGCGATGCGCTGCGTTGCGCGACGCTCTGCGTTTCAGGTTTGTCGCGAAACGCGTCAGAATGTCCAGTTTTCTGTGCAGGGTCGGATTTCGACCTCATTGCTCCAAGCGCCTTTCGGTTGCCGATAGGTGAGCCAGTAGGTCTCGGCCACGTCGTCGGGGCTAGCCAGGCCGCTGCGGCCCGGTGCGTCACCGTACATGTCGTGCATAACCGGAACGTCGAGATCACAGTCGAGCCTGAAATGGGCAATATGAACACCGCGATGCGCGTAAGCCTTCGCCAGGCTTTGCGACAGTGCTCTCAGGCCAAACTTGCCGATGGCATAAAGCGGATAGGTAGCCGACCCGCGAAACGCGGCGGTTGCGCTGGAAAAGAACACCGCGCCACCAGAGCGGCTGATCATCTGCGGCAGGACAGACTTCGCGGCAGCGAACGCGCCGATGACTTCTGTCTGAAAAACGTCCGAGAGATCCTGGTAACTCATTTCGAGCGGTTCGCGGGATGTAAAAGCCCCGCGGACATTATAGATCAGAACCTCTATCTCCCCCATTTCGCGGCGCACCTTCGAGAGGCTG
>JBCCHI010000111.1:0-13011 GCA_039028815.1 Pseudomonadota bacterium
CGATCACGGCTGTTCATGGATTTCCGGCGCCGACAGGAACCCGTTCACAAAACTGGCCGAAGATCTTGGATATACGCTGGTTGATCACACAAACGCCGGGACGGACCTGTTCGACCTGGCAGGAGATCCGGCGGACGACACCGCGTTCCAGGCCTATGACACCGCCTGGGAGGTGATCCTGCGCGCTATTGGAAAAGCCGGCAAGAAAGGCCGCGACGTGCCCGCCAGCACGCTGGTTCCCAATGTGCGATACGGCGCCTCGGTCCAATCCTGGCTCGGATCGATGGACTACGGGGTCGACCTCGACCAGATCTCACCGGTTGATTTCTGGAAAACAGACTCCAGCCAGCCCAGCAATTTTGTGCGCGAAGGTCTCGGGACTGTCGTAGCATCGCTGGCAACCGGTCTGCCGATTGCCCTGGGCACCAGGGTCACGTCGATCGACTGGTCCGGTCAGGGTGTGTGCGTGGAAACCTCCGACGGAACCGTGCGGGCGGGGGCCTGCCTGATCACCGTATCGACCGGCGTCCTGAATTCCGGCCAGATCAGGTTCACGCCGGACCTGCCTGACTGGAAACAACAAGCGGTCCACGATATCCCTATGGGGTTGCTGATGAAGGTCCCCATGCTGTTTGATGGCGCACGGCTCGGCCTGACAGAAAACAACTGGGTGACCTACGAGCTGCCCGAAGACAAGGCAGGCGAAGGGTGCTTCTTTATCGCATGGCCCTGCGGTCACGATTACATGTTCGGGAACATCGGGGGACGGTTCGGCTGGGACCTCTACGCCGAAGGCCAGGACGCCGTTCTCGACTATGCAATGCACGAACTTGTGCGACTGGTCGGCAGCGATGCGCGCAAACACTTCGTCAAGGGCTTTGCCACCGACTGGGCTGACAACCCGTTGACTCTGGGGGCCTATGCCGCGGTGCGTCCCGGCGCCTCACACGCCAGAAAGGATCTGGCCAAACCACTGGCCGACCGGCTTTTCTTTGCCGGAGAGGCAACACATCGACGTGTGCCCGCACTTGTCAACGGGGCATATCTGAGCGGAAAGAAAGCCGCCAAGGCCATGGCCAAGGTTCTGGCCTAATCGGTCGACCAGAAGGTGAAGACAGGATCATGAACCATAGCAAAAAGCGAGCGATGCAAACGCCCGAGCGGTTCAGCCCGGACTTCGATCGCCTGCCACGCCGCGTCGGCCTGCGCTTTGTCCCGGAACGAAATCACCGCCATGAAGGCGTGCCCGCGCTCTTCGTCTGTATCGAACCCGCTGGGGCGCGTGCGGTTGAGAACCGGACTGCCTGCAACGGCCAGATCGATTTCGATCAGATGCGCAATGAACGCCTGCCAGGCTTTGTCCAGTTTTTCACGCCGGACCCCGGGCTTGAGATCAAAGATATTCAGCAACTGGTGCATCAACGCCTGTCCCACAGTGATGTGCCTGAATGCAGATCTTGGTGTGCTTTTGGTCAAAAACAAGAATGGTGTGCGCCGACATGATCCCGAATGAACGCCCCGTCATCGCCAACAGCCTGTGGACCGCCACCGCCAATCGCGTGCCGGACTATCCCCGGCTGTCCGGAGAACACCGGGCAGATGTCGTCGTGATTGGCGGAGGCTTCACCGGTCTGTCCGCCGCTCTGCACCTGGCCGAAGCAGGTGTTGACGTGGCGCTGATCGAAGCGGAGCAACCAGGCTGGGGTGCGTCGGGCCGCAACGGTGGACAGGTCAATGTCGGCCCGAAGGACTCGCCAAGCGTCGTTGTGCGAAAGTTCGGACAGGAAACGGCAGAGCGGATGCTGGCGCTGACCGGGAACGCCGCAGACCTGGTGTTCGATCTCATCCAACGCCATTCAATCGAATGCGACGCGATCCGGCCCGGCTGGCTGCGTGCGGCACATACCGAAAAAACGCTGCGTGACCTTCACCAGCTGGCGCGGGAATGGCAGGCGCACGGCGCGCATGTCGAACCGCTCGACAAAACGGCAATGAGTCGCCTGACCGGGACCGACAGCTATCTGGGTGGCCTCATTGACTATCGCGGCGGCAATCTGCAGCCGCTGAACTTTGCGCTTGGACTGGCCGACGCCGCCGCGCGCATGGGCGCAAGACTTTTCGGCCAGACGCCCGCGACGAAAATTGATCGCCTGTCTGCCGGATACAAGGTGCGCACATCCGCCGGCAGTGTGACGGCCGAAAAGGTCCTTATCTGCACGAACGCCTACACACAGGACCTCGAGCGCCCGCTTGGCAAGGCGCTGTTGCCGGTGCGATCGGTTCAGGTCGCCACGGCGCCGTTGTCGGACAATATCAGGTCTTCGATTCTGCCGGACAGGCACGCGCTTTCGGACGCGCGCCGCCTGTTGCTGTATTTCCGGCTCGACGCCCACGGCCGGTTCCTGATGGGAGGGCGTGGAACCTACAATGACGCCTCGACCCGGCGGCAGATCGAACGACTGAAGCGTGTCTCGACGGATCTCTTCCCGCAGCTTGAGGGCACAAAGTGGGACCATGCCTGGGGCGGTTTCGTGGCGCTCACGCGCGACCACTACCCGCATCTGGACGAACTGGCGCCGGGCCTGATGGCCGGTGTCGGCTACAACGGCAGAGGCGTGGCCATCGCGACCGCGATGGGGACGGTTCTTGCCAAATGGGCACAGGGCGTGGCCAACGAGGATCTTGATTTCCCCGTCAGTCCGCTGAAGCCGCTGCCGTTGTCCTTTGCCCGTGAATTCGCCGTCGAGGCAGAAATTCTGCGGCTCAGATTGCTCGACCGGCTGGGTGTCTGAGACGTCGCCAACCGCGCCGGACGCCACATCACAGGACACGAAGAGGACTGCACATATGCGCGACAGCTCAAGGCTGGGGCGGTGGGGGTGAACGCCTATTCCGAGGGCGAGATTTCAACGCCGTTCGGTGGTTTCAGGTCGTCAGGATTCGGCGGGCGTGACAACGGCATTCACGCCCATGCCCAGTATACCGAACTGAAAACAATCTGGATCAGCCTCGACTGAGCCGGGAAACGGCGGCGCGGGGCCTCTTGTTCGCGTGCCGCAGACTTGCCGGTACAGGCGCTGCCAGACCAGACCGGACCAGCGGCAGCCGCCCAGCGCACACCGAAATCAGACACCGGTCGCCCCCGTCACCGCGACGCAAACCTTCCCGGCAGAAGGCGTGCCAAAACCGCTCTGCAATCCTGCAGGACGTCCGCGCGGTCATACTCTCCAGGCGCGATGTGCAACCTTTGCCAGTAGCCATCGGTGAATGCCTCGATCCATTCCGCCATCTGTTCGATGTCCGGCGCGCCATGCTCGGGCATCAGATCACGCAAGATGGTGCAGATCGCCGTATGCCTGCGGTCGTCAAAGCTTTTGGCGATGGTGTCGTAATCCTGTTGAAAGCGCAGCTCGCCCCAGAACGCGAACCAAAGGGGCAAAACCTCCGGTCCGCTGGCCGCCGGATCAAAGTCTGCATCGACAAGCGCCAGCAGCCGGGTGGCGGCATCCTCCCCCGCCCCGTCGAGCGCGGACAGCCAGTGACTTTCGTAACTCTGGTAAAGATCGCGCAACGTTTCGCCAAGCAGGCCCGCCTTCGATTTGAAGTAGAACACCGCGACGCCCTGGCTCAACCCCGCCTCGTTCGCAACCGTGGCCAGCGTCGTCTTGGCCAGACCGTGCGAAAGAATCGAACGCCGCGCCGCATCCAGCAACTGCCGCCGCCGGCGGTCGGCGTTTTCCTTGCGTTCCTTGCGCGGCTTCTTCTCGGCAACGCTGGTCAATGGCGAACCTCTGTGTCGTGCCGTCTCATTTTGCCATACGGAAAGGTGTCCGTCACTGTTAAATTTATTTGAGCGCTCAAACAAACTTTACCCGAATCGCATCCAACGGTAAATCAGAAGACGAGGAGACGCGTCTTGCCCCAGCAAACACGATACCAGGCCATTGTCGTCGGGGCCGGCCACAATGGCCTGACGACAGCGGCCTATCTCGCGCGGGCGGGACTGCGGGTTCTGGTTGTCGAAAAGAATGACTGGATCGGCGGCGCGGCGGTCAGCCGCTCGCTGCACGAGGGATGGACCTACTCGAACTGTTCTTATGTCTGCTCTTTGCTGAGACGCGAAATCGCGCGCGATCTCGATCTGCCGAAATACGGGCTTCAGGTGATCCCCTATGAAGGCGGAGCAAGCTTTACGCGCGGGGGCGATTACTTTGCCTACTACTCCGATCACAACGCGCTGCGCAGAGAAATGGCGCGTCACAGCCCGCGCGACGCCGACGCCTATCCGCATTACTCCCGCGCGATCATGCGGCAATGCCGGTTCATTCGGCCCTTCCTGCTGCGCGATGCGCCAGATCCGTTATCGCTGCGTCCACGTGACATTGGAGAGATGGCGTATCTTGTCAAGAAAGCCTGGGGGCTGGGCAAAAAGGAACTTGGTGAGACACTGCGCTTCTGGACGATGTCGATCGGCGATTTTCTTGACGAGTATTTCGAGAACGACCTGATCAAGGCGCATCTGGCGGGTTCCGGCATTATCGGCACGGGTCTTGGCGTCTATTCGCCCGGAACGGCCTACGTTCTGCTGCACCATTACATGGGCGACATCGACGGTGGCATCGGCGCCTGGGGGTTCGCACGCGGCGGCATGGGTGCGATTTCCTCTGCGATTGCCGCCGATTTCGAGGCGCATGGCGGTGTCATCCACAAAGGCGCCGGGATCGAATCCATCCTGACGATCGACGGCGCGGTCGCGGGTGTCGCGCTTGAGGATGGAACGGAGTTTCAGGCACCTGTCGTTGCGTCCAACATGGATGTCAAACGCACCTTTCTGCGTCATGTCAACGCGGCCGACCTGCCGGATGAATTCCGACAGGCTGTCGACAGGTTCAAGATCCGCGGCTCTTCGGCCAAGCTCAATATCGCACTCGACGCGCGCCCCGATTTTCCGGCCGCGCCTGAACATGCAAGCTTTCTGCGCGGGGACATGCATGCCTCTGAAAGCCTGGCAGAGCTCGAACGCGCCTATGACGACTGGAAGGGCGGGCGCTGGTCGGAAAAGCCGTATATCGACATGCTGATCCCCAGTCAGATTGACCCCACCATGGCGCCGGCAGGCCGGCACATGATGACGGTCTTCGTGCAATACGCACCCTACGATCTGGAGGTGCAGGGCACGCGATCACCACAGAACTGGAACGAAAACCGGCGCACAGCCATGGCCGATGACGTGATCCGGCAGATCGAAGTCGCCGCCCCGCGTATCCGCGATCACATCGTCCATATGGAAGTCCGCTCTCCGCTGGAACTGGAGCGTGAGGTCGGCCTCACCGAAGGCAACATCTTTCAGGGCGAGCTGACATTCGACCAGCTGTTCTTCAACCGACCGGTACCGGGATACGCGCAGTACGACTCTCCGGTAAAGGGGCTCTATCTTTGCGGCTCTTCCGCGCATCCGGGCGGCGGCGTAATGGGCGCGCCGGGGGCGAACGCGGCCCGCGCGATCTTGCGCCGCGAAACCCCGGGCAAACGCATGGACGGGTATGCGGCATGAGCAATTTCGACGCCATTGTGATCGGCGGCGGGATCAATGGTCTGGTGGCGGCCACCGTGCTGGCCCGGCGTGGCAAGTCGGTGTGCCTGTTCGAACAGAATGACACGCTGGGCGGAATGGCCGGCCTGTCGGACGGGCCCGGCACCCCCGCGCTGGCGCACCTTGTCTACAACATCAGCCCCAAGGTCGCGCTGGAGATTGGCAGTGACATCGACGCCTGGCCGTTCTCTGCCCCTGCACTGCCCACCGTCGCACTTGCAGAAAGCGGCCGGCATGTGATCGTCCGCGACGGGCGCGCCACATTCGCGGACGGAACCCCGCATCCCGACGCGGACGCGTTTCAGGCCTTGAACGAGCGGATTGCACGTTATGGCGACATTCTGCGCGCCATCGCCGAAGCGCCGCCGCCCGGCATGCCCGAACATGCCGGTTACGGTGCCGCCTTGCGCGCCGTGCGCAGGCTGGGGCGCATGGGAATGGGCCTGCGCGCCATGGGCAAGGCCGAAACGCGGCGATTCATGCAGGTACTTTTGTCAAACGTCTACGACTTCGCGCTCGATGATCTTGACGAGGGTCCATTGGCAGGTCTGCTGGCCGCCGACGCGGTGCGCGGCGCGGCGGCGGGCCCCCGGTCTCCCGGTACGGTGTTCAATCTGATCTACCGGATGGGACATGGCGGTCATGTCCGTGTGCCCGAGGGCGGCGTGGGGGCGGTGCTGACACACTTTGCCACTGCAGCACGGGATGCAGGCTGCCGGATGCAGACGGCACGCGCCGTCGCCCGCATCCTGACGACGGACGACTGCGTCACCGGCGTTGAGATCGCCGACGGCGAGATCGCACATGCGCCTCTGGTTCTGGCCAGTCCGGGAGCGGGGACCACGTTGTCGCTGACCGGCACGGATCACTTCGACATCGAGACCGCACGGCGCGTCCGAAAAATAAGAGCGCGTGGAACGGCGGCCAAGATCAATTTCGAGCTGTCGCGCCCCTTCGCACCCGAGAACGCGCTCGGCCCGCCCGGGCCCGCCCGCTATGTGGTCGCGCCCTCAGCCGCGTATGTCGAGCGCGCCTTCAACCCTTCAAAATATGGCGAAATGTCCGAAAATCCGGTGATCGAGGCGGTCCCGCAATCCGTTTCGGGCGGACGCGACTGGCTGTCCTGCATTGTGCAATACGCGCCGTCGGACCTCGCGCAGGGGTGGACCGACGCCGCACGGGCGCGGTTGTTGCGACATACCACCGATACTCTCACGGCCGTCGTGCCGGGCTTTTCGGAACAGGTCACGGGATCGCAGATCACCACGCCCGACCAGATCGAGGCCAGAACCGGTGCACCGGGCGGTCATTGGCATCAGGCGGAAATGAGCCTCGACCAGGTGCTGAGTGTCCGGCCCGCCAACATGATCGGGCACTACGCGTTCGGGCCGAAGGGTTTGTTCCTTTGCGGCGCATCGACCCATCCCGGTGGCGACATCATGGGGCTTTCCGGCTGCAATGCTGCGCTCTGCGCACTGGGAGACCCCGCATGAGCATCATGACCGACCCGAAACTGGGCCTGATGGACGGCCCGGTGCATGACAGGCTGGAGAGGCTGAGTTGTTCGAGGCGCTGGTATGACTGGGCCGGTTACGCCGCACCGGCCACGCTCGAGACACTGGAAAACGAATACTTCGCCCTGCGCAACCAGGCGGCGCTGCTCGATATCTCACCGATGAAGAAGTACCGCATCACCGGCCCGGCGTCGGAGGCCATGCTGAACCGGCTGGTGACGCGCGATGTCCGGAAGATCGCGGTCGGGCGGGTCAGCTACGTGGTCTGGTGCGACGAAGAGGGCATGCTGATCGACGACGGCACGCTCTTCCGGCTGGCGCAGGACGAATGGCTGCTGTGTTGCCAGGAACCCATGCTGACCTGGCTCTGCGATGCGGTCTGGGGCTTTGACGCGCGGATCGAAGACGACAGCGACAGGCTGGCCGGTCTGGCGCTGCAGGGCCCCACCTCGTTCGCGCTGCTGGAGGCGGCGGGTCTGGACGTTGCAACACTGCGGCCTTTCGACTGCGCCCGGATCGCGCCGGATCTTCTGGTGTCGCGCACCGGCTTTACGGGTGATCTGGGTTACGAGCTGTGGACCGACTGGCCGGAGGCGGCCGCGCTTTGGGATCGCCTGTGGGATGCGGGCCGGGACCTCGGGCTGCGCGGGATCGGATATGACGCGGTGAACATCGCCCGGATCGAAGCCGGCTTCATGACCGCCGGCGTGGATTTTCAGCCTGTGCACGCCACCGAACGGCTGCACCGCGGGCGCACGCCCTTTGAGCTCGGGCTGTCGCGCCTGGTCGATTTCGACAAGGGGCACTTCAACGGCCGTCGCGCGCTCTGGAAGGTGCGGAATTCCCCTCGCAGTCTGCTTTTGCGCGTGGACGTCGAGGGGTTCAAGCCCGCGCAGGACGCGCTCGTCTATCATGGCAGGCGGCGTGAAGTGGGACACATCACCTCTGGTGTCTGGTCCCCCACCGCCAAACGCAACATTGCCCTGGCCCATGTCGAGACCCCCTGGGCCATCACCGGCAAGACCAACCTCTTTGCCGACATCTACGTGCTGGAGGAAGGACAATGGAACCGAAGGATGGCCCGGCTTACGCCGCAGACTGGCGCATTCTTCAAGCCACCGCGTGCCAGGCTGACACCGCCGGCCCGGCACTGAACGCACGCGCGCATGACGCGCCAGACCGCTGAAAGGACCAGAATATGGATCATCTCGCCAACTCCCCCTCTCCCGAAGACCTGACCGAATGGGACCGTGATCACCATCTGCACCCCTGGGCAGGCGTCCGGGACTTCGGAACAGACGAGTACATGCGCGTGGGCTCTGCCGACGGCATCTACCTCTGGGATGAAAGCGGCAAGCGCTTTATCGACGGACCGGGCGGCATGTGGTGCATGAACATCGGCTACGGACGTCAGGAGATGGCAGATGCCATCGCCGCACAGGTCATGGAAATGCCCTATGCCTCACCGTGGTCCTTCACGACCGGGCCCGCGGCCCGTCTGGCGCATGAAATCGCCAAACGCGCACCGGGCGATCTGAACGCCGTGCACTTCACCACCGGTGGCTCGACAGCCGTCGACACGGCGCTGCGCGCGGTCCAGTTCTACAACAACCGTCTGGGGCGGCCGGACAAGAAAATCCTCATTTCGCGCGAGAAAGGATATCACGGCTCGACCTATCTGGCCTCGACCGTAACGGGCAAAGAGCGGTTCAACACCAGGTTCGACAAGGCGGATGATCTCGTGCGTTTCCTGCCGGACGTGAACCCCTATATCCGCCCCGACGGCATGAGCCTGGCCGACTGGTGCGACGCCAAGGTTGCGGATCTGGAGGCGCTGATCGAGGCCGAAGGCGCGGATCGCATCGGCGCCTTCATCGCCGAGCCGATCCTGTGTTCCGGCGGGGTGATTGTGCCGCCGGAGGGGTATCATCGGCGGACTCTGGAGATTTGCCGGGCGCATGACATTTTGTACATTTCCGACGAGGTGGTCACCGGATTCGGGCGGCTGGGGCACTGGTTTGCGTCGGAGCCTGTGTTCGACATCGTGCCGGACATGATCACCTGCGCCAAAGGGCTGACATCGGGCTACCTGCCGCTGGGCGCCTGCATCATCTCGGACGCGGTTGTCGCGCGCATGGCCGACGGACAGGAGGGCAGCGACACGTTCTACAACGGCTACACCTATTCCGGCCATCCGGTGAGTTGCGCGGCTGCGCTGAAGAACATCGAGATCATGGAGCGCGACGACATCCTTGGCCATGTTCGCCGCCTGACGCCGCACTTTCAGAAGCGGCTGACCCGGATCGGCGAGACATTCGACATCGTCGGTGACGTGCGCGGCATGGGGTTCCTGGGGTGTCTGGAATGCACGCCGGAATACGGCGAGCGCAGCTATGAAAAGGACCTGAAGTTTGGCGCCCGGATCGACGAGGTCTGCGAAGAGATGGGGCTGATCCTGCGCCCGTTCGGCAATATGGCGGTCTTTTCGCCGCCGCTGATCATGACGGAATCCGAGATCGATGACATGTTCGACATCATGGAGGCCGGTCTTGGAAAGATGACGGAGGAGTACAATGGTTGAGGTGACGCGTCTGAACGCCGAGGCAGAGGCCGCGGTCGTTGCGCAGGCACTGCTGAGAGACGGCGGCGTGATCGTCGAACGCGTGGCCGCGCCCGATCTGCTGGACACGGTGATGAGTGATCTGCGCGGGCCGTTCGATGAGTATGGTCACAAATTTTCAAACGATTTCAATGGCTACAAGACGCTCCGCGTTGGCGGGATACTCGGCTTCAGCCGCGCGGCGGCCGACATCATCGCGCATCCCCTGGTCACCGGTGTCGCGGATCACGTGCTGAAACGTCATTGCGAAACCTACCAGATCGGGTCCTCCACGGCGATCGAGATTCACCCAGGCGAAGGGGCGCAGGACCTGCATCGCGATGACGACTTCTACCCCATGCGCATCCCCGGCGTGGAATGGCAGTTGTCCGCCATGTGGGCCATGACGGACTTTACCGCGCAGAATGGCGCGACGCGTGTTGTGCCCTGCTCTCAGGATCTGCGGCCGATCGAGAGCATCACGGAGGCGCAATGCTGTCAGGCCGAAATGCCCCGCGGATCGGTGCTGTTCTATCTTGGCGGGACCGTGCATTCCGGCGGTCAGAACCAGTCGGACGCGCCGCGCACGGGACTGATCACGACCTATTCGCTGGGATGGTTGCGACAGGAGGAAAACCACTACCTGACGGTGCCGCGCGAGATGGCCGAGAGCTACCCCGAACACGTCCGCCGCCTGATGGGATATCAGAGCCACGGGCCGTATCTGGGGGTGTATCCGGGCGACCCGGATGGCAACTGGTGGGGCGCCTAGGGCGCGTAGACACGGCGGATGGCGGGCCGCTGCGCGGCGGCGCGGGCGATGCGGGAGACATTGGGAAACTCTGCCAGATCGGGGTGACCGACCTCGGACGAGAGCCATGTTGTCAGCATGTAGAGATAGATGTCGGCTGCACCAAAGTCGTCTCCTAACACCCAGATATTGTTACCTATTTGCGCATCGACCACCCCCCATGTTTCGCGCAGTCGCCGCACGCCGCGACGGCGCGCGGCAGGTTCATCCTGCGGGGTATCGGCGAAACGCTCGGGGTAATAGGTCAGCTGAAAGGCGGTCTGGATCGAACTGGAAAAGTAGACAAGTGTCTGTAAATAAACAGCTCTTTTCAGATTGTCCGGCGCCGGGGCAAGGCGCGCTTCGGGGTGACAGTCGCCCAGAAAGATGGTGATCGCGGCACATTCGTACATCGCCCCGCCATCCCAGAAAAGCACCGGAATCCAACCATTTGGGTTGATTTCAAGCTGTTCGGAGGGGCGCGGGGCCTGCATGTCGATCGTGCTGTCGATCAGGTCATAGGGCGCGCCGATCTCCTCTAGGCATACGCGCACCCCCATCGAGGCGCTGCCGGGGGCATAGAAAAGTTTGTACAAAACGCGTTCCTCCGCATGGGTCCGGGGTCTGGTCCGGTCTGGTCGGGTCTGGCCCGGTTTCGGCGGTTTTGCTACATTTTGTACACATTCGGGACCCGGCAAAGTACAAATTGTACAAAACGCAATCCGCGGATCCTGCGGTGAAGTCGCCCCTTCGGCGCGCCGGGTTAGGGTCACACCTGCCGGTGAGTCGCGCTACGCTGCGCACCGAGGGAAGAATGGAGATGATCGGAAACCTCATGCGCGTCGTGGCGCCGATGTCGGCGGCGGCGCTGGCGGCGGGTTCGGCGCATGCCAGATCGGACAGGGCACTGCTGCTGTCGCCGGACGACTTTGACGCCATCGAAGACGCAAGCCAGACCCTTCGTGTTGGCGCGGTTGAGGGCGTCATCGAGAACGTCGATACGAAGGGGACAGTGTTGCAGTTGTCGAAGAGCCGGCGCGTCTTGCGCCGTCTGTCTGGGAGGTGGGCACCCTGGGCAAAACCGGGAAAGAATTTCCCGTGGCGGGACATTCACCGCTGAGGCCGCGGGTCCGGGCCCTGCGCCATCACCGCGATCACCGGGGCGTGGCCGCCCTGCCCTCTGTCTGCGCGGCCTTCTGTCTGCCCTGCTCTCGTGTCTGTCCTGCCCTCGTCTGTCCTGCCTCGTCTGTCCGGGCCGCCTGATCGGGCCGCCTGATCGGGCCGCTGTCTGTCCCGACGGGCGGCGCGGCGGGTGCGGGTATAGACAACACTTGAACAATCGTTTAATTGTTTGTGATGACCATGCATGCCCTGCAGACCGATCAGATCACCCAACTGGCCGAGACCTTTGGTCTGCTGGCCGATCCGACCCGGTTGTCGATCGTCATGTCATGCATGGATCACGAACGCTCTGCCGGTGATATCGCCGGCACGCTGGGCCTGTCCGCCTCGCTGACCAGCCATCACCTGAGATTGCTGCGCTCGGCCCGTATTCTGAAATCCGAGCGTCGCGGCAAGCAGGTGTTTTACGCAATGTCGGATGCCTGCGTGCAGAGCGTACTGAAGATCATGATCGAACATGTGTTCACGCATGACCACGATGACCCCTGACGGAGAGAAACCATGCCGAATGTAACCCTGCAGAAATGCGCCTGCGACGACTGCGTGTGCATTGTCGAGATCAATGACGCGGTGACAAAGGACGACCGGAACTATTGCAGCGACGCCTGTGCGCAGGGCCATCCTGACGGGTCGGGATGCGGTCACACGGGCTGTGCGTGCGACGGCTGACGCGGCGCGCGCGTGATCACCCGGGCGCGCAGACGGCGTGATCCGCGCGGATGTTCCGGCACGGCGACCGGCGGCCGGTCAGGTGCTCAGCCGCACATCTCGATATGCGCGCGTTTCAGCCAACCGTACTCTCCGCTTTGCCAGATTCCCGTCTGGCTGACGTCATGCCGGACCCAGACCCAGCCGGGCGCGTCGGAGGGCGCAAGGCTGGCATCGGGGTAGAACACCAGATCGCCCACGGCAATGTCGCGGATCACCTGCGATGCGGCATCGGGATCTGCGTAAAGCGGCACACGGTCGGTCCGGGCGTCACCGGCGCTGGCGGTCACCGCACAGGCGACGGTCGCGGCGGCGATCGAGGGCGCGCCGCACAACGCGACGAGACAGGCCACAAGAGGCAGGCGCAGGTACAGGCGGAATGCCGGTCTTTTCCGGTTCATGGGCGGGCTCCAGCACGACAGAGTCCGATCCTAGCGTGATTCGCGACAAACCAGACTCACAGAGTGACGCGACACGCGGCGCAGCATTGATATGCCGTGCGCCTGTCGGCTTTGGCCGGTGTTGCGGGGCAAGGACGAAAGGGGGTGGTGTCCTTGCGAGGGGCCAGCCCCTCGCGCTCCCCGGGAGTATTTCGGGAAAGATGAAGGCAGGGGGTGCAGCGGGA
>JBCCHI010000112.1:0-12822 GCA_039028815.1 Pseudomonadota bacterium
CAGCTGCTTCGGCCCTGAGGTCCCTATCGACATGTGGCTGCTTGATCCTGACCTTAAGCCCGGCCCGGATGGCATCTATGATCAAGATGAGGTCCGTGCCAAGGTCTGGAAGAAGCCCATTGATCTAATCGAAGTCGGCGACATTGTTGTGTCATTTGACGACAACGACAATCTGGTACCCGGCCCGGTGACGCGCACTTTCCAGAACGATGCCAAGATTCTGCTGGATTTCCACGGCACGCGCGTGACCCCCGGCCACGTCTATTACCGCTCGGATAGCAGGAAGTCGTACAAGTACGAGACGCTGATCGACGTTCTGCGCGATGATGGCGTGATCCAAAAACAAGACGGCACGCTGATCCACGCCACCACCCCCTCAGAACCCCGAAACCTTTGTCACGGGTCTTTGGAGCGCGCGGCGGCCTGAGTGTGTGAGCGGAAATGGCGCGTGACAGAAAAGACCGTTTTCTATACACGTTTGTGTACCCGATAGCCCTCGGTCAAGGTTGCTCATGATTGGTTTGTTTCTGATACTAACCTCCTTGATATTTTCGGCGTTGTGGCTGTCGCTGCTGTTTGGGAACAGGCACGCAAAAGTCTTGGGTATGCACTATGAAACACTAGTGTTCGCCAGCGTCGCCAGCGCTGTTTTCGGGAGCATTTTGATCAGGGTCGGAGTATAGTGTCAGAGCCGACAAAATATCTTCAAGTGACCATCAAACCTGGATATCAAGTCACCACTCTATTGACCAGCATATTTGAAGTTGGAACGGCACTGATCTCCGATCAAGTGGAAGTCTATGCAGCAACATCTCAGCATCTCTTGAGAGCTTGACGACCTGTTCAATGGAAAAAAGTCTCTGGTCACTTTTTGCACTGGAACTACGCACCCTGCCCCGCCAGATCCGAATGAAGAATAAGTTGGGTGTGTAGTATCCTTGAGTCGTTCAGCACCCGGTCGTTCATGAGAAAGAACTCGTTATGAAACCTTTTTTGAAAGCATGTTTGTTCACATTGGTTTTGATCTTGACCGACCCCCTGCATGCTAACCCGGTTCGTGAGGTGCCTGACGTCGTCGCATGTCTGAAAGGTGTCGGAACTTTGGACTGGCGTTATCGCCCGAAAATGCAAACCCAATGCTTTGAAGCCGCTGGGGAAATATGCCTTGCCGACGACAATAATGAGGGGCAGTGCATGCAGAGTCTCGTATTATCGATCAGGGAATACTACGATCGGTTGTTGCCCATGCTACCGGCGGACATCGACGAAAACGGCGTGCAAAAATGGAGATACGCTTCCTCGTTGGCGAACATCCGAGACACGTTTCTTAGTGTGTCGCAATGCAGTGAGATAATTGGATACAACAAGACAACATGTGAGTTTATAACGCTGGGAGTCGCTTTGTCGGAGCTGATGTATCTGGCGGGTGAAGCGAAAATTGATCTCCCGTGAAGGTAAACTTTCAGTCTAGCTGAAAGCACTCGGCAAGCAGGGAATGCATGACTACCTGTTATGGCTATACTTTATGGAAATCGAAATGCGCAGACAGAACCAGTTGGTGAAAGGCCTCCGCAACTTTTGAAAATCACCACCTTCAAAACTCATCATACCCTGCGCCCGAGTTCCGGAGCTCCTCAGCCAGGTTGAGCTTCCAGCTTCATCCAGTTCAAAAAAGCCTCGGCTGCCTGGATCAGCCCTGCAAGCGCCACGCGACATGGTTTGAGCGCGCGTAGGAACGGCGCAGCGGCGACCACGGCGCGTGCGCCGGCCCACGATCAGAGAGTCTTGCCGGTGGTCGAGCAGATAGAGACAAGTGGCGCGTTTCTGCGCCAGATCGCGGCGGACTTGACAGCACGGGGCAATAAAATCCGCCGCCTGGCCGAGCAGGCCACTTAGGGACTTCTGCAGACGTTCAGGTAAAGTGCCGCGAACGGCTGTATTGAGCCCATCTTGCAGAAATGCTGCATTGCAGCCAATGTCGGCATTAGGAACTGATTGAAGTGGTGCGCCCATGGCGACAAAGCGGAAGGCACGAACCATCTCCAACGTTCAAAGATATGCAGCGCTCTTTGGAGCTGCGATTATTGCTTTTGGTTTCATTCCCGTCCCTTTGACCGACCCATCACTTCCAGAGGCGACATGGTTCGAACGGTTCATCGCGATCTTGCCTCTCATGCCATTCGCCGTCTTGGCGCTCTCAGTTGTTAGTCGTCGGAAAATACCTGTAGTTTTGGCGGTCGTACTTGCCTTGGCGTTTTTAAGCGCGGGAGCGTTTGCAACACTCGTTTTGATGGCTTTGTCGGGCGGTGGAACAGAGTTGGTCCTACTGCACGGAACAGCTCTGACATTGGCGTGTACCACTTCTATTCTGCTCGCCTCAGCCGTTAGGCAAACAGCTTGGTCATTTGCATTTGGCGTTTACGTAATTCCTGTTTTGGTTGGGATTTGGTCGCTAGCTATGGTTCCGTTCGCTTACTCAAGCGCCATCGAATTGTCCGCGAACCGTGCATATTGCATTGGTGAACACAGTCCGATTGAGAGAGAACTAAGCTCTATTTTTGGGCTTCGCGGCTTATCCTTTTATACGACCGGATCAGGTTACAAAATCGGGGACACTTGGTACTTCCACGGGCTGCTTCTTGTTGATGATGATGGCGACTTGAATGCGTACAACTGGTCCCCAAGAGGTATGCGCTTTGACGCTGTGGAGCGGCCTGGATCATTGATTGCAAACCCACTTGCCGCTTGCCAGCCTAGGAATGGATTTCTTGATGAACTCAATTTGATCTAGGCTGATCGGTGAGATTTAGCAGACATTGGGCCTCAACTGGCTAACGTCAGCAAAGTCCGCATACCGGACCTTCTGGCAAGGTGCAGCGAATGTCAGCTTTTCCTCCTGACCAACCAACCCCATGCAACGCGTCTTCCACGGAAAGCGGTGTTCGTCCGTCGCCCCGTTGTCTGGATGGCGAGTGCCACGGGTACGACACGTCAGCATGTCAACCGCGCCGTATCCCGCGCCAATGGCGTCACACGGGGGTGCCGGGGGCGCGAAAACCGCACGCCGCATGCCAAGAGTGTTGGTTGACATCAAGATCATCGAAGCCCATATGAACCGCAACAGTTGTCGCGTGAGCGGTTCGTTCATCGAATCAAACGACAACCCATTCTTACTGTTCCCCATCACGCAGGGTTCAAATTGCCTGTCCGAGGGATCCGGGATTCGCCCGACCGCTTAGGACCGCAAAACCCTGAAAGGCGTTTGTTGCGCCAAAACATGGTGGCCAGTGTCTTTGGCGACCGGATTGGATTTATCTACATGAAAAGCTTCGAAGAGCTGGCTTTAACGCCGGAGCTCGCGACCACACTGGCCTCAGGTGGTTTTACCGTCCCTACGCCTATTCAGGCTCAGGCGATTCCTTTGGCGTTAAAGGGCCATGACATAATGGGGCTGGCCCAAACAGGCACAGGCAAAACCCTCGCATTCGGATTGCCGATGCTTGACGCGATTATGCAAACACGTGGCAAACCTGCGACCAAGACCACCAAAGCGCTCATTCTGGCACCAACACGCGAGTTGGTGAACCAGATCGCACAAACGCTGAAGTCTCTGACCGTGCAGACGAAAGTCCGTGTGACCAATGTCGTAGGAGGCACATCAATCGGGAAACAATTGCAAGTGCTTGCACGCGGAACGGATGTCCTCGTGGCAACGCCGGGTCGGTTGATCGACCTGCTGGAAAGAGGCGGCCTTGATCTGAGCAAAACGCGGCATCTGGTTTTGGATGAAGCCGACCAGATGCTGGATATCGGGTTTATTCATGCGCTGCGTAAAATCGTTCCCTACCTGAACGAAGATCGTCAAACGCTGCTGTTTTCGGCCACAATGTCCAGACAGATGGAGCAGCTGAGCCGCGCGTATCTCACCAATCCTCGAAAAGTTCAGGTGAACCCGCCCAATCTCACAGCCGACAAGATCGAGCAAAGCGTGCGGTTTGTCGAAAAGCCAAACAAACCTGCCGTGCTTCGCGACGTGCTGGGTCAACACCCGAACACAACCACCCTGGTTTTTGCACGCACCAAGCACGGGGCTGAGAAGCTGAAAAATGGTCTCGTTGCCGATGGATTTGCTGCAAGCTCGGTGCATGGAAACAAGTCTCAAGGCCAGCGTGATCGCGCGATCATGCAATTTCGCTCCGGTGACATGCAGATCCTCGTTGCCACGGATGTTGCTGCGCGCGGCATCGATATTCCGGCCGTTGGCCTGGTGGTGAATTATGAGTTGCCCAATGTGCCCGAGAACTATGTTCACCGGATTGGCCGCACTGCCCGTGCCGGCCGATCAGGGGTCGCTGTAACCCTTTGTGCATCCGATGAAAGCAAACAGCTCAGGGACGTCGAAAAACTCATAAAGACGGTTATTCACGTCGAAGGCGATGCGCCGGATCACATGAGGGATCCTCGGAAAGATGCTCAGCACCCCAAGGCTTCAAAGCCGAAACGTCGCAGGCATCGCAGCAAACCCCGGGGGCATCAACCCGACAACGCTTCAAACCAAAACAAATCTCATCGGCGCAAGCCACGACAACGCAATGCCGCAGCTTGATGCTGCGCATACAACCCTCGTCAACCTGACGACTGTGATGAATGAAAGGACTCTCATCATGCCCCAAGGAACCGTAAAATGGTTTAATGCCACCAAAGGCTTCGGCTTCATCGAACCTGCGGACGGCGGAAAAGACGTGTTCGTGCATATCAGTGCCGTTGAACGCTCTGGCCTCAACGGATTGAAAGATGGAGAGAAAGTCTCTTTTGAGATTGAGACCGACGAAATGCGTGGTAAGACCTCCGCCGTCAATCTGAGCATCGCTTAGCCATGAACTCTGCAGGGGCCGGTTTGGTCTCTGCAGGGCCTTTGTGCATGACCCAAGAACCGGAACTGTCTGGGATGCGAGAGATGAAGAAGACTTATACTCCGCCTAAGTTATCTCCGGGCGAAACACGCGCTGATCGAACGGATAAAGTTGTAAAAGAAATCCTCGAGGATGAAGCAGGTGCACGCCAGAAACAAACTGAAAGATTAAGATCATTGAGATTGAAGCGAGATGAGAGCTTGGTCAAAGATGACGCAGATGAGCGCGACTGAACGTTCATTTTCCGGCTGATAACTTCAGGGTGAAGGCAAAAGGCGTTAGACCTGTTGCGCAGTTTTTTTCGCCTGTGTGCGACTTGTTCCGTGGGCTATCCGGCGCCAGCCGAATGCGGCCCGCACAATCCTTATAGTTGCGGCCTCTAATCCGCCATTCGCCGCGCCCGCATGAACATAGCAGCGCATCCTGTTGCACCCTCGCAGCCCCGTCTCATCACCAGAGCATGATCCAAGGTGGATGGCCAGGCCGGATCGGTGGGTTGGCGTGTTTTGAGGTGTAGACGTGGCGTCGCATTTTTTGCGGTTGGTGAAAGCCAGGTGAAAGCGACGCGCACTCTTCAGCGAGAGCAGTTCGTCCACCGCTATCTAATGAGTTGCTCTGATCTAATTAAGTGGTGCCCCCACACGGACTCGAACCGCGGACCTACTGATTACAAATCAGTTGCTCTACCAGCTGAGCTATAGGGGCGCTGCGTGCAACGCACGTCGTGCTGGATACGCATTGCATCGGACCTGCGCAAGACCCAACCGCATCGAAACGCGCCGCAGGCGTATCAGCGCAACACCCCCCGGCAAAGACCGTTTTTACCCTCGCGAAAACCGGTTATACTGGTCCCGAGGCCGTCACAAAACCAGAACAAGGGCAGCAACATGCAGGTGGTCATCCATGCGGGTGCGCATTTCACGGATGAAGACCGTCTTGTCACCACGCTAGAGGCGGACGCGGGATCGCTTGCAGAGCATGGCGTCTGCGTGCCCGAGCCGCGGCTGTACCGCAAACTCATGCGCGATCTGTTTCAGGCGGCGGTGGACTCGCGGCTGGCCCCCGGCACACGCGACATTGTGCTTGATGCTCTGGATGTGGAGCACACGGCACACCGCCTGATCCTGTCCAATCATTCGTTTTTCGGCACACCCAAAATGGCCGTGGGGCGCGGGCTGTTCTACCCCGGATCAGAGCTGCGCCTGGCCACCTTGCAGGAGATTTTCGATCAGGACGAACTGACGCTGGCGCTGGCCCTGCGCAACCCCGCCACCTATCTGCCGGCCCTGTTCGCGCGCACGCCGCATGACAGCATGGAGGCGTTTCTGAATGAGTTTGACCCGTGGGAGTTTCGCTGGTCGGAAACGATTGCGCGTCTTCACGCCGCCTTTCCCGACATGCCGATCCTGCTGTGGTGCAACGAAGACACCCCGCTGGTCTGGGCGCGCGTGCTGCGTGCCGTGACGGGTCTGACAGACCGCGATCCGGTGCCAGGCGAGTTCGATCTGCTGGAGGGCATCATGACCGATACCGGTTTTCACCGCCTGCGCAGCTACCTGAGCACGCATGACGACCTGACAGAGCCACAACGCCAGCGCGTTAAACTCGCCTTTCTCGACAAGTTCGTCCAGATCGAAGAGATCGAAGAGGAACTGGACCTGCCCGGATGGGATGACGACATCGTGGACGAACTGAGCGAAGCCTATGACCAGGATGTCGAGGCGCTGTCGCAGATGCCGGGCATCACGATGATCTCGCCGTGACGGTCCCGCCCCCGCGGCTCACACCATGCCGAGCGCGGCCTTGTAGACATCCAGCACCGCTTCTTCCTCTGCCAGATCGTCCTTGTCCCGCTTGCGCAGCGCGATGATCTTGCGCATGGCCCTGGTGTCGTAACCGCGCGCCTTGGCTTCGGCCATGACCTCTTTCTGCTGGTCGGCGATGTCTTTCTTTTCGGCCTCCAGACGTTCAAAGCGTTCGACAAACTGGCGGAGTTCGTCGGCGGTCACACGAAAAGCATGGTTATCCTGCGGGTTCTGGTCGTTCATGGGCTGCTCCGATCTGACTGACACTGACGGGCCTGACGCAGACTGCCGGTTCACCTTGTGAACATGGGCAGGACCGGCGCGGGCGCGCATCGCAATCCGGGATGTGCACGCGTCCGCGCATGACGCCAGCCAGGCCATTTGCTCCACGCTTTAGCGCCGGGCACTCCCGGCTTCAACCCATTGCCGCACGCCGGAACCGCCACACCATCAGGGCGGGGCGCGCCGCAGCTTGCGGCGTCGGGCCGCTTCGTCTATCCGCAGCCCGGAAGGGAGGGTCTGATCATGGACATGCTGATCTGGAGTGGTGCCTTCGTCACGCTGGCCGGACTGACACTGCTGATTTGGTGCATCCTGCGCATTCTTGCCGCGCGGCGGGCAAAACTGGATGATGAGGCCCTGCGCGCCGAGTTGCGGCGGATCCTGCCGCTCAACAGCGGGGCGCTCTTGCTGTCGATGTTCGGCCTGATCCTTGTCGTGGTCGGCATCCTGCTGGGCTGACGCGTCCCCCTGTCCCCTACCCCGCCTGTCCCAGACCGACCGGAAAAAACCGCGTGCCGTTCTTCAGCATGTCTGTCAGCCGCGGCTCGGGCGCCCAGATCGGAGACAGACGCGCCAGCGGGGTCATTGCCCGCACCAGAAGCAGGAGCTGGCCCATGTCCGCCTGCAGCAATACTCCGCCCCGGTCACGGTCCATGCCATAGCCGCGCACACAACAGAAATCAGCCATTTCCGGATGCGGCAGCCGCCCGTCGTGCATCAGTGCCGCCGCACGGTTGACCAATGCCGCATGCAGAGCAATCGCATAGCCCCTGTCGGGCAGATCGAGCGTGGGCTGATCGTCAAGCTTTTCGCGAACGCGCCATTCGTGCAGCCAGGGGCCAAGATCCGGGTCCAGGACGCGCCCCTCGGTGCCCTGACTGTAAAGCGCGCCGGCGCCCGGCCAATGGGCCTCCATGTGCTGCACGCGCTCTGTCAGCCAGTCTGTGCCCGGACACTCCGGAAACTGACGCGCCAGACGGGCCAGCACACGCTTTGCCCCTTCGCGATCAATCATGTCCAGAAAGCCGGTGCTAAATCCAAGCTGCCGCGCGCCGCGTTCAACCGCCGCAGGGGCCGCCCCCGCATGAACGAGCATAAGCGCCGCGGAAAATCCCGCGGCCATCAGCGTGTGGCCCAGCATGCCAAGTGGCGCACGGGCGACCAGAACACTGCGTCCCATGTCCGCAAACAACCGGGCGACCAGGGCGGCGCTGGCCGGACGCATCTCTTCGGGCCATTCGATCTCGGCCAGAGAGGCCGCATAGGCCGGGCGATAAGGTCGCACCGTCACCGTTTCCGCGCCGGTGCGCCTGGCCTGTTCGACAGCCGGTGTCGTGTCGTCCAGCACGCACCAGACCGCACCCGTGGGGACGCCCACCGGCCCCGTCCAGGGCCCGCCCGCGTCCAGCACAAGATCCGCCCCGCCCAGGACCGCCGGATCGTCGCTGAGGCTGAGCTTGTCGAGATAGGCGTTCAGCTGGTCCGGCGCCAGACGGCCGCGCTCTGCGGCGGCTTCCAGCACCAGCGCCGCGCGGTCCGCGATCCGGTGCGCGGCGTCCACGTCGGGCGCATACAGAATAACCTCGCCAGCGCGATCAAGACAGGCGGCGGCCAGGACCGGAATGCGCGCATCCTGTCCGATCAGGGCAATGGTCTGTGGCCTCTGAGGGGTCGGCCCGAGAGCGGAAATCTGAGCCATGGCGCGGCGCTCGACGGCAAAAAGATGCCGTCTGGCCCGCGCGGTCGGACTGGCGCGGCGGGCCTCGGCCGCATCCTGTTCCAGGGCCAGTCCCTGCTCGAACGGCAAAAGCTGCGCGGCCTCCACGCATCGCACCACATCACCTTCGGCCCCAAGATCCCGCCCGGCGCCGTCTCTCTGGCGTTGTGCGATGCGCTGCGCTGCTGCGGTCACGGCCGCCTGGTACGCGGCCGGATTGCTCAGCCCGGCCCGCGCGTCACAACTGCGTTGCCAGGTGCCCCGATCCGCGAGCACTCGGGCCAGCGCCTGCGCCTGCCGGAGCGGCACTTCGCTGGTGATCGTGTGAAACAACGGGGCAAGCCGTTCGTCCCCGACCGACATCGCACGTCCATTCAACAGCAGCTCCAGCGCAGCACGCGCGCCGACCATGCGCGGCAGGCGTTGCGTGGCACCGCCGCTGGGCACCATTCCGAGTGCGACCTGAGGCAACGACACTATCGCGCCCTCGCGCGCCACCCGGGCATGTGCGGCCAGCGCCAGTTCGAACCCCGCTTCCAGCGCAGAACCGTTGATCGCCGCGACGATCGGTTTGCTGTGCATTTCTATGGCCCGCGCGAGCGCGCCTACGGTCGGGCTGACCGGCGGCATGTCATATTCGCGCAGATCCAGACCGTTGGAAAACGCGGCAACGGTTCCCGTCATGACAATCGCATCAATTCGGTCATCCTGCGCCGCATTTTCCAGCGCGCGCATCAGACCCGCGCGCAAGGCAGGCAACAAGGCATTGCCGCCGGGACGCACCAGCCGTATCAGCGCAATCCGGTCTTCGACCTCGCTTGCAATTTCGGACACGTCGCCCCGCCCTGTCGTTTTCCTGACAAGGGGATTACAGCCCGAAGAGACGGGCAAGTGCAACGGCGCTCGGACGCGTGATTTCGCCTATACAGGCAAATTGTCGAATTGTGCCTCAATTGCCTCGTCAATCAGCTTTGCATTCAGCTTTTCGATATCGGCCGGAACTGGCGCGCCTGCTCTTCGGCTGCGCGCGATCACGTTGTCGAGACGGGGTTGCAACTGATATTGCTGATCAGCGTCCATGTTCAGAATCTCGGCGTGAATACGCTGCAATTCGCTCTCGAAATGCGACATGATGTTCTCCTGTTCGGCCAGTGTCCGGTTTCGCCGGACCGGCCGTTTCCCGCCGCACAACTTTACCACGAATCATTCGCTTGACCGAGTCGAATTGACGGTCTTTTGCGCATAGGGACCGCCACTGCCTGCAGAATAGGCAAACCGACCGGCATGACGCCGTGTGAACGATGCAAGTCGCACGAATGATTATGATTCTCACACCGGCAGGTCAGAGCCCGTCGGCCTGTCAGTCATCAAGACTGATTTCCGCAATCGCCATGGGCAGCGGTTCGAAATCGCCGTCATCGCCGGCCGGCGCCTCCGTCAGCAGCAGACCCTCTGTCTCATCGAGGGGTGATTCGGCCCCTGCATCGCCCGGATCATGCATCCCGTCCAGGGCCGACCACCCGGGCTCTTCCGGGTCTGGCAGTGCGTCCGCCGTCGCATCGGGCTCCCCAAGCAGCGCGTTTTCCAGATCGTCGGGGGCATCCGTACCCGGAAAGACATCCAGCGCGGCGAGACCGGGCTCGGCGGTCTGAAAGTCCACGGACGGCACAGACAGCGCGTTCTGTTCAGTCGCGGTCGGCGCGATCTCTTCCGCATCCTCCTGCGGTTGGCTATCTGTCATCAGCTGAATGGCCCGAAACCCGTTCAGCTGCCCCAGGCGTATGCGCGCGACCTCATGTTCTCCGGCGCCCAGCAGCACCCCCTCATTCGCCGCGCCACTGCCGACCGTCAGAACCGTGCCGGGCGCCCAGCTGCAAATCTGGTTGAACGGGATCCGCAACCGCGTCAGCGCGGCATTCAGCGCCACGGGCGCGTTCATCGCCTGCGCCTCAAGCCGGCTGGCCAGACCACCCTGTGCGGTTTCGGATGCCACGTCGACACCCGGTGGCCTGTGCGGCAGAAAGATGTGCAACACCGCCATGCGTGCGCCGGGCCCCAGATCGAC
Source organism: Pseudomonadota bacterium (assembly GCA_039028815.1). Lineage (GTDB taxonomy): Bacteria > Pseudomonadota > Alphaproteobacteria > Rhodobacterales > Rhodobacteraceae > Roseovarius. The sequence goes on from JBCCHI010000112.1 coordinate 10,783, forward strand.
CGTCAGCCGGTACATTTCGAAATCGGGCGCATCGAGCGCAAGAACCAGCATGCGCGCGCTGTCCACCATATCGCCAAAACGAAACCCTTGCGCGCCGCTCTGGACGCCCTCTTCCGCCAGGGCCGTGTCAAAACGCGCCAGCACGTCGTTTATGAGAGGCTGGGCGATGGCCGCATCCGTGTGGGTGAAGGTCCTCTCCGCCGCCGGGTCCTGCCGCAGATGGCCCACAAGCTGCACTTCGATGAGCGAGGTCACAATCGCGGTATCAAGACGAACGGCCCCGCGCATGCCATCGGGCCCGTCCAGCAGTATCAGCAGGTCCCCGTCGCCTGCGGCCTCTTCCATCTGCTGCAGCGGGATTGTCGTCTGTTCGACCGTGCGAACAACCAGTGGCAGGCGAAAGAGCGCCTCCGCTGATTTTGCCATGGCCAGACGGAATGCCTTGGGCGGCGACATTTCGCGCGCATCGAATTCATCGCGGGCCACGCGGGCCTTGCGATGAATCACGGATTGCGCGGCCGTCTGGCCCAGTTCGTCCATCGCCTGCCCTTTGATCACTGTGTCCGACGCCTGCGATGTCGATTAAACCGCAACAAGGTTACCAAGCGATTGACCGCCCCACAGCATGCCGGTCCGCATGACCATCCGGCGCGGACCTACTGAGCCGCCTGCGCCGCCGCGGGCGCCGATACGGGCAGGGTCACGCGAAAGGCCGCTCCGTTCTGCCCCGGGATATAGGTGATGGCACCCCCGAGCCGGGTCATGATCTCGCGACAGATCGCCAGCCCGAGGCCCGCACCACCGGCCCCGGTTTCGCTCACACGGGCAAATTTCTCGAAAATCGTGGTCTGCTGGTCGACGGGAATGCCGGTGCCGTTGTCAATGAAGTCAACGCGCACTTCGTCGGCGTCGGTCACGGCGGCAATCGTCAGATGCGGCTCGTTGGCATCGCAGTATTTTCGCGCATTTGACATCACGTTGATGAACACCTGACTGAGACGATCCAGATCTGTGTCCAGATCGACGGCCTCTCTGGCCCGGTCGCGGTGAATCCTGAACCGGCCATCGGTCAGCCCCGCCGCCGCAATGGCGCGGTCGATCAGGTCATCAAGCCGGCCATGCTGGCGGTCGATCACGATTTGTGCGTTTTCCAGCACGCTGAGGTCCAGCAGGTCGTCCAGAAGCCGGGTCAGACGGATCGCTTCATTGTGAATGATGGTGGCATAGCGCGACAGGTCCTCGTTGCTGAGGCCGCCTTCGCGCAGAATGTCCGAAAACGCGCGGATCGAGGTCATGGGCGTACGCAATTCATGGCTGATCTGGCTGAGAAAGGCGTCTTTCTGCACTGAAAGCTGTGTGAGCTTTTCGTTGACCTGACGCAATTGACGGGCGGTGCGGGCCTGTTCCTCGGTCTTCACTTCAAGCTGGCTGGAGTATTCCATGATCTGGGCCGTTTCATCGGCCACAGCCATGAGATCCTCGACCGAGACATTGGCGCCGCCAACGATCTGGCTGATCATCGCATGCGCGGTGGCCGCGCCGACGGACCCTGCAAGTGCACGTTCAAGCCGCGACAGAAAATCCGGCGTGGGGTCTGGCAGATAACCGGCGAGGCCCTGATCGTGGGCGGCGTCGGCGAACAGCGCCTGCGCTTCGCGGGCCCCCATGATCCGCTGCGTCATGATCAGCAAGTCTTCGCTCTGGGCCACGCCTCCCGACCAGCTGCCCGATGCAGGTGCACGTTCATTGACGTTGACGAACTGCGCCCCCTGAAGGCGCTCGACAGGGCGCGGAAAACTGAGCAACGAGACCGCCACGAACGCAATGACATTCAGCGACAGGCTCCACATGAAGGCATGGATCACCGGATCCAGCCCAACGACACCGAACAGCGCCTGAGGGCGCAGCGCGGAGATCCCCAAAAGACCGCTGTCGAGAACCGATTGCGGCATGATCAGTGACGGCCCGAAGCTGGGCAGAAACAGGCAATAGGCCCAAAAGCCAAAGCCCACGCTAAGCCCGGCCAGAACGCCCCGGCGG
>JBCCHI010000113.1:0-12759 GCA_039028815.1 Pseudomonadota bacterium
CGAAAATCAAGATGCGGTCTGCACTGACGCCGAATTCAATCGCCGAGCGATGCTGAAACTGGTCGCGGACAACCGCTAGTCGGACGTCAGAATTTTCGGCAACGGATTGATAGCCGCTCAACCCCTTCTGATTTCCGCTAGCCACCAGTAACCCGTCGGGTAGCGCCCAGATCGGGCGGCTGAACAATGCGTTCTTCCGGCGTTCATCCGTTCCAAAGAGACCGGTCGTCATGCGCCATTTACCATCTCTGACACCGGGCAGAAGTTCAGCAAATTCTGTCTCTACCGGCTCAAAGCCTGCAATACCAATCTCAGCACATACATATTTTGCGAGTTCCACATCGCACCCCGTGACCCGGCCCGACGCATCAACGTAGTTGAATGGCGGTTCGATCAGGTATGCAAACTTCATGGGTCATCCTCTGTGGTATCCGGACCATAGCTGGTAATCTTGATTGCGAGGATGCGTTCGCATTTTTCAAGAGTTGCGCGTTTGGACTTTAGCGTTGCCGCGTGATCCAACAGGATTTGGCGACGCTCTTGGATACCGGCATCGCCTGCCTTGGCAAGAGCCGTGAACCGACGCATTTGCTTTAGTGACATTCCAGTTTCGCGCAGCCAGTACAGCAGAGTCAGCCATTCGACCAAACGAGGTGTGAACCGACGATGGCCATCGGGGCCACGTTCGATTTCCGGCAGCATTCCGGTCTTCTCGTAAAATCTTATCGTATGTGCGGATAGCCCACAGGCTTCAGCCGCCTCAGCAATTCTCATCTTTGCAAGTGTTCCTCTGAAATCGGGATACCGGGTTAGAGTAACTCTAAGTCAATGGCAATCTTTGAAAAGCTGACCTTCCTGCATCCCGCAGCATCCATAACATTGCGCTTAATTCAGCCGTTCGCTGCTCGCCGCAGCACGGCCAGCTTTTCGGTTGAAGCGGAAAGTCAGGACGAGCCGAGGAATGTCGGCGTTTCAAGCAACCCGTTATCCCAGCCGATCAATCGCCGATGAGAGTTTGATCAGGTCAGCCGCGTAGAAACCCGCGGCGTTGATGCAGTTGGTCTCCAGCATCTTCAGACCGACGTCCGTACGGCAGATATCGACCACATAGGCGGGTGAGTAACTCGGGTTTGCCTGCACAATTTGCTGGCCGAATGCCAGGGCGTCCTCGTCTATTTCCTGACGATAAACGACGCGCGAACCCTCCTTGTACAGCGAGTGCGTGACAATTTTATCCTCAATCACCCAAAGGCGCCATTCCTTGAATATGCGCGCGGGCCTGGTCAACATGAGTGCTGTGTTATGCCGGAGGGACCCTTTTGGTATCTCCTCTTCTTCAAGCGCCAGAACCTTTTGGGCCAGCGCGACAATCTCCTGGTTCGACCTTACTTTTCCAGGCTCTTCCTTGCTGTCCTCTACCGGACGCACAAACCAGGACGCGGAGTCGTCCGGCAGCGTCTCCGGCACCTCTCGCACCGTCAAAAAGAGCGCGTCTGCACCATTCAGCAAGAACGGGTGCCATGCCTTTTCGAAAACAAATGGCCTGATTCTGAAAACGCCGGGCTTCAGATCATGGGCGCGCGCATAGCGCCAAAGCGTGTACGAGCCAAACATCACGACGGCTGTCGGGTCTTTGATTTCCGGCGCGGGTTGCAGCTCGCCAATAAATGGCACGACCTTGTGCCACGTAAAAGGTATCCCGAGCCGATCCAGTGCTTCAGCCAGTTTTTGGGTGTCTTCAAAGTCCTGAAGGAGCCACTGCATTTTCTGAACGCGACTTTCATTGTTCTGATCCGGCGCGCAAAACCGCCTTCCCTGCCAAAGCTCAATAGCCGGCATCTTCAAGGTTTGCAGCATTTGTCAGTCTGCGCTCACGTCAGCCCTGTGCGTCACTGCGCCGCTACGGGCGCATCCGCGAGGTGTCTGTGCGCTGAACCTGCCGTCAGAGCGGGTGCTGCGGGTCACGCCGCATGATCGGGTGCACCGGTCCGGCGCACCCGTTCCTTTTTCGGAAGATCAGGCCATGGACTGCGCTCTGACCGGGCCGATCCACTCGATGCGAAACCGGACAAGCAGTCTGGAAAGACCGATCGCGCCGGTCACAAGCGCCCCGGCATCCGCGGCGACGGCAAGCCACGCTGCGCTGAGTATGTCATGGACCAGCCAAAACAGCCCGCCGGCAAAGATCATGCCGCGCAGGTGGATCTGATCGTGCTGCATGCGGCCGAGCGCAATCAGGGTCATGCCCGCGACGCTGAACGCCGACACCGGTCCGTCCCAGAACAGGATCGCGACCCCCACCATCACAAGAGCAAGCGCGTATCCCAGACTGCGCGATGCCGCGCCCTGCCCGGTCTTCAGCGCGGCCAGTGTCTGGACGCATCCCAGAGAGTTCACCAGGGCAGCCACGGGAATGCCAAGCGCCCAGTAGTGAATCACGAAGGACACGCCGGCCGCCAGTTGTCCCAGCAGAATGCCCCGGCGCTGTCGCAGCATCGGGGCGGCCATGAGAAAGAGCACGGCCGCGATACCCGATCCCGTCAGAAGAACCGTGTCCCAGTTTGCGGTCATATCAAGTGATCCCGCAAACGGCCACGCGCAAGATTGTGGCGCGCCCGGCGCACGGTTTCGGGGGTCACGCCGATATCCAGCAACAGGCGTTCGGACAGTGTTGCAAGATGATCGTAGCGCCGCAACGTGGCCCGGTAGGCAATTTCCCGGCGGATCACCGCGCGCATGTATCCCCATGCCAGACCGAGAGGCAGGCGGGATCCGTGGTGCGTAGCACGCGGGACAAGCCCGCGCACCTGCGCACGGGAGGCGTTTGACTGAATGTACATAATTCGTCCTTTCTTGAACTTGGATCGCGGCACGCGGCCGCATGCGTGCGCATGTCGGCTGACACGCGCATCAAGGTGCTTGTCATTGGAAAGAAAGTGCGGGAAAGCAGTGGCCCCTCGCCGACCCGGTCGTCGGCTTGCTCAGCGGATGCTGCCCCTGCGCGTCATGTCCTGAAATCTGGTGCCATGCTTTCTCCCGTCCGGAATGACGCGCCCAGACTACCGGTGCGGGCCGCGCGGAGTTCGCAAAGATGCCATGCTTGCGTTTGTTCATTCGCAAAATTTCGGGAAAGATGCGGAAACTTCGCAGCGGTGGCACAGGAGGCCCGGGTAATGAGCGGCAGCCGGTTGGGCGAACTCGATAGTTTCGACCGAAAGATCCTCATGCTTTTGCAGCGCAACGCGCGCCAGACGGGCGAGCAGCTTTCCGTGCAGGTTGGCCTGTCGGCGGCGGCGTGCCTGCGGCGGGTGCAGCGCCTGCGCAAAATCGGCGCGATCGAGCGCGAGATCGCGGTGATTTCACCTGCGTTTCAGGCAAATGCGACGTCCATCATCGTCTTTCTCACGGTCAGCCGGCTTGACCCAAAGCGCAAACAGACGCTGACCCGTCGACTGCTTGCCTTTGAAGAGGTGGAACGGATCTTTTCGGTCACAGGTGAAGACGACATCGTGCTGTTCGTAAAGGTTGCGTCAATGGAAGCCTTCACCGATTTCGCGGATGCGCATTTCTATGAACCACCCATCGAGGGGTACGAAAGCATCGTCATTCTCCGCGAGTTCATGCGGGAATGACGCCGGACGATCAGGAAACAGTCGCGCGCGCACCCAACATCGCGCCGCATGCCTCAGGTCCGCTCAAAGCGGTCCGGTGTTTTAGCGGCGCAAGCGGGGATCCGACTGGCGTGGCCCGAGAAACCGCAGCCCCGAGGCAGTTGAAACGCGATCGTCCCTTTGACATTTGATCGGTCGGCAGCCCCCGGCCCGCTGCATGCATATGCATGGATTGCAGGGCCAGGCGTTTTTCGCTATCCTGTGGATAAAACGAGAAACGTCGGGCAGATCAATGCAGTATATCTTTCATCTCGGGGTCCACGGGACCGCTCCGGCGGCGCTTGCGCCCTACCTGACCGCGCATGTGCACGCTTTGCGTGCCCAGAAGGTCTATTTCGTCAACGCCGAGGCGCCAGAGGCGCTGGACGCCATGCAGACGGCGCTGACCGGGCGCTATCTCGGGACATCCGATGCGCCGCAGGATGCCTGGTTTCACGAGGCCAACCATGCCGTGGCCGACGCCGCGCGGGACGCCGGTGCGCGCAGCGTTCTCGTGCTGTCGCCCGATATGCTGGGCCCCTCTCTGCCCAGGGCGCTGTCGCTGGGTCGGATCGGGCCGGGACTCTACGACGCCGCACCGGAGATGCTGCGCCTGGCCACGTTGGGCCTGCCGGCAAAGCGGGTGCAGTGCGTTCTGGTCCCGGAGGACACCGAAACGCTGTTGCTGAACCTCTACAGCGATGGCGTCCGACAGGGCCTGACCGCGCTGAGGCTGGACGCCTTCTGCGACGCGATCGACCTGGATCATTTCAGTACCGGGCATCTGCTGGCGCGGCTGCGCGACGCGCATCCCCGGCACAGGATCACCGACCGGCCCGATCCGGGATTGCGGGCCGGGGTCGGCCCCTTCCTGCGCGGAGTGCTGGACGATCTGGGGCTTGATCCGGGCGCATTTCCGGTCGAAAAGCCCGACCTGCCCGCGCGGCTGGATGCCTTTCAGATCGAGGCATTGCTGCACATCACCGACAATGGCCAGTCCCGCAACGCGTCCCGGGTGGCGCAGCTGCGCGACCGGGTGCTGTGCTTTGCGCCCGATCCGGCGCAGCCACTGCACCTGCCGGACTGGGTCAGCGCGGTTCTGAGCGACAGCGACGAGACCGAAGCCGTGGCTTGAGCTGTCGGCCGAAGAACCGCCGCGCAGCGCCGCCTTAAAGCGTTTCGCGATAAACCTGACTCACAGAATGTCGGGAAACGCAGTCCATCGTCCATATGCTGCGCGCCTTTCGCCTTCAGCTATTGTCTGAAGGTAAACGCGAAAGGCTTTAGTGAAAGTTCGTCAGATAGACGGTCAGCGCGATCGCGCTGAGCGGTATCACGTAGACACCCCAGATCAGTTTGCGCCGCAACGAGCCTTCGTATTGTTCCAATCCTTTGCGAATATAAGCCTCGCGGTCGCCGGGGCGGCCCTCTTCCTCCCACCAGGTTTCCAGTTTCCCGCGCCGGACAGACCGAGAGTAGTAGGACAGACAGAAGAAGATCACCGTCAGAACGACGAAGCCTATTATCAGCAAGCGGGCCAGTGCCGCCATCACTCTACCTCCTGTCCGCTTTCTTCAACCGCCGCCGTGGTTGACCGGATGCGCCCCAGGGCCCCCAGGCCGCTGCAGGCCGCGCGGGCGGTGCGGCCTGGCTTTGCGGCGCGGGATCGTCCATCGCCGGTTCGAACCCGAACAGCGCCTTACGCGTGCCCAGTTTATCCACCTGATACTCGTTGACCAGAAGATCGACAACATAGCTCTTCTTGGCGTCCGGCCAGGTGTCATACAACCTGTAGAACAAGGGTTTGTGGCAAATGAACAACTGCCGGACATCCTTTGGCGACAACGCGCTGAGGGTCATGTTGACCAGATCGGCTTCCGGGTGGTCAGCCGCCCGCAGGGTATAGAAATACGCCGGATCCTCGGCAGTGATGCGCGGCCAGGGGCCGCCGGCCTCGGCCCAGTTCAGCAAGGCGGACAGCGTATGGAACTCGGGCGGCAGGCGATCTGCGTGACTGCGCGCCAGACGGCGCATGGCCGCCGGGCTGCGGCCCGACAGATCAGCGCCCGTGCCCGCCAGGGCATCGACCAGAACGTAGTCCCTTTTTTGGCGCAGGATCGCCGCAGCGTCGAGCCCGCGCGCCTTGACAATCGGTTCCACGAGGCCGTTCTCGGCCAGCAGAGCCGCGATCCGGGTCCGGTCATCCAGGTCCAGCACAGGGGTCACCGGCACATCGGCAAACGCCGCCGCATCGCTTTCGCACAGAACAAACGGGGTCTTGAGGTCGGAAAACAGAAACGCACCGCCAAAATGTGCGGTCCAGAAATTGCGCTGCTCGAACCGCATGTCCTTCAGTTCGACCGGATTGCGCAACAGATCGCCGGTGTGCCCGGCCAGCTCGATCATTTCGGCAATCAGAACATCGTCAAACCAGGCATCCTCTTGGGTCATGAAACGCTCGACCCGGGCCGAAAGCGCATCCGCCTGGCGCAAGGCGCCGGACGTCGTGTCGGCCTCCACCCGAATCTGACGGATATCAAAGAGCCGAGCCGGCGCGCTGAGATCATACACCGAATTGACCAGTTCCCCGGCCACCGCGTCCCGCGCCGTCAGCGCGAACAGCGCCGCTTCGTTGCTCGCGATAAAGCGGCACAGGATGCCGCGCGAGGTTGAAAACTTTGCGTTCAGCAAAGGCGCGCGCTTCTGCTCCGTGGTCAGCAGAATGAACTGCCGGTTGACCCCCGCATGGTTGAGATAAAGCGGATCGCCCAGGTCGTCCCCCACCTCGGGTGAATACCCTGAGATGTCGATGTAGAAATCCTCCAGCGCCGTCTCGCGGCCTGTCAGATGCCGCAGCGCCCGGTTGTAGCGTTCAACCAGCGCGGGGCTGGCCACATGAATGAGATTGCCGAACATGAGGCCGGATGTAATGAGCCGTTTCATGCTTTGAGTTCAGCCTCTCTGCCCGGTGGCACAGCGGGCCGCGCCCGGCCGGTCAAAGGACCGCGCACCGGGACACGCACCGCAAGGCCCAGAGCCCGGTCACACCCCGCAAGCGCGCGCCCGCGACCGTGCGCGCCCCTCTTCGGGTTGGCAAGAGACACGGCCAGCGTCGTGCGGGCGCCAACGGCACCGTGCTCTTGCCCGCGCGCACCCGGACGCTTCACAGCGGCCCCCGCGCCATGTCTTCCCCCCGCAACCGTTCCACCCGCTGCGCAAGCCCCAGCCAGACAAGCCCCAGCACCGGCGCCCACACCGCGATGGCACCAAGCGCGCTGCGCAGGTAGAACCATCCGATCATGACCGCCCCCGCCGTGCCGCCCTCTGGCAGATCGCGCGAGTCGAAAACCGCAAGCACCACCGCGCTGATGCCGAACATAGCCACGGCCGTGATCCCCACGGCCCCCGTCACGCGTGTCTGCGAACGCGTCCCGCGCGGCGTCAGCGCATAGGGCAAGACCACCGCCACAGCCCCGATGATCGCCATCGGCAGCAGCGTATTCGTCAGCGTGATCGCCTGGTCAGTCACCTTTGTCCTCCAGATACCGCCGCCTGGCTTCCTCCATCCGGGCCATGTCGCGCACGGCTGTCTCGATCGCCACCTCATCGGACGTGTCCGCATAGCGGAATTCGGAATCCGCGTAGCGGTTGATCTCCTGGATGACCATGTCCACCGTGATCGGCCGGCGTAGCTCTTCGATCATGCCGGTCTTGGTGTCGTAATCCTTGAACAGGAACAGATCAGGGTTCTCCATCCATTCATCGGGCAGCTCGAAATCCATCGCGCGCACTTTCACGGCATCGGTGATGTTCTTGATGGCCCGCCCGGTGAACCGCTCGTCGGCCTCCTGGATCCCCTTGAGGTAGGTGCCCAGCTTGGCAATCGTGTCCAGTTCGCCGACAGCCCCGGCCACCCGCTCATAGACCTGCTGCAACGCCGCCTCGCTGGGCCGGTTGTGACTCTCGAAGCTGGCCGCGACCGCCGTCCTGATCTCCTGCGCCGCGTAAAGCGCGTGTTCCCCCAGGGGAATATCGTGGTTCCTGCCCATCAGCAGCGCAAGAATGTCGATGTAATCCTCCCGCGTTTGCGGCCCGTCGACCAGAAACCGTGCCCCCGCCCGCTGGCGCAGCGCATCGTCCACATTCTCGGGATAGTTCGAGAACATGCCAAAGGTGCAGTTGCCCCGCACCACCGTACTGGCACCGGCAAAGCTTTCCATCAGCACGGCGGTGATCTCCAGCTGCCCGGCGCTCGATTGCCTGTCACCGCGCTTGCCCGCCAGCTGGTCGATGTCGTCGATCGTACCGAACCCGATCACCGTGGGGTCGATCACCGTGTTGATAAAGCTCTTGGCATTCTGCGCCGACTTGCCCTGATAGCTGTCAATGCTCTCGGTCGAGAGGTTTTCGTACCGGAACGGATAGCCCGCATTCCGGCAATAGTCGTGGATCAGTCCCGCCATCATCTGGATCAGCGTGGTCTTGCCCGTGCCTGGCTTGCCATCCCCCATGAAGGTGAAGATGAAGCCCCCCAGTTCCGCAAACGGGTTCATCCGCCGGTCGAAATCGTAGGCCATCAGCATCTTGGACAGCTTCAGCGCCTGATACTTTGCAATGTGATTGCCGACCACCTCCTTCGGCGCCTTGAACGTCATGGTCAGGGCGTTCGAGCGGGCCTTGGCCGCGGGCGCAAATCCGCGAATGGCAAACCCGTCGGCCTCCACCCGCCAGACCGCGCCGGTGAAGGCCGCCAGCCGGGGTGCATGATCGGCGCGGCGCGCAAGGCGCGCCATGGCCTGTTCGGCAAACCCGTTGAGCACCGCAACCAACCGCGCCTCGTCCTGCGCATGCCGCGCAATCTCGTGGTCAAGCGCCCAGAGCAGCCCGTGCAGCATCAGCGGGGCGTTGTCGGTCAACACCTCCTCGATCTCGCCGGTCTCCACACTCACCTCGGACCCGTGCGGCGCCATCAGGAACCCCAGCGCGTTGGCGAACACATGTCCCACCGCCAGCGCCTCTGCCGTCAGCAGCTCGGAAAACTCCGTCTTGCGCGCCCCGCGCAGCGCACCTGCCAGGTTCTCTCGCCGCAGCGCGCCCAGCGCAGTGGCCTCCGCAAAGCTCTCGCCGACCGCCAGCGCGATGGCCAGCGCACGGCGCAGCCCCTGCAGCACGGTGGCCTGCAGCGGCGTAGCCAGGGCGTCCTCCTCCGCATCGGCCGCGCCCACGCGGTCGATCAGATTTACCGTCTCCGGGCGCGTCTGGCCGCGCCCCGCCAGCCCCGGCGTGGTCGACCGGAACCGCCGGCGCGTCCCGACCCCGGACGAGCGTTCCTGCGCCGGCGGCGGCCCGGCCTGCGCGATCCGCGGCGCATGATCAAAGCCCTGCAGCAGCGCCAGGGCGGCGGGGTAATGCGCAACAACCTGTGCCTCGGGCAGCTCCATCGTGTCGCTTGTCAGTGTCATGATCCGCTCATGTCTTCATCTTTCCGAAAATACTCAACAGCGCAGCACCCGCCCCCCGCGACTGACCACATAGGTGGTCACGGCGGCGAACCCGGGCGGCGCGCGCTCGGTCAGAACCTGATAGGGTCGCTCGGGCAGAATCACCGCCTTTCTGATGTCGCTTGCCCCGCTTTCCGCACCCTGCGCGCCGTAAGGATCGAGTGCGAAGACCTCGCGCTGCACCGCGCCGAACCAGCCCGCCCGCTCGGACCGGGACCGTTCGCTGTCCAGCCGTTCCTCTGTCCAGGCCAGCGCCCAGTCCTGATCCTCGGGTGCGCGCGCGGCACTCAGCACGGACCGCAGCGGACCGGACTGCCGCGTATGGGCATCGCTGTAGAACGGCCCGACATGAAAGCGCCGCAGCCGCTTGGGGTGCAGCCTGTCAAAACTTTCATCGAACCCCCTGGCGATCGTCAGCAGTTTCAGCCCGCCCAGAGACTGCCCCATCAGATGCGCCTGCACCTGCGGCCAGCGCCGGTCGTCGCGGGCCAGCGGCGTGCGGCCGCTGTCCTCGACCTCCATCAGATACAGCGTGGGCAGATTGACCTGGCTGTCGTAGACCGCCCAGTGCAGCAGGTAGCGCCGGCGCTCTTCCAGCCCCGAGAGCCACACCAGTTCCGGGTCGTTCTGCGCCCAGAACAGGTGTCCGCGCTCAAGCTCCTCGTAATAGAACCGCTGCGACAGCGCAAATTGCAGCCGTGTGGGGATCTCGCGTTCCGAAATGATCTGTTCGACCATCTCGCGCCGGAGCGTCTCGGGTCCGGGCAGATCACGCAGATGCCGCGCCGCCTGTGCGGCGTCGTTGGCCATGACCAGAAACTCGCTGTGCAACGGAAAACCGCTGCCCGCGGCGTCCAGCGAGAGCGACCCGAAAAACTGCCCCGTATCGCGTCCCGCCAGAAGATACTTCATCGAAAGCGCCCGGAAGGAATAGGACAGGCCCTGCACATATCCCGACAGCGCCTCGATCTCGGGGCGCGACAGGTCGCCATCGGCCTGCATCACCGATGCCACGCGCAACAGATGCGCCGTGATCCGCTCGAACGTCGCAAAGTACCGGCAGGACGCAAAGGTATCGGTCAGCGCCGACTGATCCTGCGCAGGAGGAGGCGCCGACGGGGTCATGCCGCGCGCCCGGGCAACCGGAGGCCCCCGTGACCCGTGGCCCGCCCCCTCTGACGCCCGCACATCGCGGCGCACCGGACAGGGGCAGACAGAACCTGCCGCGTGATCACGTCACAAGTCGCTGCCGGTGGCGGGACCGCCCGCCGTTGCCGAGGCGTCTGATCTTCTGACCATGCGGCCCGATCCGCCACCCCCGGCAGACACGGCAGACACGGCACAGCCAAAGCACAGGCCCTCCCGGCACCGCCCGAAAGCGGTCGCCCGGGCCGCGGTGCCACACACCGCGCCGAGTTGAAGACCACGCAGGACGCACCCGCGGGACGCGCGGGGCTCTTCACACCCATTCAGGCCCCGTAGAGATTCTTGTCATGCTTCTCGACGATCTTCTGAAAGCGGCGCGCAAACCGCTCGTCCGCCTTGGCCTTGGCCTCCAGCACGTCGCGGGCAAAAACCATGTGATCCTCATGCGCCTCCAGCATGTCGGCCATCCGCTGATTGGTGGCCGCCCCGATACCGGCCATGGCCTGCTGCGCCTCCTGGTCGGTCTGCACACCTATTTCGTTGATGCGATGGGCCACATCCTGCTGTTGCGCTGTTTTCAGCGACTTGGTCAGCGCATCGTACAGCACCACGCGCTGCTTGGTGTCGGTTTGCAGCTTGTTGATCAGCACCAGTTGCGTCGCCGCCTGGTTTTGCAGGCTGTCCACCCAGGACTTTCCCTTGTCGATATAGCGCTCCAGCGTCTGGCTCTTGGCCAGCGTCACCTGTTCGTTCTGCACCATCTCGTTGTGCCGCGTGCTCAGGTCGGCCAGTTCGGTTTCCAGCGCTGTGCGCGCCGCCGCGTCGGTTTCGTTCGCAATTTTCGTTTCCAGCGCAATAATGTCGGGATCAAGCGCGGCAATGCGGGCGCGCAGGTCTTCCAGCGCGCTCACGGTCGCCTCGCGTTCGTCCAGCGTCTCGGTCAGGTTCTGCTGGACCCGGGTTTTGTGGTCCTCCAGCGTGGCCAGCTGGCCCTCTAGCAACGTCACGATCACATCGGATTTGGCGATCAGGTCCTGCAACTTGTCATCAATGCTGGCGGTGCGAATCCGATCCTGCCGCATGGCGTCCGACCTGGCGGAACTGAAGATACCGACAAGACTTTCCCAGCCGGTCTTGCCGCGCATTTCGTCGAAATCCTTTGAAAACGCCGCCGTGATGTCATCGAGCCCCATGATCAGCTCGGCGATGTTGGCGTTCATCACCTCGGTATGGGCGTGCACATCGTCAAGCGTGGCGTTTTCGATATCGAGGCTGGCATCCTCGCCCTGAGAAATCTTGCTGCGCGCGGCCTCGATACGGCGGGTCAGATTGTCAATCCGGGACTGTGCCGCTTCCACCGTTGACTGGCTGTCACGAATTTGCGCCTCCAGGCTGTTCATCAATATCTCCCTTATCTACGCGTCCAATATATGGTTTAGATGTCGCAGTTTAAGCACGGATCCGCCGGATCCGGCGGATAGAGCAGAAAACCCAGGATGTCCCGCACAGCTGTCATGGCCTTTATTCCGCCTTCGCCCGATCCTTGGTCCGACAGCGTGCGCAGGCCGGACACAGCACTCTTCAGGCAGGACTATGGCCGCACGTCGCCGTAAAAACCAAGCCTATAATGTCTTTGTGATCGGTCAGTCGGGCCGATTGCAGTACGAGGCCGTGCTGTTTGCCGCCTCCGTGCGCGCCCGCGCGCCGGAGTTCGCGGGCCGGCTTCTGGTGCTGGAGCCACAGCCCGGCCCGCTCTGGTCCGGCGATCCGCGGATGCGCCGCGACGTGGTTGACCTGCTAGAGGGGATGGGCGCAGAGATCATACCCTTTGACTCGCACCATTTCGGGGGCCGCTATCCGAACGGCAACAAGATCGAGGCGCTCTTTGCCCTGCCCGAGGGTCAGCCTTTCGTGTTTTTCGACACCGACACGCTGATTGCCGGAGATCTGACGCGGGTGCCGTTCGATTTCGACCGGCCCACCGCCTCCCTGCGGCGCGAGAACACCTGGCCCGAGATCCAGCTTTACGGCCCCGGCTACTCGACGACGTGGAAAGCATTGTACGACAGGTTCGGCCTGGACTTCGAAAGCACGCTTGACCCCCGCTACCCGGATGAATTCTGGCGGCGCTATCTCTACTTCAATGCGGGCTTCTTCTTTTACAAGTGCCCCCGGCGTTTCGGCGAACGGTTTCTAGACTACGCCCTGTCGGTCCGCGACGACCCCCTGCCCGAGCTGGTCTGCCAGTCGCTCGACCCGTGGCTGGATCAGGTGGCGCTGCCTCTGGTCATTCACGGGCTTGGCGGCGGGCGCGACACACTGCCTGCGGGTCTGATCGACGGCGAGATCAGCTGCCACTACCGGACCTTTCCGCTGCTCTACGCGCGAGAGCCGGACGCGGTGGTCGATCTGCTGGAGGATCTCGCTGCGCCCAATCCGGTCAAGAAGATCCTGAAATCCTA
>JBCCHI010000114.1:0-12189 GCA_039028815.1 Pseudomonadota bacterium
CTCACCCGCGAACGAGCCCGAGGCAGAACGCTGCCTGACCGCGATCCGGGCGAGTGGCTTTCACCATTTGCGCTGGTCTGACGGCGACCTGCCGGACGAGGCCACGCAGGTCATTCTGGCGGATGTTCCCGGCGAGCTTGGATTGTGGTATCGCATTGCGCCGATCGCATTCATGGGGAGCTCGCTTGAACCCAGGGGGCCGGGCAGCGACCCCAACGAACCGGCAGCGCACGGTTCCGCGATTCTGCATGGGCCTGGCACAGGGCGGTTCTCTCAGACCTACGCGCGGTACACAGAAGCCGGGGCGGCACGTCGCGTGAACTCGGCCCGTGGTCTCGCCGATGCGGTCAAACGCCTGATTCCGCCGCATCAATCGGCGGTAATGGCGCACGCGGCGTGGGAAGTGGCCTCTCGTGGGGCGAGTCTGACAGACAGGATCGTCGAACGCGTTCTCGATAAGCTGGAGACGAGGGCCAGACCCTGATGAAGGCTCCCGGCTACTGGTACAATCCGCCTGACGCTCCTGGGTTCATGGCT
Organism: Pseudomonadota bacterium; assembly: GCA_039028815.1. Lineage (GTDB taxonomy): Bacteria > Pseudomonadota > Alphaproteobacteria > Rhodobacterales > Rhodobacteraceae > Roseovarius. The sequence goes on from JBCCHI010000114.1 coordinate 538, forward strand.
CATGTGCTGACGCCTCTTGGGGCAGCTTATGCTTTTGCAACCGCGCGTCGCGTGGCCAGACCGCCCAGGTTTCGCGCTGAGGTGCCGGTGATCTGTGTGGGGAACCTCAATGCGGGCGGAACGGGAAAGACACCCGCTGTGATTTCTCTTGTGCAGCACCTGCAGGCACGCGGGCGGCGCCCTGCTGTCATTTCACGCGGTTACGGCGGAACTGCAACGGACCCGACCGAAGTGCGCGAAAGGCGTCACACGCCCGGTGACGTCGGAGATGAACCGCTTCTTGTTGCCGCGTTCACGCGGACCTGGGTCGGACGCGACAGAGCCGCGACGGCGCGGCTTGCCGTCTCTTCCGGTGTCGATGCGATCATCATGGACGACGGGCACCAAAACCCGGATGTGGCCAAGGATCTGTCGATCGTGATCGTGGATGCCGGGCAGGGTTTTGGAAACGGACGCTCCATCCCGTCCGGTCCCTTGCGCGAACCGGTCGCCCGGGGTCTGTCGCGCGCCGATCTTCTGATCTCCGTCGGAGGTGACGCGGCACAAAGACACTTCGGTGACCTTTGGGGGACATGCATCAACGTACCGTGGGTCAGGGCATCGCTGGAACCGCTTCAGACCGGAATGGACTGGACCGGCCTGCGCGTGATGGCCTTTGCCGGAATCGGCCATCCGGAAAAGTTTTTTTCGACTCTGCGTCGCCTCGGTGCGGACATCGCACGCGCCGAGGCGCTGGAAGACCATCAACCGCTGACACAAACGCTTGTGACGCGACTTGAAAACGAGGCGGCGCTTTTGGGGGCACAGCTGGTGACAACAGAAAAGGACGCCGTCCGCCTGCCGCCCGAGTTCCGGCAAAAAGTCCTGACACTGCCGGTGCGCATGCAAATCCCTGACTGGTCAGAGATCGACCGGTTTCTTGCAAGACTTGGCCTGTAGACTCTCAGGTGTCCTCCCCGAGAACCGGGGAGGGGCGCGCAAGCGAAAGCTCGGACTCTGAAAAACGGATCGGCGTGCGGACACCCGGCACGTTTCCGGGTGCGATCTGCAGGCCGCGGGCCTTCACCTGCGGATCGTTGAATACCTCTTCCATGTCGTTGATGGGCCCCGCGGGAACACCGGATGCCTCGCACGCGGAAAGCAGCTGTTCGCACGTGAACCCGCGCGTGCGCTGCGACAGGCGATCGGTGAGGTCCGCACGGTTCTCGACACGCGCAGGATTGGTTCTGAATTCATCCCTCTCGGCGAGGTCAGGACAGCCGAGCAAGGCGCAAAACCGAACAAACTGGGTGTCATTTCCAACCGCGACAATCATGTGTCCGTCGCTGCAGTCAAACACCTGATACGGAGCGAGATTTGGATGAACATTGCCCAGACGGCCCGGCGGCGTTCCGGTGGACAGATAGTTCATCGCCTGATTGGCGTTCATCGCGACGGCGCAATCCAGAAGCGACATGTCGATATGTTGTCCCGTCCCGGTTGTCTGGCGCGCATACACGGCAGACAGGATTGCGGTTGCGGCATAAAGCCCGGTGAACAGGTCCGTGACCGCCACGCCGGTTTTCAGCGGCTGGCCCTCTGGCGTGCCGGTGATCGACATCAAACCCGACATGCCCTGAATGATATAGTCGTAACCTGGTCTGTGCGCATATGGACCTGTCTGGCCAAACCCGGTGATCGAACAGTAGATCAATCGCGGGTTCCCGGCAGACAGGGTGTCATAGTCCAGGCCATACTTTTTCAGTCCGCCGACTTTGAAGTTCTCGATCAGAACATCCGCATCCTGCGCCATCGCGCGCAGCTTCTCCTGCCCGTCGGGGGATTTGATATCAATGACAACACTGCGCTTGCCGCGATTGCATCCATGAAAGTACGCAGCGCTTCGATCCTCGTCGCGCGCGATAAACGGAGGCCCCCAGTTTCGGGTGTCGTCGCCGGATGCGCTTTCGATCTTGGTGACGTCTGCGCCCAGATCAGAAAGCGTCTGACCCGCCCAGGGGCCCGCGAGGATGCGGGCAAGCTCGATGACCTTCAGACCCGCAAGCGGTGGCTGTGTCATCCCTGAAGCAAACCGTCGAGCAGTTCCTTCAACTGGCTGTAGGACATGTTGCTGTGCTTCTGTCCGTTGATGATGAGTGTCGGAGTCGAGTTGACGTCATCTGCTTCGGCATTCTTCTGATACCATGCCGTCAGCGTCCTGGCTTTGTCGGCATCAGACAGGCAGGCCTCAAGCTGCGCTTCATCCAGGCCGGCGACCCGTCCGATGCGACGCAGATTGTTCGAAACCTCCACCGGGTCCTGCCCCGACCCGATCCAGTCGCTTTGCTCGGCATACAGAATGTCTGAAATGCCAAAGAACCGTTCGGGGCCGGCACAACGGGCGATCATGGCGGCCCATAGACCGAAGCGATCGAAATAGACGTCACGGTAGATGAAATGCACCTTGCCAGTGTCGATGTAGTCGGCCTTCAACTGCTTGAACTGTTCTTCGTGAAACCGTGCACAATGCGGACAGGTGAACGATGCATACTCGACAATGGTCACCGGCGAGTCGTCAGAGCCCATCGTCATCTCGACGATTGAAGACGTGTCGATGTTCTGATCCACGGCGTCGGGGGCGACCGCAGCGTCAATTGCCTCTGACGGCGCTTGCGATCTTTGCATGAGCCAGATTGCACCACCTGCGGCAAGCGCCAGAATAACAACAGCCGAAATAATTGTCCTGTTCATGTCTCGACCTTCTCTTGTTCTGTGTTTGATTGCGTCAGTATGCGCGATCCCAAACGTTCCAGCGCGGTTCGCAGGCCAGGATCACCGATCGGCCCGGCCAGACGGCGCGCCGCGTCGGTCGGGGTGTCGTCGTCCGGCTGAACCTGCGGTTTGTCCTCCTGGGGCGACTCAAACTCAATCTGACCGTTCGCAAATCCTTCGGGCGCGGTCTGGGTGACGACAATACGCGCAATCGCATTGTACCCGTAGACCGCGTTCACACGCGCGCGCAGCGCCTCTTTCTGCATCTCGACCAGTGGGGCCTGGGTGCCAGAGGTCAGAAGGGTCAATGTCGCGCCAAATGCATGACGTGTGTGCGACACCCTGACCGGGCGCGTCACGGAGGCAAGATCGTCGCCTGCGACTTCTGCCCAATGCGTCAAAACACGGCTGACCGCGAAACCGCGCGATTCAGATACCTGTCTGACGTGCGGTGCGATCAGCGACGCTCCGTGCCTGAAACCTCTTGTGGTACTTTTTCGCATACGGCAGGTGATCCCAATCGCGATACGCCCTAACTTAACGATCAGGACAGAGGATGTCAGTCGAAAGAGGCCGGGCGAAAGTAAATCATGTGTGAGTTACAGATGTCGACGCGTCTTTTGGACTGGTACGACACACATGCACGAGATTTACCCTGGCGGGTTCCCCCGGAAGAGGTTGCACGGGGGATCCGGCCCGATCCTTATGCGGTCTGGATCAGTGAAATTATGCTGCAACAGACAACCGTAGCCGCAGTCCGGGGCTACTTTGAACGATTCATGTCCCTTTGGCCTTCAGTCGGTGACCTGGCCGCCGCTGACGATGATGCGGTGATGGGGGAATGGGCGGGTTTGGGATACTACGCGCGTGCCCGCAACCTGCTGAAATGCGCGCGCACCATAGTCGACTCACATGACGGAGTGTTCCCGGACACGTCTGACAAACTGCAGGAACTTCCAGGGATCGGCCCGTATACCGCCGCTGCGATTGCCGCGATTGCGTTTGGTCGGCCCACGACCGTTGTGGACGGGAATGTCGAACGGGTAATGGCGCGTCTGTATGAGGTGCACACGCCGCTGCCCGCGGCCAAACCAGAGCTGACCGAACACGCAGCGTCACTGACGCCGCAAGGCCGTCCGGGCGACTACGCTCAGGCGGTGATGGACCTTGGCGCGACGATCTGCACGCCGAAATCGCCCGCCTGTGGCATCTGCCCCTGGCTGAGCCCGTGCAGAGCGAGACGTTCCGGCACACAGGCGCAACTTCCAGCAAAGATACCCAAAAAGTCCAAGCCGGTCCGGCATGGCATCGCATATGTCGCCCAGCGTGCCGACGGCGCATGGTTGCTGGAACGCAGGCCGCAGACCGGTTTGCTGGGCGGAATGCTGGGGTGGCCGGGCAGCGACTGGAACGAGGCGCCCACGCCCGCCCCGCCGATCAAGACGGCATGGCACGATACAGGGGCGGAGGCACGCCACACGTTCACGCACTTCCACCTTCGATTGCGTGTCTTCGTGGCACAGGTTCCTGTTGAGGCCTGCGCCGATGTGGGACAATTCGTACCCGGCAGTGCGTTTCAGCGGGCACAATTGCCAACGGTCATGCGCAAGGTTTTTGACTTGGCGGCAAGTGAACTGCAAGATTTGTCATGTTGATGCCGTGTGAACACGCAAGGAATGGCACATGTCAGAATTTCTGGCTGAAAGCGTTGCTCTGAACTGGCGCCGAGCCGCGCCGTTCTGGGCTGCTTTGCTGCTTGTTCCGGTTGCGATCACCAGCGCGCTTGTGGGCGGCTGGACAGTGCTGCTTCTGCCGCTTGTGACGTGGTACTTGTTTGCCATGCTTGACCTGGTTCTTGGTACGGAACAGGACAACATGAACCCGGATACAGGTGACGCACATCTCACGATCTACACTGCGGTTACACTGATCTGGGCCCCCCTCCAGTTCGGCTTGCTGTTCTGGATGATCTGGTATGCGACCGGGCCAGGCGATGCACATCTGAAACCCCTGGAAACCATCGGGTTGTTTTTTGGTATGGGCGTCATATCCGGCACGATCGGAATCAACTTCGCACACGAGTTGATGCACCAGAAAAGCCGAACAGAGCGCCGTATGGCCGATGTGCTTCTGGCGATGGTGATGTACTCGCATTTCAGGTCAGAGCATCTTCTGGTGCATCACCGTTACGTCGGCACCCCGAAGGATCCGGTGACCGCGCGCTACAACGAAGGCTTCTTTCGGTTCTTTGCGCGCGTGCTGCCGGAGTGTTACGTCTCGGCCTTCCGGGCCGAGGCCGCGCTGCAAGCCCGAAAGGGAAACCCCTGGTATGCCCGCGCCAATCCGTTCTGGATTTACTGGGGATTGCAGGCCTTTTTCGTGACCCTTGCGGTTCTTCTTGGAGGGTGGATCGGCCTTGCGCTGTTTCTTTGGCAGGCGTTTATCGCGATCTGGCAACTCGAACTGGTGAACTACGTCGAACACTATGGGCTGACGCGAAAGCATCTGGGCGACGGAAAGTATGAACATGTCCGCCCACACCACAGCTGGAATGCATCACAGAAAGCGTCGAACTGGCTTTTGATCAACCTGCAGCGCCACTCCGATCATCACTACAAGCCAAGCCGCCGCTTTCCGCTTTTGCAAAACTACGCGGACGAAGACGCACCACAACTTCCCTACGGGTATCCGGTGATGACGGTTGCGGCGATGATACCGCCGCTGTGGCGGCGTATCATGAACGTTCGCGTGCGCAACTGGCGGAAAACCCGCTACCCCGAGATCGTCGATTGGAGAGCTTACAACACCGCGACACACCCGCCGCCGCGCTGACTCTGGTCGCAAACAGAAAAAGACCCCGCACCTCACGGGGTCTGTTCAAGGTGCTTTTCGCAACTGACTGTAAGGTCCCTACTCTGCCGGCATAGACTTTTCGCGGGACTTGACCGGTGCCCAGAGGCGCTTGTTGGTCAGATACAGCAAGGCAGCGAGCAGAGTCAGAAGAACAACGCCGGCGAATCCCGCTTGCTTGCGATCCATCATCTTGGGTTCGGCGCTCCACATTAGGAAGGCCGCAACGTCCTTTGCGATACTCGAAATGTCATTGGGCGATCCGTCAGCGAACTCAACGTCTTCGCCATAGAGAACCGGCGCCATAGAGATCCATCCCCCGGGGAACGCCTTGTTTTCATAAAAGATCGAACCCGCTTCCTCTTTGTCTTCACCTGTATAACTGGTGAGAAGCGAATAGATGTACTCCGGACCACCCATGCCTTTGAAAAGCTGGTTCAACCCCGTGCCAGCCGGACCATGAAATCCGGCGCGGGCTTTGGCCATAAGGCTGAGATCGGGTGCACCGGCGGATGTGACTGCGGGAAAGTGATCATTCGGCGTCGCAGGCCGCCAATCCCCTTCACCGTCAAGCAGTGTCTGGTCAAACACCTCAAAGTTCTGTTCAGCATATGCGCGCACTTCATCTTCCGAAAAGTGCGGCCCGCCAGAGTCGCCCAGCGTGCGCAACGGAACATAGCGCAGACCGTGACACGCAGAGCAGATTTCGGTGTAGACTTGCAGACCACGCTGCAATTGCGCCTGGTCAAACCGGCCAAATGGCCCTTCGAAGGAAAAGTGAACGTTTTTCACTTCGCCTTCGCCGCCCGCAGCATAGGCACTGCCGGACGCAATGGTGGCCACAGTGAGCGTACTGATCGCTAGTTTCTTGAACATCGCTCTTGTCCTTTACTCGGCCGGTTCCGCAACGCCGGCGGACCCCGCCTGCTGTGCGCCAGATTTGCCGTAGTGGTCCTTGAAGTCCTCTTCAATCGTTCCCGGCTGAGGTGTGGGTTTCTCGATGATCCCGAGCAAGGGCAGAATAATCAGGAAGAAGGCAAACCAGTACGCCGAGCCGATCAGTGAGATCATCGGGTAGATGCCCTCTGCCGGGCGTGCGCCAACCCATGTGAGCATCACGAAGTTCACGACAAAAATCCAGAAGAAGATCTTGAACTTCGGACGGTATCGGCCCGACCGGACCATGGATGTGTCGAGCCAGGGCACCAGAGCCATTATGGCAATCGCGCCGAACATGGCCAGAACCCCGAAGAACTTGGCGTCGACAATGCCACCGGTGACCCAGCTTGCCAGCATAACCACCCAGACATCGTCTGTGAACGCACGCAGGATGGCGTAGAAGGGCAGGAAATACCATTCGGGCACGATATGCGCAGGCGTCGCCAGCGCGTTTGCCTCGACATAGTTGTCCGGGTGTCCGAGATAGTTGGGCATAAAGCCCACAATCGCGAAAAAGACAACGAGGATGATGGCCAGCGCGAACAGATCCTTGATCACAAAATACGGCCAGAATGGCAAAGTATCCCGCTCTGCCTCTTCCTTCGAAGTCCGCCGCACCTCAACCCCGGTGGGATTGTTGTTGCCGGTTGTATGGAACGCCCAGATATGCACCGCGACCAGTGCCGCAATGACAAATGGCAGCAGATAATGCAGCGAGAAAAAGCGGTTCAGCGTCGCGTTGTCGACCGCCGGGCCGCCAAGAAGCCATGTCTGGATCGGCTCGCCAATGAACGGAATCGCGCCGAACAGACCGGTGATCACCGTCGCGCCCCAGAATGACATCTGACCCCATGGCAGCACATACCCCATAAAGGCTGTGCCCATCATGAGCAGGTAAATCAACATACCTACGATCCATGTGATTTCCCGCGGCGCCTTGTAGGAGCCGTAGTAAAGCCCCCGGAAGATATGCATGTAAACCGCGAAGAAAAACAGCGACGCCCCGTTCATATGCAGATATCGCAGCATATGCCCGCCGTTCACGTTGCGCATGATGTGTTCGATTGAGGCGAACGCCAAATCCACATGAGGCGTGTAGTGCATCACCAGAACAATGCCGGTGACAATCTGAAGCACCAGGCAAAAGACCAGCACAATACCCCATATCCACATCCAGTTCAGATTCTTGGGGGTTGGGATCATCAACGTGTCGTAGGCCAGGCTGACAATTGGCAGACGACTGTGAAGCCACTTCTCAAACCCGGATTTCGGTTCGTAATGGTCGTGAGGAATTCCACCCATGACAGATTCCTTCTATCCCAGTTGTACTGTTGTTTCGTCGACGAAGACTGCGGTCGGGACCGGCAGGTTCTCGGGAGCCGGGCCCTTACGGATGCGACCGCTCGTATCGTAGTGCGATCCATGGCACGGGCAGAACCAGCCCCCGATGCCGTCAATTGAGTAATCACCTGCATTGCCCAGCGGCACGCATCCCAGATGCGTACACACGCCAATCATCACCAGCCAGTCGCCCGAGTCGTCCAGTGCGCGGTTTTCGTCGGCGCCGTCGGCACCCGGTGCGTTCGCATTTCGCGCATTATTGTCAGGCAATTCAGACAGATCCGTGTCGCGAGCTGCCACGATCTCTTCCTCGGTGCGCCGACGAAGAAAAACGGGCTTGCCCAGAAACTTCACCGTCAGCTGCGTACCGGGCTCAACACCGCCCACATCGACCCGGATAGAGCTGAGGGCCTGCACATCCGCAGACGGGTTCATCTGGTTGACGAGTGGCCAGACGGCAGCCCCGACCGCGACTGTCCCCGTGCCGGCTGTCGCGTAATAGATAAAGTCTCTGCGGGTGCCTGCGTGATCATCTGCGTGGGACACAAAAATTCTCCAGTTTTCTAAGAAACGCAGCCACCGGACCCAAAGGCCCGGTTGCAGATCGTTTTCCTTGTTCCGCTGTAAATAGCGCCGGCGGACAGTTGCGTCCAGAGAACATTGCGGTGAATTCTTCCGGGCGCGCATCTGTCGCGCTTGTCTCTGTGGCCCACCAATTGTAAACGCGCCATAACACCGAACAACAAAGGGATTTGAGCGTGTCACGCATTCCCCTCGTCTCTGTGCTCGCTTTGTCCGCGCTGGCTCAGCCGGCCTGGGCAGAGTTCGAGCTGAGTTTCTATCTTGGCATTCAGGGTGTCCAGGACAGTACAGCCAGCGGCAGTCTGCCGGATGGTACGCCGTTCAGCCGCAGTATAGACTGGGAAGGACGTTCTTTCGAAGCGCCGTTCTATTACGGAGGGCGCGCGATGTGGTGGACACAAAACAACATCGGATTCGGAATCGAGGGAACTCATGCCAAAGCCTACATGCCCGATTCTGAGGCTGCCTCGATCGGGCTTTCGCGCTTTGAACTCTCCGATGGTCACAACATCTTTACAGCCAACGTGATGAAGCGCTGGCCAGGTGCCGCCCTCAAGGGGAGTTTCACGCCCTATATCGGCGGCGGCATCGGTATTGCTGTTCCGCATGTGGACACGCTCGTCGTGGGCGCTCAAAGCAGAACCTATGACTTCGAATCCACCGGGCTGGCCCTGCGCGGCATCGCCGGAATGAAGTACGACATCAACCAGTCCTGGGCGCTGTTCGGCGAATACCAGATCACCTGGTCAGACAATGATATCACCATCGACGCGGACCAGGGCACTCCGGGTCAGACACCGGGCAAGCTTTCGACAGACTTGACGACGCATGCCCTGAATTTCGGCATCAGCTACAGCTTCTGAACCGACAAGACCGACAACCGGGACGGCTTCGGGTCAGGTCGCGATCAGAGCGGTGTCGTCCTTTCCTTTGATGGCGGACGCCACAACCTCGCCTTCCGGCTGATCTTCGCAATAGCGCACCAACGCAAAGGTTTCAGTGCGTCCCACGCGGGGATTCTCCATAAGCACGGCGTGCACACGGCCTATCTGTTCGGACAGATGCAGCGCGACCCGGGCCGCGCCTTTTTCGCGCAAGCGCGCCGCGCGTGCACGCACATCATGGCCCGCGACCTGCGGCATCCGCGCGGCGGGCGTGCCCTGTCTTGGAGAGTAGGGGAATACATGCAGCCAGGTCAGATTGCATTCGTCCACGAGCCGCAGCGAGTTATCGAACATCTCGGGCGTTTCGGTCGGGAACCCCGCGATGATGTCAGCGCCAAATGTCATGTCCGGCCGCAGGGCGCGGGCGTCTTCCGTGAACCGGATGGCATCATCCCGGAGATGCCTGCGCTTCATGCGCTTCAGGATCAGGTCATCGCCATGCTGCAAACTCAGGTGCAAATGCGGCATGAGGCGCGATTCTGTCGCGATCGCTTCCATCAGCGCGGGATCGACCTCTATTGAATCAATCGAACTGATGCGCAGGCGGGGCAGATCGGGCACCAGTCTGAGGATCCGCCGAACCAGCTCTCCCAGCTTTGGCGTTCCCGGCAGATCGGCGCCCCAGCTTGTCAGATCAACGCCTGTCAGCACCACCTCGTTGTACCCTCTCCCGACAAGCCGCTTTATCTGATCGACCACGATGCCTGCCGGAACCGAGCGCGAGTTTCCGCGGCCGAACGGAATAATGCAAAAGGTGCAACGGTGATCACATCCGTTCTGCACCTGAACATAGGCCCTGCTCCGCGTGCCAAACCCGTCGATCAGATGGTTCGCGGTTTCCCTGACCGACATGATGTCATCCACTTTTGGCGACTCCGTCGCGCCGATGAAGTCGGCGGCAAGCCCCTTCCATGTTTCAGGATTCATCTTGCTGGCATTGCCGAGAACGGCGTCCACTTCGGTCATGGACCTGAAGGTTTCAGGTTCGGTCTGCGCCGCGCAGCCGGTCACAATCAGCCTTGCCCCAGGATGCGCACGACGCAACCGGCGAATGTCCTGACGCGCCTTGCGCACCGCTTCCGCCGTGACCGCGCATGTGTTGACGACGACCGTGTTTTGCAGCCCGGCAGATCCCGCCATCTCTTTCATCGCCTCCGTTTCGTAGGCGTTCAGACGGCATCCGAGTGTGCTGAAGACAGGAGGAGACGCCGGGTCGGTCATGACAAGGATTCCAGAAACTCTGACGTCAGACGGCCATCGCACACATGAGTCGTGGCCCCGGTCATCCAGACGCCATCTTCGCGCCAGTTGATCTGCAAGTCGCCTCCGTCCAGTTCAACGACAACGCTGCGTCCCGTCATCCCGCGCCGTGCCGCGGCGACAACCACCGCACAGGACGACGAACCGGATGCACGTGTGATACCTGTCCCGCGTTCCCAGACGCGCACGCGGATCCGGTCAGGTGCAAGAACCGTCGCGACCTGCACATTCGTGCGCTCCGGGTAGAGGGGGTGGTGTTCGTAGCGCGGCCCGAACTGTTCAAGGGCCACTTTTTCTGCATTGTCGACAAAGAAAGTGCAATGCGGGTTCCCCATGCCCGTGGCAACGGGCGCGCCTTCCATCGGCAACTCCAGCGTGTCAACCTCTTCGCTCAACGGGACGTCCTGCCAGTTCAGCTGAGGGACACCCATGTTGACCGACGTCAGCCCGTCGCCGGCATCACGCGCCCGCAGAACGCCCCGGTCGGTTGCAAGCAGCAGTTCGCTCTGACCGGTTTCCTGCATGATGTGGCGGGCAATACAGCGGGTCGCGTTCCCGCACGCGGCAGAGATTGACCCATCCGCATTCCAAAACCTCAACCGCACACTGTCTTGCCAGGTCTCGATCAGGGCCAGCTGATCAAAACCGATGCCCCTGTGACGGTCGCCCAAAGCCCGTGCAAGCGCGGCTGTAACAGTCACCGGTCGGACGCGTGCATCGAAGACGACAAAGTCGTTCCCCAACCCGTGCATCTTCATGAATGCCAGTCCTGTCTCAGGATCACACGCCATGTCGGCGCATATAAATGGGCAAGCGACGCAAATCCAGCAGATGCAACGGAAATCGCCATCTGCACGCCCAAAATTGGCTTGACCCGGAAAAGCCACATTCCTACAACGCGCCGATGTGGGCCGTTAGCTCAGTTGGTAGAGCAACTGACTTTTAATCAGTGGGTCGCAGGTTCGAATCCTGCACGGCTCACCAC
>JBCCHI010000115.1:0-12119 GCA_039028815.1 Pseudomonadota bacterium
CTGCTGGATGCAGAGGGAACGACCCTGCTGGACTTTCGTGAGAACGCGCTGTTCGAGGCGCATGATCACGATGAGCACGGGCATGATGACCACGATCATGACGAGCACGGGCATGACGACCATGGCGACGAAGAGCACGCCAAGGCCGATGATCATGACGATCACGATGAGCACGGGCATGATGACCACGATCATGACGAGCACGGGCATGACGAGCACGGGCACGACGACCACGGCGACGAAGAGCACGCCAAGGCCGATGATCATGACGATCACGATGAGCACGGGCATGATGAGCACGGACATGACGACCACGGGCACGGGGACCATGATCCGCATGCCTGGCTGTCGCCGGACAATGCTGCGGCCTGGCTCAACGTCATCGCGGCACAGTTGTCCGCCGCGGACCCTGACAACGCCGGCACTTACTTTGCCAATGCGTCAGCCGCCCGCGAGGATCTGGACGATCTGAAAACGGAACTGTCCGGACTGCTCGAACCGGCGCGGGGCAAGAATTTCATCGTGTTTCACGATGCTTACCAGTATTTCGAAAGCGATTTCGACTTTCCCGCCGCCGGTGCGATTTCGCTGGGCGACGCAACCGATCCAAGCCCTGCCCGGGTGGCCGAGATTCAGCAGCGGGTGCAGAGCGAAGGCATTGATTGCGTTCTGGCCGAACCGCAGTTCAACCCAAGCCTCGTGCAGACCGTGCTTGACGGCACGGACGCGAACACCGGTGTTCTTGACCCGCTCGGGTCGGATCTGACGCCGGGTCAGGACCTTTATCCGCAGCTTTTGCGGAATCTCGCGCAGGCGCTTGCCGACTGTCTGTAACCGTGCCACGAACGGGTATGCGACGTGTTTTTGCCCTGGTTGTCCTGCTGTCGTGTCTGCAAGGCGTGACCTCCGCCGCTGCGCATCCGCATGTCTTCGTGGATGCACAGGCCGGGTTTGAGTTTGACACGGACGGACGGCTGGTTTCGCTGCGGATCACCTGGACCTATGATGCGTTTACGACGTTGACTTTGTTTGATATTCTCGACCTCGACATCGATGGCGACGGGCAGTTGAACGCAGCCGATCACGCGGCCATCGTAGCCGGGGAAACCGACTGGGCGCCGGATTATCCCGGCGACACCTACCTGGAAATGCAGGATCAGGGCATTGCGCTGACACGCCCTGTGGACAGTGTGGCGTGGATGGAGAACGAACAGATTTCCGTGGCTTTCGATCTGCCGCTTCAAACGCCCCTTGAAATCAAGGACGAGGCCGTGCTGCGCCTTTATGATCCGACCTACTACTATGCCTATACGATCATCGGACAATCGGATGTTTCGCATGCGGGGTGTTCTGCGGACACGGTGCCCTTTGTGGCCGACGCGGCCTCTGCAAAGCTGCAGGATCAACTGGCGAAACTGTCGCGCGAGGAAATGCCGGAACAGGAAAATGTCGGCCGCCTGTTCTCGGACGAGGTCTGGCTGCGATGCAGTTGAGGGCGTTGATCCCGGTCGCGGTGATCGCGGTGGCGGCGTTGCTCTTGTGGCGGTTTGCGCCCTGGGCCGAGATCCTGTCCTGGGCCGTCGCGGCACAGCGGGATTTTCAGGACATGATGGCCCGTGCGTTGCGGGCCGTGCAGCGCGGCGACCCTGCTGCGATCTTTGTTTTGTGTTCTGCAACAGCGGCTTACGGGTTCGTGCATGCGCTTGGGCCGGGGCATGGCAAGGTGCTGTTGGGGGGGGCGGCGCTGGCCTCTGGTGCGACGCTGCGGCGGATGACGGTGCTGACGATCCTGTCCAGCCTTGCGCAGGCCTTGTCTGCGATCCTTCTGATCGGCGCGCTTGCGCTGGTGTTCGGGATGGGCACGCGACAGTTGGGGGATCTGGCAGACACCTGGCTGGCCTCGGCGAGTTATGCCGCCATCGCGGCCATCGGGGCCTGGCTGGTGTTGCGTGGCGTCCGGCTCTGGCGGCAGAAAAAACCGACCTGTTGTGGACATGCCCACGGACCAAGCCTGGAGCAGACGAAGACGCTGTCCGGGGTCAGGGAATCGGCCGCGCTGATCGGCAGCATCGCGCTAAGACCTTGTACTGGAGCGCTTTTTCTTCTCGCAATCGCGCTCAGGTTTGATGTCTTCTGGATTGGGTGCCTTGCGGTTCTGACGATGGGTCTGGGCACTGCGGGGTTCAATCTGCTGGTGGCCTGGTCCGGCGTTGCCGCGCGCCGCGCGACCGCCTTTGGCGCGCTGGCTGGTGATGACATCCGCCGTCTCTCGGCCGGTCTTCACGTGATGGGCGGTGTGCTGATTGCCGCGATCAGCCTGACCTGGCTGTTGCGGATCACGATGTAGACGTCAGGCGGGCCTTCGCGATGGCCCGCATGCCTTGTCAAGCGACGCCGCATTCGGTAGCTGCGGGTCGGCGCAGGCGATGGTGCCGGAAGCAAAGAGACATGCGATGAGCATCAACACCGAACGCGACATCTCTGCCAATTTGCAGATCGGGCCGACCGACAAGGGCATGGTGCGCCTCTTTGTGGAGGCGGATAGCGTCGAGATCCCGATGGACTTCGAACCCGAAGAAGCACTTGAAATAGCTGAAGAAATTATGGCCGCCGCCAAGACTGCGCAGGCGCGGCGGGGGGCCTGATCACTCGGGCGCCGGGTCTTTCAGCATCTGCAGACGCAGGGCGGCGGCGCGGGCGAAACGCCGGATCAGAGCTGTGCGCCGGGACGAGGACAGACGGGTTTCTGTGCCCATACGCACAATCTGAGCATCGTAGAAATCGGCCAGGATCAAGCCGCTGTCTTCTGGCAGCAGCCGTGTGGGAAAGTCGGCATCCACTGCCCAGAAATACCGGTCGCACCATTCGATATAGCCCTGCCATTTGGCGTCAGAGGTGAAATCGGCGCGGCTGGACTTGCATTCGACGACCCAGATTTCGCCTTTGGGGCCAAGCGCGATCACATCCACGCGCTTGCCGCGTTCGGGCGTGAATTCGGCAAGACAGGCGAAGTCGAGGCTGCGCAAATGCCGGCACACGCCCCTTGCAAGCTGTTGACCTGGAAGAAAATTCTGGTCCGCAGTGGCCAGCGAAACGATCGGATCATCCATGCGGTCAGCATACGAACATTTCGCGAACATTCAAGCTGATCATCGGCACCCTGCGCCCGCAAGGCCGGCTGTGCCATCGTTCTCTTGCCGCGGAGGGGCGTTGCGCCTATGTCTGGTGCGTGGCGGGTTCTGCCCTTCCCGTGAACGGTTGCATTCCGGTGGCCTTAAGCAATTCCGAGGGAGCTGGCTCTGTGCGGGCCGTGGTCCGTTTATCTGGCGCCCACCTGTAGATACAGGTCCTCGGGAATGAGAGAACCAAACGGTTGCGTGCGGGCCCGCCACGCCTGTTTTGTACAAAATGCAGCAAGTTTTTCGGGGGCTGTGTACAAATTGTACAAAACTTCGCGGCCCGTTTGGCGGCCCGTGTGGTGGCAATTGCGGACGAGTCCGGCCGGTCGCGGCCGATCCCTGCACCGGTCTCCGGGCTGCCCGTCTGCGCGTGTTTCCGGAAGCGTCTCCGCGAGTGTCTCCGGGAGCGTCTCTGGGAATGTCTGGAGAGACGACGTGAGTCGGGGTGGATTGCCCGGATGAGTGATCACCAAAGGATCAACAGAGCGCGCGGCGCAGACTGCGGGCCAGAGGCGGAGGCGGAGGCCGGGTGCCCGTGACCGCCATGCCGGAGAGGTTCTGCCGGAGGGCGCAGAGCAGGCCCTGAGCCGGTTGTCATGGTCCGGATGTCATGATGCGCCGGTTGTCATGCGCCGGCTTTTCCGGGCCATCTGTTCCGGGCCGGCTTTCACGGGCCGGCTTTCACGGGTCTGGCCTGTCCGCAGCTGTCGCCGGGTCAGCGTCTGGTCCAGAAATCGCCGCGCTGCTGATCGGCGCGGATGTGAATCGCCACCGGGTCGCGGGTCAGACGGCGGTCGCGATGTCCGCCGCGCGGGCCGTCATCGTCGTCATCATCGTCCTTCAGCCCGGCCAGAACGATCTGGATGCAGGTGAACAGCCCGCCGAACATGGCCCAGAGCGGCAAAAGCATCACCCACCCCTTGCTGACGGCGGCGATCCGGTGCGCCAGTCCGGCAATGTTGAACCACAGCAGAAGCGCCACGAACACTGCAGCCAGCGCAAATCCGACGGCTGTATTGATAAGAACGGTACGCCCGGAAGACGGCATGACGCGTGCACCCTGTGTTCAGCACCCACTGATCGTGTGCGCACTCTAACACAACTTCACCGCCCAACAAGGGGAAGTCCCCCCGCTGGCGCATTGTGTCGCGGGCCTTTGCCTCTGGTCATCATCTTCGCCCTGCGGTAGACGGCAGAAGCCCAGAATAAAGGCCCAGACTACAGGCCCAGACTACAGGCAGTGTGATGTCCGAAAGCCCCGTCTATGAAACGCCCGGACCGGTCGAAGCCGGATTGAGCGCGCAGATTGCCCCGATCGAAGAGATCATCGCCGAGGCGCGGGCGGGGCGGATGTTCATCCTGGTCGATCACGAGGACCGCGAGAACGAGGGCGATCTGGTGATCGCGGCCGAGTTTGCGACGCCGGAGGTGGTGAACTTCATGGCCACGCATGGCCGCGGCCTGATCTGTCTGCCGATGACCGCAGAGCGGATCGACCGGCTGGGCTTGCCGATGATGGCGGTCAACAATTCGTCGCGGCACGAAACCGCCTTTACCGTCAGCATCGAGGCCCGCGAAGGGGTGAGCACCGGCATCTCGGCGGCGGACCGGGCGCTGACGATCCGGACCGCGATCAACGAACAGAACACCGAGGCCCATATCGCCACGCCCGGCCATATCTTTCCGCTGAAGGCGCGGACCGGTGGCGTTCTGGTGCGCGCGGGACATACCGAGGCGGCGGTCGACATTGCCCGGCTGGCCGGTCTGAACCCGTCGGGCGTGATCTGCGAGATCATGAAGCAGGATGGCAGCATGGCGCGGCTGCCCGATCTGGCGGTGTTCGCCCGCCAGCACGGTCTGAAAATCGGTACGATTTCCGATCTCATCGCCTATCGCCACAAGCATGACAATCTGGTACGCGAGACGCGGCGCGAACAGGTGTCTTCGGCGCATGGCGGGGACTGGGACATGCGGATCTTTGCCGACGAGATCACCGGCACCGAGCATGTGGTGCTGTGCAAGGGCGACATCACCGACGGCGCGCCGGTTCTGGTGCGCACCCATGCGCTGAACGCGCTGGAGGACGTGCTGGGCATCGGGCTGGAGCGTCTCGGCTCGGGGCCCAACGGCAAACTGCCGCGCGCCATGGAGATCATCGCGCAGGAGGGGCGCGGTGCGGTCTTTCTGTTCCGTCAGCCCCGCCCCAGCCTTGCGGGCGAGACCGATGACGAGGACGGGCCGCGCGTGATCAAGCAGACCGGTCTGGGCTCTCAGATCATGTCGCGCATGGGGGTGCGTGAACTGATCCTGCTGACCGACAGCCCCGACACCCGGTATCTGGGGCTGGATGCCTATGCGATCACGATTGTCGGGACACGCCCGCTGAGCGAGGACACTGCCGATGGCTGAGACCGAATACGCCCTGCCCCGCCCGGTGCTGGAGCGGCCCGCGGCACTGCTGATCGTGGTGGCTCCGTTTTACCGCGACATCGCCGATATGCTGATTGCCGGGGCCAGGGCCGAAATCAGGGCGACCGGCGCGGCAGAGGAACTGGTGGAGGTGCCCGGCGCGCTGGAAGTGCCCACCGCAATCGGCATGGCGGCGCGGATGCGCGACTTTGACGGCTTTGTGGCGCTGGGCTGTGTGATCCGGGGCGAGACCACGCATTACGAGACGGTCTGCAACGACAGTTCACGCGGGCTGACCCTGCTGGGGTTGCAGGGCGTGCGCATCGGCAACGGCATCCTGACGGTGGAAAACCGCGATCAGGCGGTGGTGCGTGCCGATCCGGCGCAGATGAACAAGGGCGGCGGGGCGGCGGCGGCGGCGCTGCATCTGGTGGCGCTGGCGCGCCGCTGGGGCGGGGCGCGCACGGATGTGGGGTTTCAGCCCGGCGGCACGCGGCTGGCCGGTGATCCGTCCGGCACACCGACCGCATGAGCGCGCTGTCGGGCAACCAGAAACGCAGGATGCGCGCGGCGGCGCGGCTTTATGCGGTGCAGGCGCTGTTTCAGATGGAGCAGTCGGGCCACGGGCTGGACCGGGTGAAGCGCGAGTTTCTGGATCACCGCTTTGGCGCGGAGATCGAGGACGGGGTGGACATGGCCGAGGGCGACAGCGATCTTTTTGCCGCTCTGCTGGAGCAGGCGGTCAGCTGGCAGGCGCGGATTGACCAGATGATCGACCGGGCGCTGGTGGCGAAATGGCCGATCGCGCGGATCGACCCGACATTGCGCGCGGTGCTGCGCGCCGCGGGGGCCGAGCTGCTGGACGACACCGCGCCGCCCCGGGTGGTGATTTCGGAATTCGTGGATGTCGCGCGCAGCTTTTATCCCGACGGCAAAGAAGCGGCGCTGATCAACGCGGTGCTGGACCACATGGCGCGCGAAACCCGGCCGGAGGCGTTCTGACCGCGACCTGTGCCGGCGCGCGGCGTGATCCTGCGGGAGGCCAGCCGCTCGCGCTGCACGGTCCTGCAAGGGGCCAGCCCCTCGCGCTGCGGTTTTTTGCGCGGGGCCAGCCCCTCGCGCTGCATCATCTTGCGAGGGGCCAGCCCCTCGCGCTCCCCGGGCGTATTTCAGGAAAGATGAAGGCAGGGGCCGAACCGGGGGCGCGCGCCCGGATTGCATGTGTGAGGCGCGTGGGGCGCGCGGCGCACAGCGGACCCGCGCGTATCTTGCGCAGGGAGACGGCGTGCGGGGAGATCGGGTGCCGGACGGGATGTCATGCGGTCAGGCCGGCACCACCCGGCTGCGGCGTCAGCGCTGTGCCACCGCCGGGATCAGTTCGCGCAGGAGCTTGCGTTTCATGGCCGCCTCGAAGTTTTCGAAGCCGAACACCGTTTCGACGAAGGCCGAGGCGCCGGTGATAACGCGGGCTTCGTAATAGCCCCGCAACCGGGCGCGCGGCGCGGTCTCTCCTTCGGTCGTGCTGTCCGGGGTTTCGATCGCAAGACCGTTCACGATGATGCCCTGCGCACGCAGTTCTGCGCGCACCCGTTCGGGCGGCGCGCCGTTGTTGTTGGGGCCGTCGCCGGACAGGTCGAGCGTCTGCGTGCCGCAGCGGGCGCGGTCGCGAAGAAGCTCGGCGCCGTAGCGCATTGCCGCGCCGATCGCGGTGCGGCCGGTGCGCTCGATCTGGGGCGTGTCCAGCAGCACGCCGGCGATCCGTTCCAGATCGGCGCGGCTGCGGATCGGGGTCCAGTCGACCAGCAGCGCCTGGTCGTATTGTCCGCTCCATTCGAAGATCGCCAGTTCCACCACGTCGTCGGGCGCGATCAGGATGGCGGCCATCACCTCGGGGTCGATCAGCGCGCGCGCCAGGCCGCCGCGTTGCAGCGAGAAATCGGCCGGGTTGACGGAGAGCGAGACATCGAGCCCGAGCGCAAGCGCCTGTCGGCACCGCTGCGCCATTGCGGGCTGGGACAGCAGCACCACAAGGGCGGCCAGGGCAGCAGGGCGAAGGCGGTCTGGAACGGGCACGGTCGGTCCTGTCTGGCGGTGGCGGTCCGGGGAGGCTACGCCGGGGCGGTGCCGCCGTCCAGCCGGTGAGGCGGCGGCGGGTCAGTCGAGATGGCTGCGGATGCGCCGGATGATCCACCAGACGATCACCACAACCGGCAAGGTGGCCAGCGCGGTCAGCATCTGCACCGGCTGCCCGGTGGTGCCCGACAGCGGATAAAGCAGATAGGCAACCAGCGAGACGGCGTAATAGCTGATCGCCACCACCGAGAGCCCCTCGACCGTGCGCTGCAGGCGCAGCTGCATGTCCGCGCGCCGGTTCATGCTCTGAAGCAGCGCCTGGTTCTGGGCGCTGCGGTCGACATCGACACGGGTGCGCAGCAGCTCGCCGGCCCGCGTGGTGCGCGCGGCCATCGTGTCAAGCCGGGACTGGGTCGCGCGCACGGTGCGCATTGCCGGGTCGTAGCGCCGCGACATGAACTCGCCAAAGGTCTGGCGGCCTTCGAAGCGCTCTTCGCGCAGCACCGCGATGCGTTCCTTGACGATCTGCTCATAGGCTGCCGTCGCGCTGAACCGGTGCGATGCGCGGGCGATCATGCTTTCAAGCTCGGACGAGATGTTGAGCAGATCGTCGAGCATCCGGTGCGGGGGCACGTCGCCGCCGGGCAGGTCGCCCACCAGATGGCTGAGCTGATGATCGAGCGCGCCGATCCGCGGCATGAGCGTGCGGGCGCGGGCAAAGCCGAGCATCGACAGCGCCTTGTAGCTTTCGATCTCGCAGAGCCGCGCCACGATCCGGCCCAGGCGGCGCGACCCCACCGTGTCCGAGGCATGCACCAGAAACCGCAGATGCCCGGCCGGGTCGATGCGGAAATCCCCGGCGATCACCGCGGCCTCGTCCAGCACGCGCGCAACGGCGACGCTTTCGGCCACGAACAGCTCTGCGATCTCGCGCGCAATCTCGGCCTCGGGCGTCATCCGGTCGACCCGGATATGGGCCGATGTCAGCAGATGCCCCGGCGCGCGGGACAGCCAGTCGGCGGGAAACACCTCGAACTCGGCCGGGTCGAACGGCCGCCGGCCGATCCCGTCGCGATAGGCGGTGTAGGTAATGAACTCCGTGTGGCTTTCCCATTTGATCCGGTGGCGGCCCAGTGCGCCGGCGTAATGCGAGGCGCCGGGCCTGGGATGCGCCGCGCCAAACCGGTCGAGCAGATCGGTCAGATGCGCCAGATCGGCCTCGGGGTCGCGCACCGTGGCCCCGTCAAGCCGCTTGATCGCCAGAAACAGCACCGAGGACGGCGCCTCGACCGTGGCAAAGGGCCGGGCATGCAGTTCATTGGCCAGGTCGTAGCGCAGCGGATGGTCGGGAATGCCGGTCATGAAACGGCCCGCCGACGGCCAGGCACAGTCGCAGATACGGGCACAGATACAGTCACAGGCATCGTGACCGTCAGACCGGGGCAGTGGGCGCGATGGCAGAGGCGGATGATGACCAAGTGTCCGATGCTCCGCTTCTAATGAGGTTTGCAACAAACCTGAACCACCGATCGTCGCGACACGCTGCCGCCCTCATGACAGCAGACCGCGCACCGCCGACGGAACCGCGCCTGACCCCTCGCAGGATCGTGCAGCGCGAGGGGCTGGCCCCTCGCACGCACCGCAGCCCGGGCGGGCCTGCGCCCGGATCAGTCCACCCGGCCCAGCAGGGCACTCACGCTGTCCTTGGCATCGCCATAGAACATGCGCGTGTTCTCCTTGTAAAAGAGCGGGTTCTCGATCCCGGAATAACCGGTGCCCTGCCCCCGCTTGGAGACAAAGACCTGCTTGGCTTTCCAGACCTCCAGCACCGGCATCCCGGCAATGGGCGAGTTGGGATCATCCTGTGCCGCCGGGTTCACAATGTCGTTCGAGCCGATGACGATCACCACGTCGGTGTCGGGGAAATCCTCGTTGATCTCGTCCATTTCCAGAACGATGTCATAGGGCACCTTCGCCTCGGCCAGAAGCACGTTCATGTGCCCCGGCAGACGTCCCGCGACCGGATGGATGGCAAAGCGCACCGACTTGCCCTGCGCCCGCAGCTTGCTTGTCAGCTCGCTCACCGCCTGCTGGGCCTGCGCGACCGCCATGCCGTAGCCCGGCACGATGATCACGCTGTCGGCGTCGTTCAGCGCGGCCGCCACGCCATCGGCGTCAATCGCCACCTGCTCGCCCTCGACCGCCTGCTGCTCGCCCGCCGGGCCGCCAAAGCCGCCCAGGATCACGCTGACAAAGGACCGGTTCATCGCCTTGCACATGATGTAGCTGAGGATGGCGCCGGACGAGCCGACCAGCGCGCCGACCACGATCAGAAGATCGTTGCCCAGGCTGAACCCGATCGCGGCCGCCGCCCAGCCCGAATAGCTGTTCAGCATCGAGACCACGACCGGCATGTCGGCGCCGCCGATGCCCATGATCAGATGATAGCCGATAAACAGCGCCAGAAGCGTCAGCAGCACCAGTGTCCAGCTGCCCGCGCCGCCCAGATACATGAACAGCAACACCACCGACAGCGCCGCCGCCGCCGCGTTCAGCAGGTGCCCGCCCGGCAGTTGCTGGGCGGACGTGTCAATCTTGAACGGCAGCAGGCTGGAGGCGCCCGACAGCTTGCCATAGGCCACGACAGAGCCGGTGAACGTCACCGCCCCGATCCAGATCCCCAGCACCAGCTCGACCCGCAGAATGGTGATTTCGACCGGGGTTTTCTTGGCGATGAGCTGACCGAAGGCGGACAACCCGTCATAGATGTCTGCGGGCAGGCGCACCAGATTGCCGTCCTCGCCCGCAGCGCCCATGGTCATGCCGTTGTCGGCAAACGTCCCCTGGATGATGTTGATCATTATATCGGCATTGAAGCCCACGAAGACCGCCGCCAGACCGACCAGCGAATGCATGATCGCCACAAGCTCGGGCATCTGCGTCATCTGCACCCGGGTGGCCAGCTGATAGCCGACGCCCGCGCCAAGCGCGATCAGGATGACCGAGACGATGCCCAGCCCGGCGCCCGGCCCGATGAGCGTTGCCAGAACGGCGATCGCCATGCCGGCGATTCCGTACCAGACGGCGCGCTTGGCGCTTTCCTGACCGCTCAGACCGCCCAGCGACAGGATGAACAGCACCGCCGCGACCGCATAGGCCGCAATCGTGAATCCGAATTCCATGGGTCCGGCCTCCTTACGATTTCTGGAACATGGCAAGCATGCGCCGTGTCACGAGAAAACCGCCAAAGATGTTGATGGCGGCCATGAACACCGCCAGCGCGGCCAGCAGCGTGATCAGGATCGAACTCGACCCGATCTGAATGAGCGCGCCCAGAATGATGATCGACGAAATCGCGTTCGTGACCGCCATGAGCGGCGTGTGCAGGCTGTGCGCCACGTTCCAGATCACCTGGAACCCGACGAAGACGGACAGCACGAACACGATGAAATGCTGCATGAAGCTGGCCGGCGCCACCAGCCCCACCAGCAGCACCAGCGCGCCGCCCGCGGCCAGAAGACCCACCTGGGTCTGCGTCTGCTTGCGGAAGGCGGCCAGATCGCGGGCCTTTTTCTCTTCCGGCGTCAGCTCCTTTGGCGGCTCGGGTTTCCTGTCCTGACGCGCGATGGCCGCGATCTTGGGCGGGGGGGGCGGATAGGTGACAGCCCCGTCATGGGTGACGGTGGCGCCCCGGATCACGTCATCTTCCATGTCATGAACCGGCCTGCCGTCCTTGTCGGGTGTCAGATCGGCCATCATGTGGCGGATGTTCGTGGCATAAAGCGTGCTGGCCTGCGTGGCCATGCGGCTGGGAAAATCGGTGTAGCCGATGATCACCACGCCATTGTCGGTGACGATGCGCTCGTCCCGGACGGTCAGTTCGCAATTGCCGCCCTTCTCTGCGGCCAGATCGACAATGACCGACCCCGGCTTCATCATCCCGACCATGTCTGCGGTCCAAAGAACCGGCGCGTCGCGGTTGGGGATCAGCGCGGTGGTGATCACGATGTCGATGTCGGGGGCCATCTCGCGGAATTTTTCCAGCTGCTTGGCCTGGAACTCCGGGCTGGAGGGCGCGGCATAGCCGCCGGTCGCGGCGCCGTCCTGCTGTGTCTCGTCGAAATCGAGAAACACGAACTCGGCGCCCATCGATTCGATCTGCTCGGCCACTTCGGGACGCACGTCGAAGGCATAGGTGATCGCCCCCAGCGAGGTCGAGGTGCCGATCGCGGCCAGCCCCGCCACGCCCGCACCGATCACCAGCACCCGCGCCGGAGGCACCTTGCCCGCCGCGGTCACCTGACCGGTGAAGAAGCGACCGAAATTGTTGCCCGCCTCGATCACCGCGCGATAGCCCGCGATATTGGCCATCGACGACAACGCGTCCATCTTCTGCGCCCGGCTGATGCGCGGCACCATTTCCATGGCAATGACCGTGGCACCCTTGTCGGCGGCCAG
>JBCCHI010000116.1:0-11923 GCA_039028815.1 Pseudomonadota bacterium
CGTCGCCCGGTCTGCACTACGCGCACCCGCACCACCACCCGGCCTGACCCCCGCGCGGGGCGATCCTGCGAGGGGCCAGCCTCTCGCGCTGCGGTTTTTTTGCGAGGGGCCGGAGCCGGGGTCCGAACAGGGGGCGCGCCCGGTTTGCGGAGGATGCGGCCTCTTGTGACTGGCCTGTGGTGGCTGGCCTGTGCCCCCCGGCGCTGAAGCGTTTCGCGATACACCTGAACCGCAGAGTGTCGCGTAACGCGGTGCAGTGTCCCTATGCTGCGTGCCGCTCGCCTTTGGCTGGTGTTTCGGGGGTAAGGCGAAAGGCTTTAGACGGTGCCGCACGCAGGACCGGGGGCACCGCGCGGTCTGTTTACCCGCACGCCGCGTGCTGCATCGGGCCCGGCGCGTATGAACAGGGCGTGCGCTGCCGGTTTACGGTCTCTGAGCGCCGCGCGCGGTGCGCCGAACAGGCCGGTTTCGTTTTGTACAATTTGCACTTACGCCCCGGAAAACCTGCTACATTTTGTACAAAACCGCGGCACAGACGCTCTGCGACCCGCTTCCGCACCCGGCCATCGCCCACACCCGCGCCCACACCCGCGCCTGGTGGGCGAATAAAGAAAAAGCGCCCCCGAAAGGACGCCTCCGGCAGTCGTTTCACCCGGTCACCGGTCTGCGATCACCGGCCTGGGATCACCACTCTGCGATCACTGGTCCAGGAACGACCGCAGCTTCCGGCTGCGGCTGGGGTGTTTCAGTTTGCGCAGCGCCTTGGCCTCGATCTGGCGGATGCGTTCGCGGGTCACGCTGAACTGCTGGCCCACCTCTTCCAGCGTGTGGTCGGTGTTCATGCCGATGCCGAAACGCATCCGCAGCACGCGCTCTTCGCGCGGCGTGAGAGAGGACAGAACCCGCGTGGTGGTTTCCTTGAGGTTGTCCTGAATGGCGCTGTCCAGCGGCAGGATGACGTTCTTGTCCTCGATGAAGTCGCCAAGCTGGCTGTCTTCCTCGTCACCGATCGGCGTCTCGAGGCTGATCGGTTCCTTGGCGATCTTCATCACCTTGCGGACCTTCTCAAGCGGCATCTGCAGCTTTTCGGCCAGTTCCTCCGGCGTGGGTTCGCGGCCGATTTCGTGCAGCATCTGGCGGCCGGTGCGCACCAGCTTGTTGATCGTCTCGATCATGTGCACAGGGATGCGGATGGTGCGCGCCTGATCAGCGATGCTGCGGGTGATCGCCTGACGGATCCACCACGTCGCATAGGTCGAGAACTTGTAGCCGCGCCGGTACTCGAACTTGTCCACGGCCTTCATCAGGCCAATGTTGCCTTCCTGAATAAGATCAAGGAATTGCAGGCCGCGGTTCGTGTATTTCTTGGCGATGGAAATCACCAGCCGCAGGTTGGCCTCGACCATTTCCTTTTTGGCCTGGCGGGCCTCTTTCTCGCCCTTCTGGACCTGGCTGACGATGCGGCGGAACTCGGAGATATCAAGCCCGACATACTGGCCCACCTGGGCCATGTCAGAGCGCAGCTCCTCGACCTTTTCGGGCGCGCGCTCCATGAACATCTTCCAGCCGCGCCCGTCCTTCTTGGCCATGTCGTCCAGCCAGTTGGGGTCCAGTTCGCGCCCGCGATAGGCGTCGATGAACTCGCGCCGGTTGATGCGCGCCTGATCGGCCAGCTTCACCATGGCGCCGTCGATCGACATGATCCGCCGGTTGATGCCGTAAAGCTGGTCGATCAGCGCCTCGATGCGGTTGTTGTGCAGGTGCAGCTCGTTCACCAGCTCGACGATCTCAGAGCGCAGCTGCTGGTACTTTTCTTCCTGCTTCGCGCTGAAAGAGCCGTCTTCGTTCAGCGTGGCCGAGATCCGGCTGTCCTGCATGTCGGACAGCAATTCATAGTCTTCGGCAATGCGATCCAGCGTTTCCAGCACGCGCGGCTTCAGCGCGGCCTCCATGGCTGCAAGGCTCATGTTGGCCTGATCGTCGTCGTCGTCGTCATCTTCGCTGACAATGGGGTTTCCGTCGGCGTCCAGTTCCGGCTCGCTTTCGGCATCCGCGCGGGGGGCTGGCGCGGTCGACATGTTCGCCGCCTCCACCACCGGGGCCTCGCCCTCGCCCATCTGATTGCCGAATGTGGTCTCAAGGTCGATGACGTCGCGCAGCAGAATGTCTTCGCCCAGCAGTTCGTCGCGCCAGATGGTGATCGCCTGAAAGGTCAGCGGGCTTTCGCACAGCCCGGCGATCATCGTGTTGCGGCCCGCCTCGATGCGCTTGGCGATGGCGATCTCGCCCTCGCGGCTCAGCAGTTCGACACTGCCCATCTCGCGCAGATACATGCGCACGGGGTCGTCCGTCCGGTCAAGCTTTTCCTCCTTGCCCGACCCAAGCGTGATTTCCCCCCGCTTGCCGATCTCGGCCACCGCGGTGCTCTTCTGCTCTTCGTCCTCGACCTCTTCGTCTTCGATGATGTTGATGCCCATCTCCGACAGCATCGACATCACGTCCTCGATCTGTTCACTCGACACCTGATCCGGCGGCAGGACCTTGTTCAGCTGATCATAGGTGATAAAGCCCTTCTCCCGGGCCTCGGCAATCATCTTTTTCACCGCCGCCTGACTCATATCAAGCGAGATTTCAGCTTCCTGATCTTCCGGCTTATCGTCTTCGGTGTCCTTGGCAGCCATACAGCTCTCCTGCTCCAAATCGAGTGGGTGATTCGGCCCTCATACGAATCAATAGCGCGATTACATGATTCGCAAAGGCTGCACCCTAGTATTCATGACGATCTGTGGCAAAGCGTTACCGATCGGACCCTTTCGTATAGTCGATCTGCTCCAGCAATGCGTTCAACCTGTCCCTTTCCGCACGATTGACCTGCGCCCCGTTATCGCCGCGGTCAAACTCCGCCTGGTCGTCCTGCGCACCCTGCCAGGCCCGGTGGCGGGCATGGGTTGCCTCGGAAAGTCGCCACGTCACCGCTTCGTCGGCAAAGCCGGTGATGTCTTCCTGCGCCTCGGCCACTTCCGCTGCATGTCCACGGTCGGCATCCAACTTGCCCAGCTCGTCGGTCACGGTCATTTCCGCGATGGAATCACCGTCCGGGCGACGCACAGCGGGCACCACCGCCAGATGGGGCATGGCAAAGAGGTTTTCAACCACATCCTGCCCCACTTCTGCGGCAACCGCAGACTCGAGCGTCGCAGGATCATCCCGTCCGCACCGCAAAATCGCATCACGCAGTTTCGCATGACCCGGTGCGTCGCACGCCAGGGCTTCGAGAGATGCCTCAAAAGCGGTCAGGATACCGGGATTGCGCAGTATCGTGGCGAGGATGACGGCCTCGCGCAAATGCGGACCGGGCACCTCTCCGGTTCGGGCGCGCAGAAGTGTCTGGCTGGGACCCTCGACAGCCTGCCTTGCCCGCGCGCCCGCCGGTCGCGCACCGGACCGCTGCGGGCGAAACAGATGCCAGCGCAGATCCTTGACCGCCTGACCATAGTGCCGGCGGAGGCCCGGGTCGCGGATCAGCATGAGCTTTTCGCGCAGCACCTTGTCCAGCGCGGCGCGGCGTTCGGGGCTGTCGAACAGGCGGCCTTCGGTTTCGCGCCGCCACAGCAGATCCACCAGCGGGACGGCGGCGTCCAGCAGTTCCTGCACGGCGACCGGTCCTGCCCGTTTCAAAAGACTGTCCGGGTCCTGCCCGTCGGGCATCATGGCGAAACGCAGGGATTTTCCGGCTTCGAGGCGCGGCAGCGCAAGGTCAATGACCCGGTACGCCGCGCGCAGTCCCGCCGCATCGCCGTCGAGCGCCACGATCGGTTCGTCCGCGATCCGCCAGAGCATTGCCAACTGGTGTTCGGTAACTGCGGTCCCCAGAGGAGCAACCGCACCCGTGAAACCTGCCTCGGCCAGCGCGATGACATCCATGTAGCCCTCGGCGACGATCAGTGTCTTGCTCTTGCCAGCCGCTTCGCGCGCAGGTCCGTGATTGTAAAGCGTGCGCGATTTGTCAAAAAGTTCTGTTTCAGGACTGTTGAGGTACTTGGCGGCGTCAGCCGGGTTCATGGCGCGCCCGCCGAAGGCGATGCATCTGCCACGCGCATCGCGGATCGGAAACATGATCCGGTTGCGGAACGTGTCGTAGGGTTTGCCACCCTTCTGACTGGGTTTTGCGAGACCGCAATCCAGGATCAGATCATCCGCGACACCCCTGCCCTTGAGATGATCCCACAACCCCTGCCATTCATCGGGCGCAAAGCCCAGTTCCAGCCGGTCCTGCGCTTCTGGCGGAAGCCCGCGTTCGGTCAGATAGTCCCGCGCGGCGGTGCCCGCGCTGGATTTCAGCATCATACGAAAGTGGCGCGTGGCCGTTTCCATGAGGTCTGACAGCTGCGCATGACGATCCGCTTTCTGACGCGCCTGCGGATCGCGCTCCGGAATCGTGAGTCCGGCTTCCGCGGCAAGGATCTGGATCGCCTCGATGAAATCGACATTTTCGGTTTCACGAACAAATGAGATTGCGTCGCCCTTGGCCTGGCATCCGAAGCAATAGTAGTAGCCCTTTCGGTCATCCACATGAAACGATGCCGTTTTTTCCTGATGGAACGGACAGGGCGCCCAGAAGTCACCTTTGCCCTGATTGGATTTCCGCGCATCCCACGTCACTTTGCGACCGACCACCTGGGCCAGGGATGTGCGTGATCTTAACTCGTCGAGGAAACCGGGAGGCAGGCTCATGGAACGCTATACTACCCGAACAGGCCTTGAGGCCAAGACGCTATTGCGTCTCCGGACGCGCAAGCGAGAGACATTGCGTATGAAACTGGCCGCCGATGTTTTGCGGCGCGCCCGCAGCGCCGATGATCGCCTCGTCAATGGTGAAGACCCAGTTCACGAGCGGTGCCACTGTCTGGGTATAGCGCTCGCCCACCTTGAGCCTGCCCTTTGTCAGAACGCGCGTGACACGCTTGGCGCTTGATCCCTTTGCGCGCATCGACACCGCCGTGGCCACGATGTTGGAGGTCTGCTGACACGCTTCCTCGGCCGTCAGCGGCTGCTGGGCCGAGAGCGGCGCGGCGATGCAACAGGCAAGACCAAAGATGACGACAGACGTCCTGAGCATTACGCGCTTTCCAAAACGGTCTTGCGTTTTACAACCGGCAGGGCCTGCCGTTCCGCGCGCGCGCACGCCCGAAACGGCACAGTTTGTTCCGCAAGCGGGATCAGAGCCCGAGCGCCCCGTAGCTGGACGCAACCTTGCCAATGGAAACCAGATAGGCCGCCGTACGCAGATCCTCTACATTGTCGCGCTCGTGCCAGACCTCGCGCATGTGCTGGTAGGCCGTACGCATCGTGTCATCCAGACCCGAGCGGACAAGTTCCAGCTCGTCTGCCCCCTTCAGGTATCTCTCCTTGAAGCCCGGTGACATCGTCCAGCCCACCCCGTGATCGCGGGACAGCCGTTCGAGTTCCTCGACCAGAAGCAGGTGACGCGCCTCTTCCTGTCGCCGCTGCATGCGCCCGAACCGGATGTGGCTGAGGTTCTTCACCCATTCAAAGTATGACACTGTGACGCCTCCGGCATTGGCATACATGTCAGGGATGATCACGCAGCCCTTTTCGCGCAGAACGTCGTCGGCACCGGCCGTGATCGGCCCGTTTGCGGCCTCGATGATCAGCGGGGCCTTTATTCGGTTGGCGTTGCCCATGTTGATCACCGCCTCCAGCGCTGCGGGGATCAGGATGTCACATTCGTGTTCGAGATACTTCGCCCCGTCACGAATGAACTTGCCCTGCGGATAGCCTTCGACGCCACCATGTCCACCGATCCAGTGGCGCAGCGCTTCGACATCAAGCCCGTTTTCATCCAGAATACCGCCATCGCGCTCGATCACCGCGATGACCTTGCAGCCGTTTTCTTCCGACAGGAACTTGGCCGCGTGATATCCCACATTTCCAAGGCCCTGCACGATAACACGCTTGCCATCGAGCGTTCCGGACAAACCGGCCTTGGCCTTGTCGTCTTCATGGCGGAAGAACTCTTGCAACGCGTATTGCACCCCGCGGCCCGTGGCCTCGGTCCGGCCCTGAATGCCCCCGGCGTTGATGGGCTTGCCAGTAACACAGGCCTTGGCATTGATGTCGGTTGTATTCATCCGGTGATACTGATCCGCAATCCAGGCCATTTCGCGCTCTCCCGTGCCCATGTCGGGGGCAGGTACGTTCTGCGAAGGATTGATCAGATCACGCTTTGCCAGCTCATAGGCAAAACGACGCGTTATCGCCTCAAGCTCGTGCTCATCCCATTCACGCGGATCAAGGCACAGTCCGCCTTTCGACCCACCGAACGGCGCCTCGACCAGGGCGCATTTGTAAGTCATCAGTGCGGCCAGCGCCTCGACCTCGTCCTGATTGACGGCCAGCGCATAGCGTATGCCGCCCTTGACCGGCTCCATGTGTTCGGAATGGACACTGCGGTAGCCCGTGAAGGTGAAAATCTGTCCGCGCAGGCGGACGCCGAAACGCACCGTATAGGTGGCGTTCACAACCCGGATTTTCTCCTCCAGCCCCGGCGGCAGATCCATCAGCGCTACCGCGCGGTTGAACATAAGGTCGACGCTTTCACGAAAGCTCGGTTCCTTGATCGGTGCATTCATTCTGGATCTCCCTGTCTTTCGGCACGCCCTCGCCATCTCCCTCAGCAAGCGCGCCCGAAGCCATCGTTAAGCGAAGCCATCGGTTTGTCCAGACAAGCCTCTCATCCCGGAGAAGTTCTTGTCGGTCCCGATGGGCCGGGATCACCTGATTCGAAAGATTGTTCGCCACTCATTAACAATTTTGGCAGAGCGGCCTTTCCGTTCTCCAGAGGCTTCCAATACAGCGCACGAAGCCCTTATTCGGCCTTATTTTGGCCCAATACCAAACCGATACATTATGAAAGACAGTCTCTGCGACCGGGCGTAGTCCGCCCAACGAGGTGTATTATGTACAAAGATCCCAAGGCTTCGGCGTCAACCTTCGCGTTCCGCCCTAAGCTTGCAAAAGTAACAAGTGTTTCTCGCCACGCCCTGACCGCATTTTGGAAAAAAGAAGATGGATCAGCCACGATCCTAACGCTTTTCATTTTGATGTTTATGCTTGTGATGGCCGGCCTTGGTGTCGACACGATGCGCCATGAGATGGAGCGCACGCATCTTCAGGCGACGCTCGACGCCTCCGTTCTGGCCGGTGCCGGATCCCCGACCGAAAAGACCGAGGCGCAGATCCGCGGCATCGTCGAGGATTACTTCGCCAAGAACGGCATGTCGGAGTACCTCAACGAGATCAAAGACGAAGACATCACCTCGACCCTGAACTCGACCAAGGTCTCTGCAACCGCAGACATGCAGATCGACACGTACCTGATGAAGCTGTCGGGCGTCGATACGCTGGATGCCGCGGCTGCAGCAACTGCTGAGATCACGATCCCCAAGCTGGAAATCTCGCTGGTGCTGGACGTGTCCGGCTCGATGCAGGGGTCAAAGCTCACCGCCGTTCAGTCGGCCGCGAAAGAATTTGTGACCGCGATCCTGCAGAACTCGGATCCCGGCAACGCCGTGATCTCGGTCGTGCCGTTCAGCTGGGGTGTGACGCCGAACGACAGTATCTACGAGGCTCTGACGGTCAACGAAACGCATGATCATTCCACCTGCCTGCGCTTCAGTTCTTCCGACTTCGGTTCCACTGCGATCAACCCGGGCGCGGCGTATGATCAGCAGGTCTACACCTCCTGGAGGGACGAACTGTTCGATGGCGACGGTGGCGTGGTCACCGAAGGCAGCAGCTGGGCGTATAACCGCAGCTGCTTTACAGACCCGTACTTCCGCATTCTGCCCTACTCGATCAGTGAAAGCCAACTTCACACCAAGATCGACTCGCTTCAGGCGGCTGGCTCGACCTCTCAGCATCTGGGCATGAAATGGGGTGCGGCGCTGCTCGACCCGGCGTTTTCGTCGGTGCTGAGCGCCATGCAGACGCCCCAGGTCGACGTTGATCCTGCAACCGGAACCACTGTGACAAGCTACGAAGTCAATCCGTCGCTTTCCAATATTCCGGCCGCATACAGCGAACCGGACACCCAGAAGGTGATCGTCATGATGGGCGACGGCAAGAACGACATTTCCATGTTCTTCGCCGATACAAGCAGCTATCGCGGGCTCGATTCTGATCTTTACGAGGTCTTCACGACCACGACGGAGTTCGACTATGGCGTCAGCATCTATGACCCGAGCGTGCGCTACTACGACTCCTGGGCCGAAAGCTACTGCAGCAACTCGTGGTTCGATTGCTACTACACGGATGCCGCTGTCGACTCGCACTTCCTGTTCAGCCCGACATACAATGACTACTACAACATCGACGACAACGAGTTTTTGTCGGCGGCGGAATTCGCGACGCTGACGACCGGCCTGACAGAGCTTCGGCAGGGTGTTGATGTCATCCCGGCCGCACCCACCGACACGGTGGTCCGCTATCGCTGGGAAAACGCCTGGGCGCTCATGTCGCCGCGTTACTACGGCGAGAAAACCGGCGATTGGACTCCGCACAACGAGTATTGGAACAACCGCCAGACCACGGACGTCAAGGACACCCGGATGGACAGCATCTGCGATGCCGTGAAGGGCCACAACAACATCGTGATCTACACGATCGGCTTTGAAATTACGGCTGGCGGTCACGCGGAGACACAGTTGAAGCAATGCGCGTCCGGATACGATGCAGTGACGGGCACGAACTTCTACTTCCCGTCCGACAAGGCCAGTATCTCTGAAACCTTCGCGGCAATTGCGTCCAACGTGCAGAACCTGAGGCTGACCCAATGATCAAGGCCGTGTTTCATAAAGTAAAAGGTTTTGCCGGTAACGAAGACGGCAATGCGTCAATCGAGTTCGTGATGGTCTTCCCGATTTACATGGCGCTCCTGTTCATGTCGATCGAGCTTGGCTTCGTGACCCTGCGCTCGACCATGCTGGAACGCGGCATGGACATGGCGGTGCGCGATATTCGACTTGGGACAGGAACATTGTCGGACGATGGCAAAGTGCTTCACGACGAAATCAAGGCCGCGGTATGCGAGAACGCCTTGATGGTCGTGAACTGCGAAACGTCACTGAGGCTTGAAATGGCGCCGGCGGACATTCGCACATTCGCATCGCTGGACACGTCCGTGGATTGCACCGATCGCGCCGAAACGAGCGAGCCGGTCCTCGACGTGGCACCTGGTCAGGCAAACGAGCTCATGCTGCTGCGCGCCTGCCTCAAGTACGATCCGATCTTCCCGACAGCGCTGCTGGGCGAACGTCTGATCGTGGATGGCAGCGGACAAGGTGCAATCATCTCGACCACCGCCTTTGTACAGGAGCCCACGTAACATGGTTTTGTCAGTGAAAATGGCGTTCCTGAAAGCCCGCCTCGCGGAGTTTCGCGATGATGTACGCGGCTCGATTATGGTGGAAACCGTAATCACCTTGCCGCTGCTGATCTGGGCGATGGTGGCCACTTATGAGTTCTTCGAAATCCACCGTTATCAAAGCGTGCGCGACAAGGCGTCCTACACGATCGCCGATATGCTGTCGCGTGAGCAGTTGCCGGTCAACACGACCTATATCGACAACGTCCAGTTGCTGTACGATCAGATCACGAATGATGATGGCGTGAACCAGGTGCGCGTATCGGTGATCGAATATGCCGCAGACACGGACACTTATGAAACACAGTGGTCGGAGGTGCGCGGCGTGGGTTCACTCGGCGCACATGCCATCGGAGAATTCCCCGACGGGCACGAAAAGTTGCCGATCATGAGCAATGGCGAGCCGGTTGTGCTGGTTGAATCCGTGTCGACCTACGTCCCCATGCTCGACATCGTGTTCAGCAACGACATTCCGATCGAGACACGGGTGTTCACCTCGCTTCGGTTTTCACCCAACCTGTACTGTTCGGACTGCTGAGACCGCGCGCTGGCGGCCTGACATACACTCGGTTTGCGGAACGCGCGGCTTTCACGGCACGCGCGTTTCGTCCGTCTAGGCCCGGCGCGTCGCGATATCAGCCCACTGATCCGTCTTGGTCGGCCTTGAGCACCATGATCATCTCCGACATGGCCTTTGACTGTGATGCCGGTGTGACTCCGCCAACGCCGACCCGCGATCCCAGCCGCCACCACAGGCCCGGCCGCCAGCGCGCGGTACCCGCGACATTCAGCTTCAGCAGAAAGCCGTTGGAGGGCTTGAAAGTGAACATGCCCCGGTCGACCTTTTCGATCTGGTCCAATGGCGCGATCACTTCACCATCGCTGCATCGCAATCCTTCCTGCGTGAGGTCGATGGACAACGCCGTGGCGCGTCGCATCGTATCGGCCATCCACAGTGACCCTGCCCCGGCAACCAGCAGGAACACCTGCCAGGCGACATCTGCCGGGGGACGCGTCAGTGCAACAAACAGCATGAGCACACCAAGGCTGCCGACCGCGCCGACGCCGATCACCCGCCGGCCGGGCGAGGCCTGAACCCGGGCCAGCACCCTTTGCTGCGCCTGTGCGGTGCTCATGTCGCTCGCTCTGAAGGTGCGGGCGCCGACACCAGCGGGCGCACCATATTCCAATACGTCACTTCAACCTCCTCAAGAGAAAGCCGCCCACCCGGCTGAAACCATGTGTTTACGCCCGTGAGCATTGCTATGATCGCCATCGCCGTCAGCCTCGGTTCGGTCAATGCAAACACGCCTGTTTGCACACCCTCTGCAAGGATCGCTTCCAGCTCCGTCTCATAGCGCCGGCGCAGCATGCTGATTTTTTCGTAGTTTTCGGGCTTGAGATTGCGAAGCTCCATGTAGGATATGAACACCGCCTCGGGCCGTGCCGTATTAAAACGGATGTGAAACCGGGTGAATGCGTTAAGCCGCTCCAGCGGGGTGTCCGTGGGTCGAACGGTGTCTTGCCACGCGTCGAGCAACTCTTCCATGTGTTGTCGCATCAGATCGAAAAGCAATGTCTGCTTGTCCGGGGTGTAGTTGTAAAGCGCGCCGGCCTGCACACCAACGTGCGACGCGATCTGGCGCATGGACACTGCCGCAAATCCGTCCCGCGCAAAAAGGCTTTGCGCAACAGTCCGGATGCGGGGACCGGTTATTTCAGAGTGAGACCCTTGCGTGCGCGCCATGCGCGACGATTATCTGAACATTTGTTCATATAAAAGACCCGACCTGCGCAATGCCGAAACCCGGCTTGCCGCTGGTGCACTCAGAACCTAGAATGGGTCAATCATCGCGTGGTTTGAGGGTGCACCGCTTGATCGTCCGGCCAATCCTGTGGGCTTTTTTGCTGAGTGTTCTGGGATCCGGTTGCGCTGATTTTCCGGATCTTGATGAACGGCTGAGCGGTGAAAGCCGTTCTGCGAAGTTTCCTGCTCTTTTGCCGATTGAAGATCTCACCGGGACGCCGGGTATCGCGCAGATCGACGACAAATTGCTGCCCGAATTCGAAGCGCGCGTTGCCGCGTTGCAGGCGCGTGCCGCTCTTCTTAGGCGCAGCGTCATCGACGCGAACGACAGCAACCGGCTTTCGCAGCGTCCCGTGGTCGCAGAGACCGGCTGAGACGCCTTGTCCCTTGAAAGCGATACAGCGGTGAAAACGCAGCGCGTGCGGCGTTTTGGTGGTTCGCTGTATGTCGCGACACCCCGTGCCAGGGGGTTTTCGCGAAACGCCCTGAAAACCGACGTTGCAAGCCCGAAGGCAACGGGATATCCCGCCTCCGACCTGACCTAACAGCGGAGTGCGCGCCATGACCATACCTTTGCGTCTCGGCATCGCCGGGCTCGGTACCGTTGGCGCCGGAGTGGTGCAGATCGTGCGCCAGAAGGCGAACCTTCTGGGCACACGCGCCGGCCGTCC
>JBCCHI010000117.1:0-11684 GCA_039028815.1 Pseudomonadota bacterium
GTCAGGTCCACGGCAGAGACGTTGGGCGTCGGCACCCGGATGGCGGACCCGTCCAGCTTGCCCTTGAGATCGGGCAGCACTTCACCAAGCGCCTTGGCCGCGCCGGTTGTGGTGGGGATCATCGACATTGCCGCGGCCCGCGCGCGGTACAGATCCTTGTGACGCCGGTCTAGCGTGGGCTGATCCCCGGTATAGGCATGGATCGTGGTCATCAGGCCGCTTTCGATGCCAACCGCGTCATGCAGCACCTTGGCCACCGGGGCCAAGCAATTGGTGGTGCAGGAGCCGTTCGAGATCATCCTCTCCCCGGTTTTCAGGGCGTCGTGGTTCACGCCATAAACCACTGTACGGTCAACATTTTTTCCCGGTGCCGACAGCAGCACCTTGCCGGCGCCGCGGTCGAGATGGGTCTTGGCCTTTTCGCCGTCGTTGAATTTTCCGGTACATTCCAGAACCACGTCGACCCCGGTCCAGTCCAGCTCTGCCATATCGTAGGTCGAAAACATCTGCATCGGGCCCCGGCCCAGATCCATTGTTCCCTCGCCCAGGCTGATATCGGCGGGAAACCGTCCATGAACGCTGTCATACTTCATAAGGTGCGCCGCAGTCTCCAGGGGTCCTGTCGCGTTCACCTTGGTGACGCGGATGTCATTGCGCGTCGAGGTGGCGATATGGGCCAGAGTGCAGCGGCCGATCCGGCCAAAGCCGTTTATCCCGACGGTGATGGTCATGAGCAATCTCCCGAGAGCAGTCAAACGCAGGTTTGCGCGCTACATAGCCATGCGCAGGCGCGCCGGAAAGGTGAAAATCCCCTGCGGTGCAATGGTAGCGATAACGTGGCCGTGGCCGGCGGCATTTCACCGTTGACCCCGAATTGCATTGCCGCAGTACGGTTCGCCGTCTAAACACCATCTGCGCAAAACAAGAGCAGGGCAGAGACCGACATGACAGGCAGAGGTGCAGCGATTCTGGCAGTCGCGGCGATCGGATTGACCGGGTGTATCAATCCGCAGAGATATGAAACTGTTCCCGTTCAGGTGCAGACAGCGCAAGGTCTTGTGACCTGTCAGCTGTACACGCGAAACACGGTCGCCTGGGATCGGGCCATAGACATCCCGCCGGGCATGAACATCGCCACGGGCGACCAGGTGTGCCGCGCCGAGGGCGAACGGCTGATCGCAGAAGCCGGGTCGTCCTGATCGACGGTCCGGGATCACCGGTCCGGGCAGATCCGCCTCAGAGCAGCGCCTTGACTTCCGCCACGACAGCCTCGGCGGTGATGCCGAATTTCTCATAGAGCACGTTCGCGGGCGCTGAGGCACCAAAGCTGGACATGCCTACGAAAGCGGCCTTGGACTCGCGTCCGCGCTCGCCCAGAAGCCACTGGTCCCAGCCCTGACGCACACCGGCCTCGACTGCCACGCGTACCGCGCCGCCGGGAAGGATGCGACGGCGGTAGGCCTCGTCCTGATCGGCAAACAGTTCGAAACAGGGCATCGAAACGACCCGTGTGCCGATGCCTTCGGCTTCAAGCGCCGCCCGCGCATCCATGGCGATGGCCACCTCGGAGCCTGTCGCAAGCAGGATGGCCTGCCGCCGCTGCTCCGCGTCGGCCAGAACATACGCCCCCTGTTGCACAAGGTTGCGCTGACGGTGTTCACGCCGCAGCGTCGGCACGCCCTGGCGGGTCAGGGACAGAACGGAAGGCGTCGTCTTCGATGTCAGCGCCAGTTCCCAGCATTCGGCGGTTTCGATCGTGTCACAGGGGCGGAAGACACGCGTGTTGGGCGTGGCGCGGCTGATCGCAAGATGTTCCACCGGCTGATGCGTCGGGCCGTCTTCACCCAGACCGATCGAGTCATGGGTCATGACGAACACCGTCGGCACCTTCATCAGCGCCGCCAGGCGCATGGCCGGGCGGGCGTAGTCGGTGAAGCACATGAACGTGCCGCCATAGGGCCGTATGCCGCCATGCAGGGCCATCCCGTTCATGGCTGCGGCCATCCCGTGTTCCCGGATGCCATAATGGATGTAGCGACCACGACGGTTGCCCTCGTCGAATATCGTCATGTCGCCGGATCTGGTGTTGTTTGACCCCGAAAGGTCCGCCGAGCCGCCGATGGTCTCCGTCATGATCGGATTGACGATCTCAAGCACCATCTCGCTTGATTTGCGTGTGGCCACCTTGGGGGCTTCATCGGCGATTTGCTTTTTCAGCGCACGAATGCGCGCCGAAAGACGCTTTGCAGGATCACCGGCCATGATGCGCGCAAACTCGGCCCGACGTCGTTCACTGTGGTCGGCCAGGCGCGCGCGCCAGTCCGCATGCGCGGAGGCGCCACGACGGCCGATATCCTCCCAGGCGGTCTTGATCGCGTCGGGCACCTCAAAAGGACCAGCCGTCCAGCCATGAACCTCTTTGGCGTCGATCAGCTGGTCGGGATCGGTCAGTGCGCCATGCCCCTTTGATGTGCCCTGGGCCGCGTGACCAAGTGCGATATGGGTTTTGCAGGCGATCATGGTTGGCCTGCGCCCGCGCTTGGCCTGCGTCAGTGCGGCGTCAATCGCCTCTGGGTCGTGGCCGTCGCATTCCAGCACCTGCCAGCCCGACGCGCGGAAACGGCGCACCTGATCGGTGCGGTCCGAAAGCTCGACCGTGCCGTCGATCGTGATGTTGTTGTTGTCCCAAAGAACGATCAGCCGCCCAAGACCAAGACGGCCGGCCAGACCGATCGCTTCCTGGCTTATGCCTTCCATAAGGCAGCCATCGCCTGCGATGACGTAGGTGTGGTGATCAACCAGCTTGCGGCCGAAGCGCGCGCGCAGCGACTCTTCCGCAATCGCGAATCCGACGGCGTTGGCAAGCCCCTGACCCAGCGGTCCGGTGGTGGTTTCGATGCCCGGATGCAGAAAGTTCTCCGGATGGCCCGCCGTGACAGCCCCCCATTGCCGGAAGTTGCGGATCTCTTCAATCGTGACGCCCTTGTAGCCTGTCAGATGCAGCAGCGCATAAAGCAGCATCGAGCCGTGACCGGCAGACAGGATGAACCGGTCGCGGTCGGGCCAGTCGGGGGCGGAGGCGTCGAATTTCAGATGTTTGTCGAACAACACGGTCGCGATATCGGCGCAGCCGATCGGCATGCCCGAGTGACCGGAATTGGCGGCATGCACGGCATCCAGCGTGAGGGCACGAATGGCGGTGGCCATCGTCCAGTGATCCGGATGGGCCTTGCGCAGGGCGGCGATATCCAAGGCGAGCGGTCCTTATTTTGGAGAGTGTCAGCGGCTGCATAACAGTCATGTTCCAAAGATCAAGGCGATCCGCCAAAGGGGGGCGCAATTTGGCAGGGCATTGAGTAGAATCGCCAGACACCCGGTCATGCCCGATTCGCAACGCGTGCGAGGACAATCCGGGATCCAGGCTGGACTGCAGGCCCATGCCGCAAACAGAAA
The DNA here is from genome assembly GCA_039028815.1 of Pseudomonadota bacterium. GTDB lineage: Bacteria > Pseudomonadota > Alphaproteobacteria > Rhodobacterales > Rhodobacteraceae > Roseovarius. Next base: position 3,454 of record JBCCHI010000117.1, read on the forward strand.
AGGGGGCAGAGAGATGAGCGACGACCTGAACGACATCGCGGAGCTGCAAAGCCGCATCAACGGGGCGCTCGACCGGCTGGGTCAGGCGATGGAGGCGCAGACCGAGAGCGCGGCGGACACTGCCGGACTTGCGACACTGCAGCAGGCGCTGGACGACGAGAAGGTTGCCAATGAGCAGCTTGAGGAAAGGCTGAAGTCGGCGCGTGCAACCCGCTCTGCTCTGGAAGAGGAAGTCGCCAATCTGCGCGACCAGAATGCGCAGGCCATGGCGCGGCTGGACACCGAGTTGCAGTCGCTGCGCAGAGCCAACAGGCAGTTGCGTGACAACAATGCAGCGCTGCGGGGCGCGAATTCTGCAGGTGTCGGAGAACCGCATCTGATCAACAAGTCCATGATGGCCGAACTGGAGGCGCTGCGCGCTGAACGCAGCGCCGACAGGGCAGAGGCGGATGCCATCCTGTCCGCGCTCGGTGCGGCTCTGGACAACGCGGCCCGGAACGGCGGTGCCGCACAGGAGGACGCGTGATGCCTAACGTGGAGATCGAAATTGGTGGCCGCAGCTTTGATGTGGCCTGTCAGGAAGGCGAAGAACACTACCTCAAGGCCGCCGCGAGCCTGCTTGATGAAGAGGCCAGTGTGCTGTCCAGCCAGATCGGCCGGATTCCGGAAACCCGTATGCTGCTGATGGCCGGACTTATGCTGGCCGACAAGACCGCAGGCGTGCAGGACCAGCTGCGCGAGGCCCAGGACAGGATGTCCGAGAAAGAAGCGGAACTCGATCAGCTGCGCAATGCGCCGCAGCCGGAAGCAGACCGTGTTGAGGTGCCGGTTGTGCCGCGCCCGTTGCTGGATGGCATGGCCGAGATTGCCGCGCGGGTCGAGGCGCTGGCAGACCAGGCTGCTGCGAAAGAGAGCTGAGCCTCCTGGGCCGTGCGCCCGGCAGGAAAAAAGCGTCCCGGACCACAATCCGGGACGCGTGTGTGACGGTGCCGTTTTTCGGCCGGTCCGGCTACGCGACCATTTTTTCCACAACATCACCGAATGCCGAGGGTGTCGGCACGATCTCGACGCCTGCCTGTTTCAGGATGTCGACCTTTTCCTGTGCGGATTCGCCGAAGGCCTGAACGATAGCCCCCGCATGGCCCATGCGCCGTCCTTTCGGTGCGGACAATCCTGCGATATAGGCCGCCACCGGCTTGGTCATGTGGTCGCGGATGTATTCCGCCGCCTCGGCTTCCTGCGGGCCGCCGATCTCGCCGACCAGCACGACGGCATCGGTCTGCTCATCCGCCTCAAAAAGCTCCATTATGTCTTTGAAAGAACTTCCGTTTATCGGATCGCCGCCAATGCCTATGGAAGAGCTTACACCGATCCCGCGTTCGCTCATCTGGCTGGCCGCCTCGTAGCCCAGAGTGCCCGAGCGGCTGACGATCCCGACGCGACCGGGCGTGTAGATATGCGGCGGCATGAGGCCCGCGAACGCCTGTCCCGGCGTGATAACGCCCGCGCAATTCGGCCCGATCAGGCGCATGCGCTTTTCTTCCTTGTAGCGGCGCATGTAACGCTTGACGAGGATCATGTCCTTGGTGGGCAAACCGTCCGCGATGCACACGCAGGTTTTGATGCCTGCATCTGCGGCTTCCATGATCGAGTCGGCCGCGAAGGGCGGGGGCACGAAACTGACCACCATATCGGCGTTCGTTTCAGCCACCGCGCCTTTCACCGTGTTGAAGACCGGCAGGCCAAGATGCGTGGAGCCACCCTTTCCCGGGGTCACGCCGCCCACGACCTGCGTGCCGTGGTTGATCATGTCCTGCGCATGAAAACTGCCGATCCGGCCCGTGATTCCGGTCACCAGAACGCGTGTGTCCTTATCAATGATAATCGCCATCAGCTTGCCTCCGCCAGACGGGGTTGCGACTCTTTCCAGGCGGCAACGACACTTTTGGCTGCCTCTTCAAGGGTGGTTGCGGTTTCAATCGGCAGGCCGCTTTCGGCAAGAATGCGGCGGCCTTCTTCTACGTTTGTACCGGACATGCGCACGACAAGCGGCAGTTTAAGATCGAGTTCCCGAATGGCCAGAACGACGCCTTCGGCAATCCAGTCGCAGCGATTGATTCCGGCGAAAATATTCACGAGAATCGCCTCGACATTGCGGTCGTTCAGAACGGCCTTGAAACTCTTGAGCACGCGCTCGGGGCTGGCGCCGCCTCCGACATCGAGAAAGTTCGCAGGTTCGCCGCCGGCCATCTTGATCATGTCGAGCGTCGCCATGGCCAGCCCGGCGCCGTTCACGATGCATCCGATCTGCCCGTCAAGGCCGATATAGTTCAGACCCCGGTCATTGGCGTAGGTCTCGCGGGTGTCTTCCTGGCTCTTGTCGCGCAGTTCCGAAATGTCGGGATGACGGAACAGGGCATTGGGATCAAAGCTGACCTTTGCATCGAGCGCCAGGATCTCGTCTGCGCTGGTCACAACCAGCGGGTTGATCTCGACCATGCTTGCGTCAAGCTCCGACATCATCTGGTAGCATCCCATGATCGTCTTGGCGGCCTGACTGATCACCTTCGGTTCCAACCCAAGGGAAAACGCAATCTCCCGGGCCTGGAAGGCCTGCATCCCCACGGCGGGGTCGACAACCGAGCGAATGATTGACTCCGGCTCCTGGTCCGAAATCTCTTCGATTTCCATACCGCCCTGGGCCGATGCGACGACGACAACGCGTTCCAGTTTGCGGTCCATGACAAAGCCCAGATAAATTTCTTGTGCAATGTCCGTGGCTTCTTCGACATAGAGTCGGTTCACAAGTTTGCCCTGCGGGCCGGTCTGGTGCGTGACCAGCCGACGGCCCAGCATCCATTGCGCGGCATCGGCAATTTCCTGTTCCGTCCGGCACATCCGAACACCGCCCGCCTTGCCGCGCGCGCCTGAGTGGACCTGCGCCTTGACGACCCAGGTTTCACCAGACAGCTCCGAGGCGCGATAAACGGCCTGTTCCGGGCTGTAGGCGATACCGCCGCGTGGAACGGATACACCGAACCGTCTCAGCAGGTCCTTGGCCTGATACTCATGAATGTCCATCTCATGCTCCTCCAGGGCTTCGTCTTCTGTTTGTAATGTGGTCCAGTTTGTCAGACCTGGACACAGCCCTTCGGGTAGAAATGCTCTTCCACGGGTAGGGTATGCTACCCGTCATGCTGTGTCCGGGATGCCATTGGATGCCGTTCACCGGGCGCCGGTTTTCTATTGAAAACAAAAGTTTATCATCGGAAACACCCGAGGGTTGCCGAGGGCCTTTCTCTGACCCGGTCCGAGGCGGCGGTCCGGATCGGGGTGCGAGGGGGGACTGCGCGCCGCGTCCGAGCAGGGTGCCGGACACGGCGAACCTTCAAGGCACACAACGGTCTTCAGAGGTGAATTGAAGACAGTGCTGCGGGGTCGGATCCGACCGATGCCAGTACATGTCGCCGATGATCCGCACCAGGCAGAAGCGGGCAGGGCGGTCGGCAGGCCGACATGATTGGCCAGGGGCGCATCGGCCCCGACATGACACCACAGCACAGGGTCCGGATCAGCCGAACGCTTTGTCAGGTCCGGGCGGGTGTGACCAGATCGCCGGGTTGGTCGCCGTTCAGGTACGCCTTGAGATTGTCAATGGCCCGGTGGCCCATCGCCTCTCTGGTCCCGTCTGTCGCGCTTCCCAGATGCGGTGCAAGAACAAGGTTCTGGTAGTTCAGGAATCTGGGGTCGAGCGCCGGTTCTCCATGGTAGACATCAAGGCCCGCGGCCGCCAGTTGCCCACTGTCCAGAGCCGCGAACAGCGCATCTTCGTCAACCACGTCGCCGCGCGCCGAATTGACCAGCACCGCGCCAGGCTTGAGGGCGGAAAAGACATCCGAGTTTATCACCTTGAACGTGTCGGCGCCGCCGGGCATGTGCAGGCTCAGAAAGTCGGATTGCGCAGCGACTTCGGCCATGCTGGCAAGCTGCTCTGCATTGCCGTTTGCGATCTTGATCTCGTCAGGCACCTGCCAGGCATCCTGAAACACGACCCGCATGCCAAATCCGAAATGTGCCCGCCGCGCCATTGCCTGGCCGATTCGGCCAAATCCGATGATGCCCAGCGTCGCGCCTGTGACTTTCTTTCCGATCATATGGGTCGGTCGCCAGCCATTCCAGTCCCCGGCGCGCGTTTCCCGCTCGCCTTCGCCAATCCGCCGGGCAGCGGCCAGCATTAGACCCATTGCCAGATCGGCCGTGCAGTCGGTCAGCACGTCGGGTGTGTTGGTGACGACGATGCCATTGGCGTGCGCGGCATCAATGTCGATATGGTTGAATCCGACGCCGTAGTTGGCAAAGATCCGGACCTTGCCTTTGGCGGCAGGATAGAATTCAGGCGGGATCTTGTCCGAAACGGTCGGCATGATCACGTCATAACCCGCCGCCGCATCCATCCATTCGTCATGGCTCATCGGCGTATCAGGATCGCGCAGCGTAACCGTACCCAGCCCTGCGTCGGCAAGCCGGTCTTCGGCTGCCTTGGGCCACGCACGCGTGACAAGGATCTTCATGTCTACAGGCCTTTTTGTTCCCGTCAGGCAGCTTTTGCCGGTTTGATCTGACGATCCGGTGTCGATGCGCGGAAAACAGCCTGAGCAGCGGCCACGCCTGATCCCGGTTCGATTTTCGCGCCCGCATCGACAAGCGACATTTCAGCAGCAGAAATCGCGCCGCACAGCATCACCGGGTTCAGCGAGCCCAGATGCCCGATGCGAAACGCGCGGCCCATCAGCTTGTTCAGACCCGTGCCAAGCGAGGTCTGGTACTTGTAGTAGGCCGTGCTGATGACGTCACGGGCGTCAACGCCTTCGGGCGCATAGATCGCAGACACCGTGTCAGAGTGCCACTGCGGTCCCTGTGCGACCAGTTCGCACCCGTCCCAGGCCGACACCGCAGCCCGTACGCCCTCTGCAAGACGGTGATGGCGCGTCCAGATGCTTTCCATCCCGGTCTCAAGGATCATGTCGAGCGAGCAGCGCAATCCGCGCAGAAGCTGTGTTGCGGGTGTATACGGGAAATACCCCGTGTCGTTGAGCTTGATCATGTCCTCAAAGCTGAAATAGCACCGCGCCATTCCGCTGTCGGCAAGCGCCTTGTTGGCGGCCAGTGCCTTGTCCGAAGCGCCGAGAAACCCGAGGCCCGCAGGCAGCATAAAGCCCTTCTGAGAGCCTGAGACCGCCAGATCGACACCCCATTTGTCCATTTCAAACTCGATCGAGGCGATCGAGCTGACGCCATCGACAAACAGCATCGCCGGATGGCCTGCAGCGTCGAGCGCGCGCCGCACGCCTGCGATATCCGATGTCACGCCGGTCGCGGTTTCGTTCTGGGTTGCGAACACCGCCTTGATCTTGTGATCTGTGTCGGCTTCCAGAATCGCGGCGTAGTCCTCCAGCGGGACGCCTTTGCCCCACTCCACGTCGCACAGTTCGACATCGAGACCGAGGCGTTCTGCCATGTCCACCCAGAGCAGGGAAAACTGGCCAAACCGGGACATCAGCACCTTGTCGCCAGCCTGCAGCGTGTTCTGAATGGCTGATTCCCACGCCCCCGTTCCCGAAGACGGAAAGATGAAGATGCGGCCATGATCCTGGTCCATCCGGAAGGTCTTTTTCACATCGGACAGCAGACCATTCACGAATTCGGGGAAATCAGGCGCGCGCATGTCCTCCATCGGCACGTTCATGGATTGCCGGATGGGCTCGGGAATGTTTGTGGGTCCCGGGATGAAAAGATGCTGAAAGCCGTTCATTATTATTCCTTCCGCATTTGGATGCGGGGGAGGTAACACGATCGCCTGCGTTGAAAAGTGTTTTTATTGGGCTTTGCGCAGAAAACTGCCCGAAGGGTGGGCAATTCCTACCCGCCCGGGTGAGCGAAGCGCCTCTGCAACGCACGGGCATACGATGGCATACGGAAATTGTCTTTGAATTCATCGGCTTCGGGTGGTGTATTGGAACAGCCGGGTTGAGTGTAAGAGGGGCAGCGCAGCGGCGGACGGACAAACAGGACGAGGCGAATTCCAACGTGACACATGTCCCAAAGCGCCCCGCAGCTCCGTCATCGCGAGAGCCGCGCGATCCGTCAGGTTCTGCCGCCGGCCGGGCCACGCCTGACCCGCGTGCAGCGGACCGTCCTGTCGTCATCGTGGCAGACCGTCAGCTGATCGTCTGTCAGGGCATCGGTTCGCTCGTGGCGCAGATCCCCGAAGTCGACCTTGGCGACTATGCGACCGACAGCGCCACCTTGCGCCGCCTTCTGGGCCGGTCCCAGCAAAGCGTCGGCGCGCGCACCATTCTGATCCTGGGTGTCCGTCTGGCGGATGGTGATCTGACACATGTGCTGGACGTGGTGCGCAAGGACCACCCCGACGTCATGGTGGTGGTTGTCGCGGAAGAAAGCGAGTTTGCATTTATCCGGATGGCGGTGAAGGCGGGCGCCAATTCGGTGTGCATGATGGGTCAGGTGCTGACCAGCCTTCCGCGTATTCTTGGCAAGCTGATCGAGGGACATTCGATCCTGCCCACGGACATTCTGCGCAAGCTGACATCGGAATCGTCGGACTTGCTGTCGCGCAGGGAACACGAGATTCTCGCTTTGCTGAGCGATGGCCTGACGAATTTTCAGATCTCCGCCCGGCTCGGGCTGAGCGAGAACACGGTGAAATACTACCTCAAGGCCATCTACCAGAAGCTTGAGGTCAATTCGCGCGGCGCGGCGATCGCGAAATACGTCGCGGGCAACTACTAGAGCCTTTCGCCTTTAGCCCGAAACATCTGCTGAATGCGAAAGGCGCGCGGCATAGGAACGATGCACTGCGTTTCGCGACATTCTGTGGGTCAGATCAGACGCCCGGTTCGATCATGAAGCAGATCGAACGGGGGCTGCGCAACCGATACGTAAATGTGCTGAACGCGTGCGAAAAGAAGGGCACGCGCGAAGAAGACCTGGCGCTGCACAAGTATTACCTGCGCGCCAGTACATTCGGGTTTCTTTCGGTTACGGATGTCCGCACGCTGGCCTTGTCCGGGCTCAACTGGGCGCTGTCGCGTGACGAGGGTGGGCAGCGGTCACGGTCAGCGAGGATTTGCTTGCGACCGGCGCGTGGTGAGAGCGTCCGAGTGTCATTCTTGATTGACACTTTGAGTTGTGCTAGTTTGAGCGCAGGGAGATTTACTGAAACTCTTTCCAGACCCGGAACAAGAAAGGGCGCGCCATGTCTTCGGACGCGATGCGACCGATGTTGGATCGTGAAGATTTCGTTCGATCCGCAGACAGGTTGCCGCTGCTCTCTGAAACGCTACCCGAAGTTGCTCTGCGCGATCTCGCGATGGAAGGGCTGCGACGTGTCGCGGGACTCCAGACAGACAAGCCCGACGCGACAGGCGATGTGACGATTGCCGAAAACGTGGAAAGACTTGCCCGCGCGCTGATTGCGCGGGACCGTTCAGAAGGGTCGGCGATCTGCGAGGCGCTGCTGGCGCATGGGCTGGACACAGAGGCGTTTTACTTCACCTATCTCGCCGGCGCGGCACGGTGTCTTGGCGAGTGGTGGAAAGAAGATCGGGTCTCTTTCGTCGATGTGACGGTCGGTCTGGGCCGGATACATGACATTGTGCACTCGCTTGAAGTGCCGGGGCGCACACAATGCATCAGTTCGGGTCTGCGCAGGGCGGTTTTTGTCACCGTTCCGGGAGAAGAGCACACGCTTGGCGTCACGCTGGCGACCGACTTTTTCCGGCGCAAGGGATGGCATGTTCTGTTGCTGACGGGTCTTGATCAAGATGCGCTGCTGAAGCGGATCAAGGCGTCTGATGCCTCGATCATTGGCGTGTCGGCGGGCGGGGCCTATGCGGCCCCCGCCTTGCAGCGCCTGCTTGGCGGTGTGCGCCGCGTGCGGCCCGATCTGCATGTGTTCGTCACCGGTGGAATCGTCGAAAAGGCCCGCGACGCGGTGGTGTCTGCGCGGCCGGACGAGATCGCGGACACGATCAAGCAGGCCGAAACAATCCTTGAGCAGCACGCAAACGCGCCGGACTGTGCAGCGCTTGCCTAGCGCGTTTCGCCTTTACCCAGAGACATCCGCTGAAGGCGAAAGGCGCACAGCATAGGGACTATGCACTGCGTTTCGCTGCGCACCATAGACGCCGCGCGCGCCAGGTCGCATGGAC
>JBCCHI010000118.1:0-11241 GCA_039028815.1 Pseudomonadota bacterium
GATCCCGACTTCGACCTGATCGGGGCGCGTCGCACGAACCGCAGACCCTATGATCTGTCGCGGCCCGTACCGTCGGAGGACATGGCCCTTCTGGTTGCGGCCGCCCGGCACGGATCGCGCGGCGACGGAACCGTCTTGGACAGCGAGGTCGCAGAGCTGCGCGTGCTCAGTGAAGAAGCGATGCAGATCGAGATCGACACGCCGCATACCTACAGGGAATCGGTTGATCTGTTCCGGATCGGCCGGGCAGAGGTCAACGCCAACCCCGATGGCATCAGCTTCACCGGTCCGCTGTTCGAGATGTTGCACCGGACCGGTCAGTTCAGCCGCGCGCTGGCGCTGGATCGCAGTTCATCGGCTTACGCGTCGGGGGTCGACACCGTGATGGAAAACATGCGCACCGCAATGGGGCATGTGTGGCTGTGCACCCGGGGCAACAGCCGGTCGGATCAGATCGCGGCCGGGCGTGACTGGATGCGGCTGCATCTGGCCGCAACGCGCGCGGGGCTGGGGGTTCAGCCGTTGAGTCAGGCATTGCAGGAGTATCCTGAGATGGCAGAGCTGTATTCCAGGGTGCACGACCGGCTGGCCAAACCGGGCGAGACCGTGCAGATGTGGGCGCGGGTGGGTTACGCCCCGGAGGTTCCCGCCAGCCCGCGCTGGCCGATCGAGGCAAAAGTGTTGAATGGGTGAAGACGACGTTCCGAACTACTTTGCGGTTTTCAACGAAATCGGAATCATCGCGCAACTTGCGCGCGCCGCAATGGAAGATCAGCTGCCCGACGGGATGATCCTGCCGCATTTCTCTGTGCTGAATCATCTGATCCGCGTCAGGGACGGCCAGACACCGCTGGTGCTGGCGCGCGCCTTTCAGGTGCCGAAGACCTCGATGACCCATACGCTGGCCGGGCTGGGCCGACGCGGTCTGATCGAGATGCGCGCCAATCCAAGCGATGCGCGCAGCAAATGCGTCTGGATCACGGTGGCGGGGCGCCGCCTGCGCAATCAGGCCATCGCCGATTTGGTGGAGGCGTTTGAGCCTGTTGCGACGCGGTTTACGAAAGAGCGGGCAGAGGCGATGCTGCCGGAATTGCGTGCGCTGCGGAAAATCATGGATGCGGCGCGGGACTGATCCAACGCGCATGTTCCGGAACCCGGCGACGACAGGGCCGCAGAACAGGCTCCGGCAGGGCAGTTTTGAAAAAAATACGGTGCGCGGTGTAAGAAATGCCCGGGTCAGGTCGTCATTACAGACGGAACCGATCAAAACCCGGAGTTTCTGATGACACAAACTGATACCTGCGCCTGCGACAGATGCCCGCCCTCCTGCGGCTGCACCCAAGGTGATCCGAACGCAGAGCGTTGTTGCTGCGGAGAAAAATGCACCTGTGAGTCGTGCCAGTGCGGCCCCAGTTGCGGGTGTTCAAACACCGCAAAATAGGCTATCGGACAGATATGTCAGACTGTGATCCAAGGCCGCATGTCCTGTCCGCGTTGCGCGCCCACCAGGCCCGTCTCAGGCGGTATGTCGCCGCGCGCGTGCCCGCGGGTGTGGTGGAAGACGTGTGTCAGGCCGCGGCGCTGCGCGCGATTGAACGGGCCGCGAGCTTGCGCGATCCCGAACGGGTTGTGCCGTGGCTGTACCGCATTCATGCGAACGTGGCCAAGGACACTCTGCGTGCCGAGTTGAGAGACCGTCGTCTTGTCGAGGCCATGGGGCACGAAGCGATGGTCGACGCGACCGGATCCGGAACGCTGCAAGACGACCCGCCCTGTGCCTGCAGCGTGGCACAGACCCGGCAGCTTCCCCCCAACTACATGTCAATCCTGGCGCTGGTGGATATTGGAGACATGTCGCTGCGCGAGGCGGCGCGCACGCTCAGCATCACCGTCAACAACGCCACGGTGCGGCTTCACCGGGCTCGTCTGGCGCTGAAAAAACGGCTGCGCAGTCATTGCGGCGTGACAAGTGTGTCAGCCTGCGCCGAGTGTGCGTGCACCTATCGAGGGTGTTGCGCCACCTGACGCTTCTGTTTGCGGATGCGATGACAGCTCTTCGATTGCGCGTCACATGGACGCTGCGGGAACCGGAGAGTGTGGTCAGGATCGGCCGTGCGGATCGCCCGCTGTGGGCTGGATTGCCTCGGCCTCCTGATAGGCAAAACTGAGCGCCATTGCAGTCAGCAGCACCACACAACAGGAGACATAGGCCGAGCTCAACGCGACGAGATGAGGAATGATCGTCTCGGGGATGCCGATCCCCGACAGGCTGGGAACCAGTGAGGCGATCAGAAGAACGGCAATTGAAAGCAGAACACCATACCCCAGGGTCAGACGCAGGACTGTGCGCCAGAAGGTCAGCTTTCCTCTGCGCCACGCGGCGCCGAGGCTTGCATCCTCCTCGATGGACGCGGCGGGCAGAACCGTTCCGATCAGGGCGAGCACTATGCCGTAGATCGGTACGGCGCTCAGCCCCCCGAAAATGGTGAGGGCCGGGTTGATCGACAGCGTCAGCAGGCTGGCGCCAAAGACCAGGGCAACAAGCACGAAACTCAATGCGAGATAGCGCCACACAAATGGTTTGATCGCGTAACTCTGCAGGCCGCGCTTGTCCCCCCAGGACCTGAACGAATATGTCTCCCCGGTCAGCGTGATCCGGTGGCAGTAGAAGGCCAGGTGTCCATACAGCACCAGCTGGACACCCAGACTGGCCGCCTCTGGCAGGACATGCGCACAGAATGCTATGCCGAGGGCATAAATCAGGAACAGAAAGGCGTTTTCCGTCAGTGTGCTGATAAACTTTGCATACATGAACGGGTCCGTCGGCGAATGATGGTCAGGCGCTGTGCGCGCCGTCGGCCAGACCACGCACAAATTCCAGAACCCGGGCGGGCGGTTCTCCGTCGCCCAGCTTTGCCACGATGGCAGAGCCCACGACGGCGCCATCGGCGACGGATGCAATATCGCGGCTGGCCTCTGGTGTGCGAATGCCGAAGCCCACAACGACGGGCAGGTCGGTGGCGGCCTTGATCCGCGCAACCTCTGGCCCGACATCGGTGGCTTGCGCGGCGGCGGCGCCGGTGATGCCGGTGATCGAAACATAGTAAACGAAACCCGACGTGTTGGTCAGCACCTTGGGCAGGCGGTTGTCATCGGTGGTGGGCGTGGCCAGACGGATAAAGTTCAATCCGGCCTCCTGCGCGGGAATGCAGAGTTCCTCGTCCTCCTCGGGGGGCAGGTCGACGATGATCAGGCCATCGACGCCTGCGGCGCGTGCATCCACGAGAAACTGGTCCACGCCGTGGTGGTAGATAGGATTGTAGTATCCCATCAGCACGATCGGCGTTGTATCGTCTTGCTTGCGGAAGGCCGCGGCCATCTCCAGCGTGCGGTTGAGCGTCATTCCGACATCCAGCGCGCGCTGACCGGCCAGCTGAATTGTCGGGCCATCTGCCATCGGATCGGTGAAGGGCAGGCCGAGTTCAATTATGTCGACCCCCGCGCCGGGCAGGCCTTTGACCACTTCGAGCGACGTGTCGTAATCGGGATCGCCCGCCATGATATAGGCCACAAAGGCTTTCTTTTGCTCTGCGCGCAGCTGCGCGAATTTGGCGTCGATCCGAGACATGAGCATCCCCATTTTGGCTTTCGCACCGTTTGACGAAAGCCGGCGGTGAAATCAATGGCAGTTGCGGTGTTTTTGACCGGCGTGGCGGTGGATGCGGCCGCTCTCACGGCCAGGACACGGCCTCGCACGCGAAAAATCCGTGCAGCCGGTCTTGTCAGCGCAATGCGCAACATTGGCGCAATATATCCTGGTCAATCACGCATAGATCTTTGCAAACCGATGATATTTTGTGCGCTTAGCCTAAAAAGTAGACTTTTTCGCGCTTGTCACATGCCGGTGCTTGCCACACTGTGTTCAGGCCCGTGCCTGTTTCGGTGCGGTGAAAGACAACAGAGGGACACAAACAAACATGGCTTTTCTGGAGAGCATTTTCGGCCTGCTGGGCGATCTGACTTGGGGCTGGGCGTTGATCCCGTTCCTGGTGATTTTCGGTCTGTTTCTGACGGTCGCAACCAACTTTGTTCAGTTCCGGTATTTCAAGCGGATGTTCCGCGTCCTGGGGGGCAAATCAAAATCCGCCGACCCCAACACAATCACCGCGCGCGAAGCCTTGTTCGTGTCGGTTGGTGGTCGCGTTGGCGGAGGCAACATCGCCGGTGTCGCGGTCGCGATCACGCTGGGCGGTCCGGGTGCCGTGTTCTGGATGTGGATGATTGCGCTGGTGGGTATGGCCACAAGCCTTGTGGAGTGCACACTTGCCCAAATCTTCAAGCGGAGACAGGAAGACGGGTCGTTTCGCGGCGGACCGGCGCGGATGATCATGCATGGCCTCGGTCAGGACTACAAATGGCTGGCGGTGATCTATGCCATTTGCCTGATCGCCGCATTCGGCATCGGGTTTCCCGCGTTCCAGGGCAATACGGTCGCCGGCGCGGCGGAAAATGCCTTTGGTCTGAGCCGGTTCATCACCGGCGCGGTGTTGACGGCGGGCACCGGCTTTATCGTCTTTGGTGGTCTTCAGCGGATCGCCAAGGCCTCGGATATCATCGTGCCGGTGATGGCACTGGGCTATATTGCCATGGCGCTTGTCGTGATCGTGATCAACTTCACGCAGATCCCTGCGGTGTTCTCAACCATCGTGATGAACGCTTTCGGATTTCAGGAGGCCGTCGGTGGCGGCATGGGCGCGGCGCTGGCACAAGGGTTGCGGCGCGGTCTGTTTTCGAACGAGGCGGGCCTCGGCTCTGCCCCCAACGTGGCAGCGGCGGCGGATGTGAATCACCCGGTCAGTCAGGGCATCACACAAAGCTTTTCGGTCTTTATCGACACGATTCTGATCTGCAGCTGCACGGCGTTTGTCATTCTCATGAGCGACGTCTATCAGCCCGGCGCAGAGGTCGATGGCGTTGTCCTGACACAAAACGCGCTGGTGTCCCATCTGGGCGGGTGGACGCAGTATTTCCTGACGATCGCGGTGTTGCTGTTTGCGTTCAGCTCGATCATCTACAACTATTATCTGGGGGAAAACGCGCTGTCCTTCATGACGCCAGCGCCCTCGGCGTTGCTGGTCTTCAAGTTTGTTCTGATGGCGATTGTCTTTCTGGGCGCGGTGGCCCCCGGAGCGACCACGGTGTTCTTCTTCTCGGATCCGATGATGGGATTGCTGGCGCTGGTCAACCTGCTGGCGCTGATGATGCTGTTCCCGATCCTGCGCCGGGTGCTGCGGGACTTCGACGAGCAGCGCAAGGCAGGCGTGGACCGGCCGGTGTTCAATCCCGAGAATTTCCCGGATCTGGATATCGACCATTCTGCCTGGCACCACAAGGATGCCGGCTGAGGAGACCGGAGCACAGACAGATCAGCAAGGGTCCCGGCAATCGGCCGGGACCTGTCTGACCGCCTGAGCGCAGACAGACCCCAGGCGCCTGCAAAACCGCGCGCGACTGGTGATGACCACGCAGACGCCGCAAAAACACGGATCATGCCCCGGGTGTCATCGGCCCGGGTCAGTCACCGCGCCCGGATCTTTGCGGGAATTCCGCAACATAGACGTGATCGGGGTAGTCGTAGCCTTCAAACATGATCTCGTCCTCATGACGCATGCCGATCTTTTCAAGAACACGCACGGACTGGCGGTTGTGCGGATCCACGATCGCCACAACCCGGCAAAGCGCGATCCTGTGTGCGGCATGGTCAATGAGGCCTTTGACGGCCTCGGTTGCGTATCCTTGGTTCCATGCCGATCTGGCCAGGCGGAACCCGATCTCGGCGTCGCCCGGGCCGACTCTCGTTGCATCGCTGGTCAGACGGACATATCCCAGAGCGGTTTTGTCCCGGGCGTGCTCTATCAGCAAGACCAACGGCAATGCGGATGCCCGGGCCGCGGATCGTGCGCTGGCCAGCCAGGCGATCCGCGCCTTTTGCCCGAGCACGCCGTGGTCGCTGAACTCCATGACGGCCGGATCGCCCAGGATGCTGTCCAGAACGTCCAGATCCTCGGCACGCCAGGCCCGGAGATGCAGGCGCGGCGTCTCAATCATTTGCCCGGTCGCCCGGTCCGCCCGCCATGTTCAGCCGCCCTGGCTGGGAGAAGACAACATCCATTGCGTGCCGAACCGGTCCTTTAGCATGCCGAAACCCTCTGACCAGGGGGTGGGGGCATAGGGCATGATGATTGTGCCGTCGCGGGACAGCGCCTCGAACGCGGTGCGGGCCGCGTCATTGCCGGGCAGCTCCATCATCACAAAACAGCCGCCCATCTCCGCGTTGGATCCCATCAGATCGTCTGACGCCATAATCGCACCGCCGTCGAATGTCAGTTCGGAATGCATGATCCAGTCGGCTCGCTCTTCCGGGACCTCGATCGCCGGCATGTCGGCGGGCACCATCAATGTGGTGATTTCGCCACCGAGAACCTCGGCATATGTCATGAGCGCTTCGCGGCACTGGCCTTGGAAGATGAGGTAGGGTGTGGGGGTCACGGCGGCTCTCCTTTGGTATGCCTTGCATGACGGTATCACAGTGCCGTTGCCATGACAGGAGGTTGCGCATAGAAGGCGCGGACATCAGCCTGGAAGGTGCGTCATGGGATTCAAAATGGGGATCGTCGGTCTGCCCAATGTCGGGAAATCGACGTTGTTCAACGCGCTGACGCGGACCGCTGCGGCGCAGGCAGCCAACTTTCCGTTCTGCACGATCGAGCCTAATGTGGGCGAGGTTGCCGTGCCGGATGCCCGTCTGGACCGGCTGGCGGATATTGCCAGGTCGAAGCAGGTGATCCCCACGCGCATGACCTTTGTCGACATCGCGGGTCTGGTGAAGGGGGCGAGCAAGGGCGAGGGGCTGGGCAACCAGTTTCTGGCCAATATTCGGGAGGTTGACGCCATTGCCCATGTGCTGCGCTGTTTCGAGGATGGCGACGTGACTCATGTGGAGGGGCGTGTCGATCCCGTGGCCGATGCCGAGGTGATCGAAACCGAGCTGATGCTGGCCGATCTGGAAAGTATCGAGAAACGCCGGGCAGGACTGGTGCGCAAGCTCAAGGGCGGCGACAAGGAGGCGCAACAGCAGGATCGTTTGCTGGCGGCGGCACAGGCGGCGATCGAGAACGGCCAGCCCGCGCGCACGGTGCCGGTCGATGTTGAAGACGACCACGCCTGGCGTCTTTTGCAGCTCCTGACCTCGAAGCCTGTGCTGTATGTCTGCAATGTCGAAGAAGAGGCAGCTGCAGAGGGCAACGTGCAGTCGCGGGCCGTGGCCGGGATGGCAGCGGCGCAGGGCGCGGCGCATGTCGTGATTTCGGCCCGGATCGAAGAGGAGATCAGCCAGCTGGACGACGGGGAGGCGGCGCTTTTCCTCGAAGAGATGGGACTGCACGAGGCCGGATTGGACCGGCTGATCCGTGCCGGATACGATCTGCTGCAGTTGGAAACCTATTTCACCGCCGGGCCCAAGGAGGCGCGCGCCTGGACGATTGCGCGCGGCACCTCTGCGCCAAAGGCGGCTGGCGTGATCCACGGTGACTTCGAAAAGGGGTTCATCCGCGCCGAAACGATTGCCTATGACGACTATGTCGCGCTTGGCGGAGAGCAGGCAGCCAAGGAAGCCGGCAAAATGCGGGCAGAGGGCAAGGGATACATCGTGCGGGACGGCGATGTGATGCATTTTCTGTTCAATACCTGACCGCGCCCGCGCTCAGGCATTCCACAGAACGCGACCCAGTTCAGAGATGTCGTAGCCGTCCGCGGCGCGATCGCGGAAGGTACGACTGTTGCAGAACGCCAGAAACGTCTGAACAGGCGGGTCGAACCACGCCTTGCGGTCGATCAGCAGGTCAAAGCGCTCGTTGAGAAGCGGCACAAAGGACAGACCATATTGTTGTGCAAGCGGTGCAAGCCCGAGCGTGACCTCTGCTGCGCCCTGGGCCACGCTCAGCACGGCGTCGACCTCGCTTTGGGCAGGCGATGTGAGGTGCATGTCGGTGGGTGCCAGACCAGCCTGGCGTAGAAGTGTCTCGAACAGGACCGCCGTGCCGGATCCGGGCTGCCGAGGCACGACGGTGCGACCGGCAATCTCGGACAGATTTGTCAGGCCCAGACCCGGCGCCGCGACCAGCCCGCGTGCGCGCCAGGCAAAGTGGACCAGCACGGCATCGGCCCCGGAACATCGCGCTGCAACGGCGGACACGTTCCAGTCGCCTGTTTCGGCATCCTGAAGGTGCAGGCCCGCCACCGTGCCCTCGCCCGCAGCGAACCGGTCGAGACCATCGGTGCTGCCATCGCAGTATGAGGCAATGCCCGCGCGCGACTCGCGCAGGGTCCAGTCCAGAAGGGGATCATGGCTGCCCAGACACAGATCGCGCCGGAGGCGATGCGGCTCCGCCGCCCGACCGGGCGTATAGCCCCGGGCCAGCCAGGCGCGGATCTCCGCCTCGGGAAACAGCAGTTTGCCGGTTACGCGTGTGCACGGCACCTGCCCGGTCGCCGCGAGGTCGTAGACCTTGCGGTCCTTCAGACGCAGCAGATCGGCCAGCTCGCGCACGGTCAGATAGTCGGGACGGCCGGTGCCACGTCCGGTCATTGTGTCACCGCGTTGGGAAAGAACAACTGGGTGCCGCCGCGCCGGTGGCTGGCAATGGCGTCCTGACCCGGAGGCGAGATCATCCACTCGACAAAGCGGCGTGCGGCATCTGTCTGAACATCCGGACAATGATCGGGATTGATCGGGATAATTCCGTATTGATTGAAGAGATCCGGGTCACCTTCGACGAGCACGTCAAAGTCGGCCTTGTTGCCAAAGCTGATCCAAGTCGCCCGATCGGTCAGTACGTAGGCGGCGAGCCCGATGCCGGTGTTCAGCGTGGCACCCATGCCCGCGCCGGTTTCCAGATACCACGTGCCGGACTCGGGCACCGGGTCGATTCCCGTTGCGCGCCAGAGCGCCATTTCCCTGCGGTGCGTTCCGCTGTCATCGCTGCGCGAGACAAAGCGCGCGCCGGCCTCCGCAATCCGTGTCAGCGCCGTTCCGGCATCACGCAGGCCACGGATCCCCGCCGGATCGGATTGCGGCCCGACAAGAACAAAGTCGTTGTACATGAGATCATACCGGACACGTCCGAAGCCCTCTGCCACGAACCGCTCTTCGGCAGGTCTGGCGTGAACGACCAGAACATCTCCGTCGCAACGGGCGGCATTGCGCAATGCCTGTCCGGACCCGACCGCCACAACCCGCACCGTGATGCCTGTCTGGTCTTCGAAGAGCGGCAACAGCGTATCGTACAGCCCGGAATTGGCTGTGGATGTAGTGGATTGCACGATCAGCGGCTCCGCCCGGGCCGGAAGTGAGGCTGCGAGAAGGGCAAGAAGGGGGGCGAGACGGATCATGGAACGCTTTGCTCAGAGGGGCAGCCGGCCGGCCAGAAAATCGGCCGCGGCCGAATGGACCGGGGCGTCGAGAAACCGCGTGGCAGGGGCGTGTTCCGCCACCGCGCCAAGATGCAGGAACACGACATCGGTGGCCAGTCTGCGAGCCTGTCCTGGATCATGGGTGACAAACAGCACCTTGATGCCCTGTGTCGCCGCGTCACGCACAATGGATTCGATCATCGCGGTTGCACCTGGGTCGAGATGGGCCGTCGGCTCATCGAGAAAAAGCACTTCGGGCCGGGTAAGAAGCGCGCGCGCCAGGGCAAGCCGTTGTTGTTCGCCCCCCGACAGCCGACGTGCCGGTGTCCGGGCGTGGTGCAGCAGGCCCACACGGTCGAGCGCGGCGTCGCGGACACCCGCATCCGGCCGGCCTCTCGCACTCAGGACAAAATCAAGATTGGCGGCCGCCGTCCGCCGCAGCAGCACCGGACGCTGAAAAACCAGCGCCTGGCGCCGCGTCAGGGCCGGGCCGGGGGCCGCACCCCGCCACGAGACGCGTCCGCGGCTTGGGGGTATCAGCCCGTGCAGGACCCGGAGCAGCAGGCTCTTGCCTGCGCCATTGGGGCCCATCAGAACGGTGATGCCTGTGGGCGCCAGTGACACCGTGATGTCCCGCAACCGCGTGGCGCCTCCCAGATCAAGACCGAGCGCCCGGGTCTCAAGCCCCGAGCTGTCCGGCGCCAGGTCGTGGCCGGTCCGGTCAGGCGAGGGCATGGCGCACCGCGCGCTGGCGCAGAAGATGGACCACTGCATTGATGGCCAGGGCAATCGCCAGAAGAACAAGCCCCAGGGCCATTGCAAGAGCAAGATTGCCCTTGGAGGTTTCCAGCGCGATCGCGGTGGTCATCACGCGGGTCAGATGGTCAATATTGCCGCCAACGATCATCACCGCGCCGACCTCGGCGCTGGCGCGTCCAAAACCGGCCAACGCCACCGTGATCAGGGCAATCCGGGCATCCCACAACAGCGCCGTCATGCTTTGCACGCGGGTCAGCGCCAGTGATTGGAACTGCTCGTTGTATTCGGCGTGCAGATCCTCAAGCACCTGCCGCGACAACGCCGCCACGATCGGCGTGATCAGAAGCGTCTGGGCGATAATCATCGCAGAGGGCGTGTACAGCAGACCCAGAAACCCCATCGGCCCGCTGCGCGAAAGGGTCAGATAGACGGCCAGACCAACCACGACGGGGGGCAGGCCCATCAGCGTATTGACCAGAATTGTCAGAGCACCGCGTCCGGTGAACCGCGTGGTCGCCAGCGCGGCGCCCAGCGGCAGACCGACAAGACAGGCCAGCGCCACTGCGATCAGGCTGACCCGCAACGACAGCGCCACAATCTCCATAAGATCGGGATCGGCCCCGGTCAGCAGGGACATAGCGATTGAAAAGACATCGGTATGCTGAGACATCGTAGTTTGCATAATTTCCGCACATAAAGAGAAAGCGGAAATTATGCACCAATTGCAAGCCCCCAGGATAAATCCGGGAGGATCCGCGCCGGAACATCAGGTGAACAAAATGGTCATTTCCTGCCAACCCCACGCCACGCGTGCCCGTGTTGTTCAGCGCAACAGGCAAGTGCCGCATTTTTTCGACCGATCACCATCCACCTGCGATTTAGGGTTGTTTTCTAGGCGTCTGCGCTGATAGAGCGGTCGGCGGAGACGTGGCCGAGTGGTCGAAGGCGCTCCCCTGCTAAGGGAGTAAACGGGAAACCGTTTCGAGGGTTCGAATCCCTTCGTCTCCGCCA
>JBCCHI010000119.1:0-11115 GCA_039028815.1 Pseudomonadota bacterium
CTGACGGCGGCATAGATCAGGTCGACCCGGACATGCCCGCCCTGAACGAAGGTGTATGTGCAGCACAGCGCCACAACCAACGCGTTTTCGAACTTCAGCCCCTCGGACCACCAACTGATATCATAGGCAAACTCGATGCCCAGCCCAAAGGAAATGTCGGGGCGGACAAACACGCGTTGCACAAAGACGATCACGATCTGCTGGATGACCATGATCAGACCGGCCCAGGCAAAGAACCGGCCCACCGTGTTCGCAAAGCCCTCCATCGCCACGACGCAGCCCCACATGAACCGGTTGTGCCAGAGCCCGATGACAGCGAGAACAAGAAAGAATGCAAGGACCACGAAGAAGAATTCAACCGATCCGCCATAATAGACAAACCGCATCAGCGCTTCCTTGTCGGACCAGTTCAGCCAGCTTGCAGGATGGGTGATGGCAAAGAACAGGTTATGAAAGGCAAGCGCGAGATTCTGGAAAAACCAGAGAAGTGCGTCCAGCATATGTCCCCCTTCGTCAGCCCGATACAGGACTGTTGCGTCCGATGGCGCTGTGTGTCCGGTTCGACGATAGCACGACCGTTTGTGCCGGGCGGACCCAAATTTCGGGCCCGCCCCGCTTTTCTTTCAGCGCCCGGTCGGTTTAGCCAAGCACCCTGTCACGCTGATTGCGGTATGCACTCACCGAATCCGTGAGCCAGCCGGACGAGGCTTTCATGGATCCCTGATAATCGGCCAGTGTCTCCGAGAAGATATCGTCGCCGGAGAATTCGTCGTAGACCTGTTGTGCCGCGGTGCCCATTGCATCCCAGACTGTATCCGGGAACTCCAGAACCTGAACGCCACCGGCCTTCAGGCGTTCCAGCGCCGCGCCGTTGTTCATCAGAAACTGCGACAGGTTCCAGTCGTTGGCGTGGCCGCTGGCGATTTCGATCATCGCCTGATGCGCCGGGGACAGGCTGTCAAAGACCTCGCGGTTGGTGGCCAGCGACAGACCGGCGGACGGCTCGTGGAAACCGGCAGTATAGTAGAACTTGGTGATTTCCTGGAAACCGGCCTTCTCGTCCGCCCACGGACCGATCCATTCGGTGCCGTCGATCGCGCCCGAGGCCAGCGCCTGATACACTTCCGCGCCGGGCAAGTTCTGCACCGATGCGCCCATGTAACCAAGCGCCTTGCCACCCAGACCGGGCATCCGGAACTTCAGACCGTTGAAGTCCTCGGGGCTCTTGATCTCCTTGGCGAACCAGCCGCCGGCCTGAGTGCCGGTGTTGCCGGCCAGAAACGACTTCAGGCCAAAGATCTCGCCCAGCTGGTCATGCGCGGCCATGCCGTTGCCGTGGTAGTACCAGTTGTTGAGTTCCGTCGCGGTCATGCCGAACGGCACACCGGTAAAGAACGCGTAGGCAGGATGCTGGCTCACAAAGTAGTAATCTGCAGCGTGATACATGTCGGCCTGGCCGGATGTCACGGCGTCGAACACTTCGAACGCGCCGACAAGCTCGCCTGCTGCCTTCACGTCGATGGTCAGTGACCCATCGGACATAGCATTGATGTTGTCCGCCACTTTCTGCGCGGCATCAAACACCCCTGCCAGACCGCGGCCCCAGCTTGTGACCATGACCAGCGTGCGGTTGCCCTGTGCGTAGGCCGGCGCCGCCAGCGACGTTGCCGCAGCCGCCGAACCGCCCAGTGCGGTATTCTTCAGAAAAGAACGACGATCCATATAGTTTCCTCCCATGAGATTGCAGCACGCGCCGGGTTCCCATGTGGCGCGCGCGGATCGTTGCAAGTGGGCGGACCCTACTAGGACCGGTCGCGCATGAAAATACCGATTACTGCGTAGGAAACACGCTCCCCGCGCGGAAAATCCAGTAAAAATTGGTGGTTCGCATCCGATCCGACCACCACGATCCGGGTCCGCCGGCGGGCTGGCTCTGGGCAAGACGCGCGATTCGTTCTATCGATTCGGGATGCGTTTGCGCTCTGCCCTGCCCCGGCTCAACTACGGCCAGAAGCTGCTTCTGGCCGCAGCGCTGCCATTTGTCGTCGCAGCGGTTCTGGTTTCCGTTCTTGTCACGTTGCAATCGCGTCAGCTGGCGGAACGCGAGATTCAGACGCTGGAGGCGGAACTGATTGCCGCCAAACGCGACGAGCTGAAGAACTACCTCTCGATTGCCCGCACGGCGTTCGTCAACATCTACGGACGCGCCGCCCCCGATGATGAAGACGCGCAGCTGGCCGTCATGCGCATTCTGGCAGGCATGGTCTATGGCCAGGATGGCTATTTCTTCGTCTACGATTACGATGGCAACAATCTCGTCAGTCCCCGGCGCACCGACCTGATTGGCCGCAACTGGACCGGGCTTGAGGATCCGTCGGGCATCGCCGTGACGGACGAACTGATCCGCCTGGCCCGCACGGGCGGCGGGTATCACAGCTATGACTGGCCAAAACCCTCGACCGGAGAGACCGCACAGATCGTCACCTATGTCATTGGCCTGCAGGACTGGCGGTGGGCGATCGGCACCGGTGTCTTCATCGACGACGTGACCGCAACAGTGGCCAACGCGCGCGCCGAGGTCGAGACGCGGATCACGCGCACGTTTCTCTACATTGGCGCGCTGACCCTGTCTGCCCTGCTTCTGGTGTTCATCACAGGGCTGTTCATCAACATCCGGGAACGCCGCCTTGCCGATGCAAAGCTTAAGAAACTGACCCAAAGAGTGTTCGACGCCCAGGAGGAAGAGCGCGGGCGCGTGGCGCGCGAACTGCATGACGGTATCAGCCAGATTCTTGTCGGCGTGCGCTATGCCCTCGTGACCGCACGGCAGCGGCTTGCCAAGGGCGACGCGCGCGCCGGCAATACGCTCGACCAGGGGATAGAAAACCTGCTGGGGGCCATACACGAGGTCCGCCGGATCAGTCGCGACCTGCGTCCCGGCGTGCTTGACGATCTGGGTCTCGGACCGGCGCTCAAGTCTCTGGTCGATGATTTCGGCGCTCGGACGGGATTGCAGACGCAGTTCCACACGGTGCCGTTCCGCAACCGGTTGTCGCCCGACGCCAAGACAGCGCTCTATCGGGTGGCCCAGGAGGCTCTGACCAACATCGAACGGCACGCGGAGGCGGCACAGGTCACGGTTGACCTGAGGGGTCACGCCCGCGGAGCAACACTGCGCATCTCCGATGACGGGTGCGGACTGGACACCGCGCAGTCGTCCCCCGGATCAGGGGCCGGGCTGGGCCTGCGCAATATGCAGGAGCGTATCGAACAGCTCAACGGAACGCTGCGGATGCTTTCAAGCCGCACGGGCACGGTGATCGAGGCCACAGTGCCCCTGTCGCAACTGTTGCCCCCCGACAGCCGGAGCGATACCACTTTGCCTGACCCGGACAGCAGACCGAAAGCCAGTGCATGAGACCCGTTGACCCGTCACCACAGCCCGGTCGCACACGTATCGCGATTGTCGATGATCACCCGATGGTGGCCGAGGGCATAGAGGCCATCCTCGAAGGCTACGACGACATCGAGGTTATCGCGACGCTGTCTTCCGGCAAGGAGATCATCGACCAGGTCGACGATCTGTCGCCCGATGTCATCCTGCTGGATCTCAACATGCCCGGTCTTGGCGGGCTGTCGACAACCGAGATGCTGCTGGAACGCCGCCCCGGCACCCGCATTCTGATCCTGTCGATGCATGACAGCCCCGAGTACATTGGCTCCGCGCTCAGTCACGGGGCAATGGGCTACGTCCTGAAGGACGTGCCGACCGAAGAGATCAAGCACGCCATAGACGCGGTCAGACGCGGTGAGCAATACCTGTGTGTCGGCGCACAGGGCTCTCTGGACCCCGCGCCGGGCGGCGCGCGCGACCAGCTGACAAACCGCGAACAGACGATCCTGCTGTTGCTCGCCCAGGGCAAATCAAACAAGGACGTCGGGCGTCAGCTGGACATCTCGGTGCGCACCGTCGAAACCCATCGCAAGAACATCAAGCGCAAGCTTGGTATCTCCAGCACGGCGGGCCTGACGCGCTACGCGCTCGAACACGGCGTGTTGCAGGGCACGGGCGTATCGCTGTGAGGAATGGCGCGGCCTGCCGCCTGCACGCAATGCGCCTCAAATGCGGTCGAACGTCAGCGCCGCACGCCCTGTAGCACTGTGCCGACCCTCTGAACGGGCCTTGTGTCGACTGTCTTTGTCGGCGGCATGACCGGCCGTGGCACGTCGCGCCTCACCCGTGAGACAAGGCGCCCTGCAAAACGCGCGATGCCGCACGCCGCGGCACGCCTTTCAGCTGTCTTCGGGACTGTCCGACACCACCCGCGCACGCAGCACGGCCGAAACGGGCGACAGGGTCACAGAGCTTGCCCGGTCCTGCAGTGCCCAGACCGTCAGCGCGCTGATCGTCTCTGCGCGCAATCGTCCCAGCATGATCACGCCGTCCTCGCCCTGTCCGGCCTTGAACGCCGCCTGATCCAGGAAGCGCCGGATTGCACGAGAATCCTGACCTGCACCGTCAAAGTCGCGAAACACCGTCGCCGCAGGCACACCCTGGCGCGATATCAGCTTCTGCGCGGTGTTCAGACCGTTGGGCAACATCACCAGACCATGTCCGGAATCGTACAAGATCGCGCCAAGCTGCTCGCTGGCTTCCCGGTTGCTTTGCAATCCGCCATCCATACCTTCGAACACGGCAACCGCCTGCGGCACGGCCTTCAGATACACTTCCATGGCCACTTCGGTATCCTGCGCCGTGGCCCCGACCGGAAGATTAGTCATCGCCAGAACCTCGTGCCCCGCCGCACGATAGCGCGCGGCAAGCTCAGCCGCGTCCGCGCGGGTGACGTCGATGGCGAAACTGACCGGATAGGGAAAATCGGTCACCGTGTCGGGACCGGTTTCGTCCGTGCTGTCATCTATCAGCACAATGGACATCAGCGGTTTGTTGTCCGCGTTCTCGAAATCCGCGGCATGACGCTCGATCGGCGGACGATCGTCCTCTACAAGCGCCTCCTGCGCCTCCGTGGCGTCCGGCGATGCCTGGCTGTCATCGGGTTCGGCGGAGTCCCCGATCGAAGGCAATCTGTTGGTCGTAACGTCCTGCGCCAGATCGCCGATCGTTCCCGATCCCGTGGCGCTGAGGGGTTCTGCCCCGCCATCCTGCAACGTCAGGGGCGGGCTGCCCGAACCGATGTCTTCTGCCAGACCCGATCTGCCGGCCGTTTCGGCGGCGTCGGGCACGGGTGACGGTGCCTGCGCCACGGCCAGCCCGGGCTCCGGGCCGTCCGGCACACTCAGACCGGCCGGCGCATCAGAGCTGGCCACACCATCCCGGGACCGGCTCAGATCACCCGGCAGGACGGTGCCGGACACCTGCGGTGCATCCAGCGCCAGATCCACCACAGCCGGTTCGGGTTCAGAGGTCAGACGGGCATCGCGTTCCACCTGAGGCTCTGTCCCGGCCTGTGCCGGCTCTGGCAGTTGCGCCACCTCAACCGGTCCTTCGGCGGCCTCGAAACGAGGCAGTGCGGCCTGCGCGTCGTCGGGTACGGGATCAGCGGTCAGACCCGATGGCACGTCCGGCGCGGCGGCCTGCGGCGCGGACGCGGTGGCCTGCGCAGGCGCGGCGGCACTCTGCGTCTGTGCGCCCGGCCCGGTCGTGCCGGTCTGCATGTCAAACAAGGACAGGCCGGCCAAAGCCGCACCTGACAAAATCGTGCCTGAAAGAAATCCCGCGATCGTGCTGCGCATGGCTGCCCTCACTTTCTGTGCGACCTGTCCTGGCCTCATTCTGCGGGTAGAAAAATAGCCGTTCCGCCCGCTTTTTGCCTAATCTGAGCCTCTTGACGCTGGTGCGCAAGCCCGGGCAAGTATATCCGGTCTTAAAATACCCGTCCGCGACCGGGAAGCCGCACCAAAGGGCCGAAATGCTGCTTTTGATCGATAACTATGACAGTTTTACCTACAACCTCGTGCATTATGTCTCGGAGTTGGGCACAGCCGTGACCGTGCGTCGCAACGATGCGATTGACGTTCAGGAGGCGATGGCGCTGCGCCCCGCGGGCATCCTTTTGTCCCCCGGCCCATGCGATCCGGATCAGGCCGGCATATGTCTTGCACTGATCGCGGCCGCGGCCGAGACCGGCACGCCCCTCCTGGGGGTTTGCCTTGGCCATCAGGCCATCGGTCAGGCCTTTGGCGGACGCGTGTTGCGTCACTCCGAGATCGTCCATGGCAAGACCGGGCGCATGCAGCATCGCGGCACCGGTGTCTTTGCCGGTCTGCCTTCACCGTTCGAGGCCACGCGCTATCACTCCCTGGTGGTCGAGCGCGAGACCTGCCCGGACGTGCTCGAGATCACGGCCGAGGTCGAGGATGGAACGATCATGGGTCTTCAGCATCGTGATCTTCCCATACACGGGGTTCAGTTTCATCCTGAATCCATTGCGTCCGAACACGGTCATGCGTTGTTGAAGAACTTTCTCGACACCTTGCCGGCATCCGACCCCGTGGCGGCAGCATGAGCGCGGACCTCAAACCCCTCATCGGCACCGCGGCCAACCGGTCGCTGACCCGCGACGAAGCCGAGATCGCCTTTACCGCCCTGTTCGAGGGCGACGCCTCGCCTGCGCAGATCGGCGGCTTTCTGATGGCGTTGCGCACCCGCGGCGAGACCGTGGAGGAATATGCGGCCGCGGCGGCCGTCATGCGCGCAAAGTGCAACAGCGTTGCCGCCCCGCAGGGCGCGATGGATATCGTCGGCACCGGCGGTGACGGCAAGGGCACGCTCAACATCTCGACTGCAACGGCCTTTGTCGTGGCCGGATGCGGTGTTCCCGTGGCCAAACACGGCAACCGCAACCTCAGCTCGAAATCCGGCGCCGCCGATGCGTTGGGCCAGATGGGTGTGAACGTGATGGTTGGCGTCGACATCGTGGAACGCGCCCTGCAGGAGGCAGGCATCGCGTTCATGATGGCGCCGATGCATCACCCGGCCATGGCGCATGTCGGCCCGGTGCGCGGCGAACTCGGAACACGCACCATCTTCAACATTCTGGGCCCTCTGACCAATCCGGCCGGTGTAAGGCACCAGCTGACCGGCGCGTTCAGCCGCGATCTGATCCGTCCGATGGCCGAAACCCTGCACGCCCTGGGCTCGGAACGGGCATGGCTTGTGCATGGCGGCGATGGCACCGATGAATTGAGCATTGCAGGGATCAGTCATGTGGCCGCACTGGACAACGGGGCGGTCACCGAATTCGACCTTCATCCCGAAGAGGCCGGTCTGCCTGTTCATCCCTTCGAGTCCATTCTGGGCGGCACGCCCGAACACAACGGGCGTGCGTTTGCCGCCCTGCTCGATGGCGCGCCGGGCGCCTATCGCGACGCGGTGCTGCTGAACGCCGCCGCCGGTCTTCGGGTCGCGGGCAAGGCGGACACGCTCAGGACCGGCGCGGCGATGGCGGCGGACAGCATCGACAGCGGGGCCGCGCGCCGCTGCCTTGAAAAACTGGCACAGGTGACATCAGAGGCCCCATGAGCACGCCGTCCATCCTTGAGAAAATAAAGACCTACAAGCTGGAAGAAATCGCCGCTGCAAAGGCCGCGCGGCCGCTGGACCTGCTTGAAAGCGATGCCGCGGACGCGCCGCGCGTCCGGCCCTTCGCCGACGCGCTGCTGCAGGCCAGCAAGGCGGGGTTCGGTCTGATTGCCGAGATCAAGAAGGCCAGCCCGTCCAAGGGTCTGATCCGTGCCGATTTCGATCCGCCCGCGCTGGCCCGGGCCTACGAGGCCGGCGGCGCGGCCTGCCTTTCGGTGCTGACCGACACCCCGAGTTTTCAGGGCGCGCCCGACTATCTTCAGCACGCCCGCGACGCCTGCGGGCTGCCGGTCTTGCGCAAGGATTTCCTTTACGATCCGTATCAGGTGGTCGAGGCCCGCGCCTGGGGCGCCGATTGCATTCTGATCATCATGGCCTCTGTCAGCGACGCGCAGGCCGCCGAACTGGAAGCGGCCGCCAACGCCCATGGCATGGATGTTCTGATCGAGGTTCACAACGCCGCGGAACTCGATCGCGCGACCCGTTTGTCCTCTCGTCTGATTGGCATAAATAATCGTAATCTCAATACGTTCGAGACTTCTCTTGATGTGACGCGCACTTTGGCGCGCGCGGTGCCCGCGGATCGGACGATCGTGGCCGAAAGCGGTTTGTACGTGGCGGAGGATCTGGCAGAGCTTTCCCGCTACGGCGCGCGCGCGTTTCTCATCGGAGAGTCGCTGATGCGGGCCGAGGACGTCGAGCAGGCCACGCGCCGCATTCTGTCGCTCGGGTCCACGCTGGCGCGTGGTGTCTGACATGGGCTCCGGGGACAATGAGGGTGAGGCCGACAGGACCGGCGACGGACAAGGCCCGCTGACCCATTTCGACCCTTCGGGCCGCGCCCACATGGTCGATGTATCCGCCAAGCCCGACACCGCCCGCGAAGCCGTGGCAGAGGCGCGCATCAGCATGTCACAAACCGCCTATGACCTGATGGTCGAGGGACGCGCTGGCAAGGGCGACGTACTGGGTGTGGCACGTCTCGCTGGGATCATGGGCGCCAAGAAAACCCCTGATCTCATACCGTTATGCCATCCGCTCGCTCTGGCAAAGGTGGCGGTGGATCTGACCCCTGACCCCGATCTGCCCGGTGTCAGAATCGTGTCGCGTGTCAAGACGCGCGGGCCAACAGGGGTCGAGATGGAGGCGCTCACAGCCGCCACCACAGCCGCACTGACGGTCTACGACATGCTCAAGGCCGTCGATCGCGGAATGGAGGTGAGCGCGGTGCGTGTGACCTTCAAGGACGGTGGCAGATCCGGCCGGTACGAGGCGTCATGATCCCGGTTGAAACGGCTCTGGCGCATCTCTTCAGTCTGGTCGCGCCGCTCGGGGTCGAGACCGTGCCGCTCGGCCAAGCCGCCGGTCGTGTTCTGGCCGAAGCGGTTGCGGCCTCCCGCGATCAACCGCCCTTTGCCGCCTCTGCCATGGATGGCTATGCGGTGTGCGCCGGGGACGCGCAGACCGGCGCCACGCTCGATGTGATCGGCGAAGCTGCCGCCGGTCATGGCTGGCCGGGCACGCTGTCGCGGGGACAGGCGGTGCGCATCTTTACCGGCGCGCCGGTTCCGGACGGGGCGGACGCCATTGTCCTGCAAGAGGATGTCCGCGCATCCAACGGCTGCATCACGATCACCGATACGCATCGCGACGGCACATGGATCAGGGCCGCGGGCGGAGATTTCCGCGCGGGCGACACCCTCGATGCCCCGCGGCGGCTGGGTCCGTCCGACGTAGCTCTGCTGGCGGCCATGAACTGTGCGGACGTGCCGGTGCGGCGCGCGCCCGTGGTCGCGCTGATCGCTACGGGCAATGAGCTGGTGATGCCGGGCGAGATGCCCGGTCCGGATCAGATCGTGTCATCCAACGCATTCGGACTGGCCGCTGTGTTGCGCGAACTGGGCGCGGAGCCCCGCCTTCTGCCGATCGCGCGGGACACCACGCAGGCCCTGCATACGGTGTTCGATCTGGCGCAGGGCGCCGATCTGATCGTCACCATCGGCGGCGCCTCCGTCGGGGATCACGACCTGGTGGGCGAAGTCGCCGCGGCGCGCGGCATGGAACGCGCGTTCTACAAGGTCGCGATGCGCCCCGGCAAACCTCTGATGGCCGGTCGCATGGACCGCGCCGCCCTGGTGGGTCTGCCCGGCAACCCGGTGTCCGCGCTGGTGTGCGGCCATGTTTTCGTGGCCCCGATGGTGCGCCTCATGCTGGGTCTCGGCGCCCATCCCGCACCGCGTCTCGGCGCGGTGCTGGCGGTCGACCTGCCCGAAAACGGCCCCCGCGAACACTATATGCGGGCCCGACTGACGCACGGACAGATCACCCCCGATGCGCGGCAGGACAGCTCGTTGCTCAGCGTCCTGGCCCACGCCAACGCGTTGCTTGTGCGACCGCCCGGCGACCCGGCGCGGGCAGCGGGCACGCCTGTGGATTACGTGCCGCTTTAGCCACCGTTTATCCTCCATCCGGGTCAGGTTATCCACATTTTGCCCCGCCCGCTTGACACAAAACGGGAACATGCGTAGAACAAACCGCAAATATCTGGCACGGCAGGAGGCAGGCATGCTGACCAAGAAACAGCTCGATTTGCTGGAATTCATCCACACCCGGATGCAGCGTGACGGCGTCCCCCCCAGTTTCGATGAGATGAAGGACGCGCTTGATCTGCGCTCCAAATCCGGCATTCATCGCCTGATCACGGCGCTTGAGGAACGCGGGTTTATCCGAAGACTGGCCCATCGCGCCCGGGCGCTGGAAATCATCAAGCTGCCCGATGGCATGGCCGCACGTCTTGATCCGGCCTCCATGTCCGAGATCGGCGGCCGCTTTACGCCCCGCGTGATCGAAGGGGACCGGCCCGACGCAGGGATCCCGGCCAATGCCCAGCCGGTCGAGGCCGCGCACGTCGCCCGGATTCCGGTCATGGGGCGGATCGCGGCCGGTGTCCCGATCGAGGCGATCGCCCATGTCAGTCACAACGTCGCGGTTCCCGGCGACATGATACGCGGCGCGGGCCAGCATTATGCGCTGGAGGTCAAGGGCGACTCGATGATCGAGGCGGGCATCAATGACGGCGATGTCGTGGTGATCCGGGAATCCGCCACAGCCAATAACGGCGATATCGTCGTGGCGCTGGTCGAAGATCATGAGGCGACCCTGAAAAAGTTTTTTCGCCGCGGCAACGCGATTGCGCTGGAGGCGGCCAACCCGGCCTACGAAACCCGCGTGTTGCCCGAGGACAAGGTCAAGATTCAGGGGCGACTCGTGGGCCTTATCCGGACGTATTAGAACCGGCGCCCCCCCGGCCAGAGACCGGCACGCCGCGTGTCGGCATCGTTCCACAACCGCGTGCCCGAGATATCGCGTGAGGTGACCTCGCGCAGACCGCTGGGGGCGGTATAAAGCGCAATCGCGCCGGTGTCGCGCAGCGTGTCGGGATGTATGACGCGGCAGGGCAGATCGACGGGCAGATCGGCAGGCAGCGCGACGTTGAGCACAACAAGATCCGC
>JBCCHI010000120.1:0-11060 GCA_039028815.1 Pseudomonadota bacterium
CACAGGTTATTCCGACGCCTCTTTTGGCGCTCAGGTCACTCTGCAAGTCGACGGTCTGCCCTACAAAACCAGGATCGGACCCGAGGAGTTTCTGGCGTCTTACAAAGCTGTTGTAGATGCGGCGCTTGTTGACCCGGTGGAGGTCGAAACACCAGACAACGTCACAATGCCAACCGGTTACAAAGGCGAAGATTTTTGCCTGTCCCGCTACAAGACAAGACGGTTTTCATTTTCCGACAAAATAGAGGTCCGGACATTTCTTGGAAAGGACGCCTATACAAGCGAAAACGTGAAGATGCGGGTCTACACGGCTGGCGGCATCACGATGATCTGCAATCTGACGCTCCAGGCAAAAGTTGAAGAATTTGACGATCGCGCCGAAGAGTTCGACAAAATTCTGAAGTGGATGAAGCTTGATGCGAATGGCACGATCACCATGAAGTAGATCGCGCGTGTTGAGCTGTGCACAGCACCGGCAGGTTGCCTCCGGAGATCTGCGAAACCGGAATAATGTCTCCGGGGAATTTGGATCAGGTGCGGTCAGGCATCGCGACACAAGACCGGGTGGATTCAAAGGGGCACGATCCGCCAAGTGGCCGTGTCTGTCTCGGGTGAACGCTGTGAAAGCCTTGAAGCCGCGGCAATGCGGATGCTGAAACGACAGTAGCCGCAGCCCGGTTTTGGCGAAGACCGGGCTGGTGAGATGGGGCAAAGCGCCCCCGAACACGGCGTCGGACACGGCGCTGTGCCTGCACCGTCAGGGGCCTTTGCCGGGCTTGACCATCTGAGCGATTGCCGCTATCGCGCAGTGTCCCGCTGATGGGGCCAAGTCTCCGCATACCTTGACAAAACGGAAACACATGACGCGCATCCTACCCGGCATCATTGCCATGGCAGCCATTGTCGTGGCGTCCAACATCCTCGTGCAGTTCCTGTTTGGAAACTGGCTGACCTGGGGGGCATTCACCTATCCGCTGGCTTTTCTGGTCACCGATGTGATGAACCGTGTCTATGGATCTGCCCTTGCGCGACGTGTTGTGTACATTGGCTTTCTTGTGGGTGTGGCCTGCTCGCTGGTGGCCGCGTCCTTTGACGCGACGACATTGCGGATCGCGATCGGGTCGGGCGTGGCCTTCCTGACAGCCCAGCTTCTGGATGTCGCGGTGTTCAACCGTTTGAGATCTGGACGTTGGTGGACCGCGCCGGTCACGTCCTCGATCATCGGGTCCACCGTGGATACCGTTCTGTTTTTCTCGATTGCCTTCAGTCAGACGCTGAGTTTCATTGACCCGTCCGACGCCGTGGGTTGGGCCGCAGAGCTGTTGCCTCTGTTGGGATGGGGCCCCGTCATGCCGCTGTGGGTAAGTCTGGCTGTTGCGGACTGGGGTGTCAAAATGATGCTGGCACTGATCGCACTGGTGCCGTTTCGGCTCATCGTCAGGCGTCTCACGGCGCAAGCGGCATAGGGCGTTTCACGAACCCGGTTTTCCGCGCAAAACCAGAAGGCCGGCCACCACGATCAGGATCATTCCGCCTGTCGTCGCGAGGTTGGGAACGAACCCGAAGAGCAGAATGTCCCACACCGCGACAAAAACCAGGTAGCTGTACTCGAACGTGGCCACAATCGAGGGTGGGGCCACCTTGTATGCGCCGGCCAGCATCATACCAAGCGCGATGGCAAATCCCGCAAGGATCAGAATGATCAGCATGTCAGACAGTCCGACCGCAGACCATCCGCCGAAAATGTAGGGGTAGGCTTGGGCCAGCTCACCGTCCGGTTGCGCGACGACCAGTATCAGGCTGACACCAAGACCGGCCGCCAGCATGACCGTGTTTTGCGCAAGCGACAGCCCCGCCACCGGAACGTCCTGGCACTTTACCCGGGTGATGATGTGCGCAAGAGCGTAGCAAACGGCGCCGATAACCGGAAGCAACGCCCAGTAGGAAAACGCATCGCTCCCCGGTTGCAGCAGGACAAGCACACCGGCAAACCCGACTATAACGCCGATCCAGCCAAGCAAGCCGACAGGCTCTCTGATCACGCAGGCCGACAGCAGTGCGACGAAAATCGGAGCGGTGTAGTTGGCTGCGCCGACCACGGAGAGGCTAAGAAACGGAAGCGCGGCGTAAAACGCCAGAAAAGTGCCGGTTATGAAAACCGCACGCAGCACGGACCACAGCCCGAACGCACTGCGCAAGCGATCGGCGCGGCGGTGCATCACCCAGGCAATGGCACCCAGGGCTGGCACGGCAAGACAGCCCCGCAAGGTAAAGATTTGCCACAGGGTCATCTGGCTGCTGAAGAGCTTGAACACCACATCCTGAACCGAAATCGCAAAGGCCGTGGCCAAGATCATCGACACCCCCAGGAGGATGTCATGTGGCGCCGGGCGAGAAGATGCGCTCATGCGGAGGGCCTGGACGGGGCTGTTTCAAGACTTGAATGAAGCGCACGCCTGCGAACTGGCATGCGTGCACGTGTGCAAGTGATAATTCCGCAAATCCAGTTTGTGAAACATATTCCGGCGGGTGCCGCAGCCGAGGGGGCTGGCAGGATACTGGCGCGTGATGAGACCGATCCTGACACGACGCTTGCGTTTGCCCAAATTACCGATAGTTTTTGTAAGGTAAAACCCCAGACGCGTTCTCGCTGCAAGCTCGGATCAGATCTCGCGAGCAGGTCGGAAATGCGGAAAAAGACTCAGGCAGTGTAGAGAAAAAGAGCATGCAATGTGTGTAACCACGGTGATTGATCGGCCGTCGGCGGCCAAAGGATATCGAGACAGGCGGACACCCGGCGCGCCACGGTGCCGGACCAACGCCTCTGCGGGACACGGGTGCGCCACACCGCGGACGCGGTTTGGCAAAGGTCTGGCGATACTTGGAACCACAGTGCTGGCGCTGGCAGGATTTGCAGGCGGGGCGCAGGCACAAGATCGTGTTTTGTCTCTGGGCGGCTCGATCACAGAGATCGTCTTTGCCCTTGGCGAAGGGGACCGGATCGTAGCCCGTGACACGACATCAAGTTTCCCGCCGGACGTGGAAAACCTGCCGGATGTCGGCTATCTGAGAGCACTGTCTCCGGAGGGTGTTCTGTCGGTAGAGCCAGATCTCGTTCTGGCAGAGGAAGGCGCCGGGCCACCGGAAACCATCGCAGTTCTGGAGGCGGCCGATATCCCCTTCATCATGATTCCCGATGGCTACGACCGGACTGCGATACGGGCAAAGATCGAGGCGGTCGCCATCGCGCTGGATGTGCAGGACAAGGGTGCGGAACTTGCCGACACTGTTGACCGGTCTCTTGCCGACGCCATACAGAGCGCAACGGCCGCTGGACCGAAACGGGTGATGTTCATACTCTCGATGCAGGGCGGACGCATTCTGGCGTCAGGGACCGGAACCGCCGCCGATGGCATCATTGAGATGGCGGGCGCGGAAAATGCCGTTACGTCGTACGAGGGCTACAAACCGTTGACCGACGAAGCCGTGATCGCGGCAAATCCGGACGTGATACTGATGATGGACCGGGGCGGCGATCATGCGGTCGACACCTCGGCGCTGTTCTCGCATCCGGGACTTGCGCTCACCCCCGCGGCCCGGACACAAGCGGTGGTTCGGATTGACGGTCTGCTGCTGCTGGGGTTTGGTCCGCGCACGCCCAAGGCTGTTCTGGAACTCAGCGAAGCGCTGTCAGGCGCAGGGTAAGTGCGAGGCAGGCGCGTGACCGCCACAACCGAGGACGCGATGAAACAGGAGGGACGCGGCAACACGCTTGCCGGTGACAGGCAACATCGAGCCAGATTGGCAATGACTGGTTTGACCGGTCTCCTGATTGTCACCAGCTTTGCCAGTTTGCAGGTCGGAGCTGCTGAATCATCGTTTCTGGCGATCCTCGCCACCTTCCTGTCGGGAAACGAGGTGACCCTGACTGATCGGGTCGTGCTGCTGGATATTCGCCTGCCACGCCTGACACTGGGCGTTCTTGTCGGGGCGTCGCTGGCCGTATCGGGTGCAGTCATGCAGGGGTTGTTCCGGAACCCTCTGGCCGATCCCGGATTGGTCGGGGTTGGTGCAGGGGCCGGGCTTGGCGCGATATCGGCGATCGTTCTGGGCGCGAGCCTGCCGGCCGGACTGGCACTGGCGCTCGGAAACTATGCGGTTCCCCTGGCCGCGTTCCTTGGTGGCTGGCTTTCGACGCTTGTACTCTATCGCATCTCCACCCGGAACGGCCGGACATCCGTCGCGGTGATGCTGCTGGCCGGAATTGCGCTTGGCGCTCTGGCCGCAGCGCTTTCGGGCATTCTGGTTTACATGGCGGATGACGCCCAACTGCGAGATCTCACGTTCTGGGGGCTGGGATCGCTTGCTGGCGCGACATGGGCCAAGGTGGCCGCCGCTCTGCCACTGATCCTTGCGGCATTGGCCGTGGCGCCATTTCTGGCCAGATCCCTCAATGGTCTGGCCCTGGGTGAGGCTGCGGCCTTCCATATTGGAATTCCCGTTCAGCGCATGAAGGCGATTGCCATTCTGACGGTCGCCGGCGCAACGGGCGCCGCCGTCGCGGTGTCTGGTGGAATCGGGTTTGTCGGGATCGTCGTGCCGCATCTGCTGCGTGTTTCGATTGGCCCGGATCACAGATACCTGCTTGTCAATTCCGCCATTCTGGGAGCTGCCCTGCTTGTGGCGGCGGACATGATAAGCCGCACGGTGATTGCCCCGGCGGAATTGCCGATTGGGATTGTGACCGCGACGCTCGGCGGACCGTTTTTCCTTTGGGTCTTGCTGCGCAACAGAAACATCATGGACTTGTAGAGCCATGGTCGAGGCGGAAGACATCCATGTCTCGCTGGGAACGCGGCACGTTCTGAAAGGCGTGCAATTCGCTGCGCAACCAGGGCACCTGACCGCTGTGGTCGGACCGAACGGGTCCGGTAAGACAACTCTACTGCGTGTCCTGACCGGTGATCTGGACTATGCAGGTGTGGTCAGAATAAACGGGTCCGACCTTCGGTCGTACAAACCCTGGACACTGGCGGCCCGGCGCGGTGTCTTGCCCCAGTCGGCGCGGCTGGCTTTTCCCTTCACGGTTCAAGAGGTTGTACGGCTGGGTCTGTCCTCCGGTCTTGCCGCCGGTCAAGCCTCGCTTGTTTCAGAAGCTCTGAACCGCGTTGGGCTGTCCGGATTCGAAGGACGTTTCTATCAGGAACTCTCGGGCGGAGAGCAGCAGCGCGCGCAGCTGGCGCGTGTTCTCGTTCAGGTCTGGCACCCGGTGACGGAGGGCGTGCCGTGCTGGCTGTTTCTTGACGAACCGGTGGCAAGCCTCGACATCGGTCAGCAACTTGAAGTCATGCAGCTTGCAAAGCGCTACGCACAATCAGGAGGTGGCGTGATCGCGGTGATGCACGACCTCAACCTGACGGCCATGTATGCAGATCGCGTGGCATTGCTGACCGACGGTGACCTTGTTCATCAGGGCGCGCCCGCTGAGGTGTTTACGGATGAAACGCTGTCGGCCGCCTACGGGTGCGCGCTGAGGGTCAACACCCCGCCGGACGAGACCCGGACCTACATTCTGCCGCATACGGCTTCGTTGCGATCCTGATACTGGTGCGCACGAGGGTCATATGCGCATCGACAGCGCGTCGGCATGCCCCACCGGCACCCAACGGCACAGGGCAAACAGCCATGTTGCCAGACAGTGCGCAGTTGGATTTAGTGTCTGCGTGATTTTAGTGCCGATTGATCGGTTCATCAGATGACGGTTTGAGTGAACGAAACAGCACACCGTAAGGTGTCACAACGGCTCGGGAAAACGCCCGGACTGCGGGCGATGTTGGAAAAGGACTTAACTCTATGAAACTTAATCAAAAAGTTGCGGATGCGCTTAACGAACAGATCAATTCCGAATGGAACGCGGCTTACATCTATCTCGCGATGTCGGCCTATTTCGACGATCTGGAGTTTCACGGAATTGCAACTTGGATGCGTGGCCACGCGCAGGAGGAAACGCAGCATGCACAGCGCATCTACGATTTCGTTGTGGCTCGGGGCTACAAGCCGGAGTTTTCCGGATTGGCAAAGCCGAATTCTGAGTTCGAGTCCCCGGCTGCCGCGATGAAGGCCGCGCTGGAACATGAAGAGGCCGTCACCCGGCAAATCTACTCGCTGTTTGAACTCGCCAACTCCGAGAAAGAGTATTCAACACAAACCATGCTCAACTGGTTTCTTACAGAGCAGGTTGAAGAGGAAGACCTGTTCAGATCCATGCTCAAGAAAGTCGAGGCCGCGTCCGAAAGCATGTGGCACATGTTTGCGTTGGACAAGGAACTTGGAAGCGACTGAGTTTGCGCTGTCCGGGATGCGTTCGCCTGACGTGTTCCTGCGGGCTCTGCGGACGGATCAGCCGAACCGGTCCGGTGCAAAGGGCGTGAGGTCGATGTTCGGCTTTGCGCCCGACATCAGCTGCGCGAGAAGCCGACCGGTGCGGGGGCCCGCCGTCAGCCCGACATGATCGTGTCCGAACCCGACAAATGCGCCCTTCACGGCCGGAACGGCGCCAATCAGCGGCCGGGAATCCGTGATCGCAGGGCGATGCCCCATCCAGCGTCTCGTGTCTCGCCACCGAAGGTCGGGCAGCGCGCGGCGAACATGTTTTTCAAACAGCCGAAACGGTGCGTCGGGCATCCGTCCGTTCAGACCCACATATCCGACCATACCCGCAAGCCTGAGGCGCCCCTCCATCGGGGTCATGACGAACTTGCCCTCCGCGACCATCACCGGGGACCGCAGTGTGACGGACGGCTCAGTGAGTTCAAGGTGAAACCCGCTCTCGGGTGCAAGCGGCACCCGCAGCCCCAGGTCCTTGGCAAGTGCTCCGGACCAGACACCCGCTGTCAGCGCCACCCGATCGCATGCAATCACCTGACCGTTGGCCCTGACGCCGGTCACGTGGCCGTTGGTCTGCAGCACGCCCTCCACCTCCGCCTGAAGAAACCGCGCGCCCTGGCGCTCGGCATGTCTGGCCAGGTCTTTGACATATCGGCCCGGATCCCCAATGCGGCCGTGGCCGGGCATGACGACGCCACATGCTATGGACGAACCAAGCGCCGGATCGTACTGGCGCAACTCTGCACCCTCCAGCGTGCGGCACTCAAAGCCTGCCTGCTTGCGGATCTCCCAACTCAGGTGATCGGCCTTTATCGCAGCGCCTGACGGATATCCCATCACGTAGTCGCAAGGCACGATCCAGTGTTCCGCACCGGTGCCCGCAGCCATGGTCTGATGGTCGGAAAGACTGTCGCCGATCAGCGGCAGCAGAGCCTCGGCGCGCGCCTTTGTATCGTGCGCGTTTGCGTGGCGCAGATACTGCCAGAGCCAGGGCAGAAGACGCGGTATGTAGGCCCAGTTGATGAACAGCGGCGAGCCGGGATCAAACGCCATGCGCGGCGTTTTGGCCAGAAGACCCGGAACCGTGACCGGCACCAGCGCCGAGGAGGCCAGCAATCCTGCATTGCCGTAACTCGTGCCATCGCCCGGCCGGGATCTGTCGACCAGGGTCACCGAGAACCCGTCTCGCATGGCCCAGATCGCGGTCGAGACCCCCACAATACCAGCCCCAACGATGACTACATGCGCCTTTGGCTCGTCCATGCGACCTATTCCCTCTGTGCGCGTCGGGTGCGACGCAAAGCGCTTGGACTGACACCGTATTGCCGCCTGAACGCTCGGGTCAATGCCGCCGGAGACTCATAGCCGCACAGCAGCGCAATCTCGGTCACGCTGCGTGTGCTGTCTTCGATCAGCGAGCGCGCCGCGGCCAACCGCATGTGACGGTAGACCTGTCCGGGTGCGGCCCCAAGACGCGCGCGAAACCGACGATCCAGCGTACGTGGCTGACACGACAGCTGTGCCGCCAGACCCTTGAGGGAGATTGGTCGCTCAAGACTGTCGCGCATCAGCGCAAGGGCGCGCCGGATCAAGGGATCTGCCGCCTCCTTTCCAGTCCCCCCGGCCACCGGAGGATCACCGTACAAAAACACGGCTTCGACATCCAGTCGCGCCGCCTGCCCTGCTTCGTCAGAGATCAGATCGAGTGTAAGATCAAGCGCAGATGTGGCTCCCGCGCAGGTCAGGACCCGTCCGTCGCGCAAAACCTTCTGGCGTTCCGTCGTCACCGCCGCAAAGCGCTCTCGGAAACTGTCGAGAAGATCCCAGTGCACGGTTGCGCGACGTCCGTCCAGCAAGCCTGCGGCGGCCAGCAGCCAGGGACCGGCATCGAGACCCACGACGACCTCGGCCCGCCGCGCGGCCTTGCGCAGCAACCGGCGGTTGGCGGGCGTGTCGTGCCGCTCGTGATCGTAGCTGGCCAGCACAAAGAGATAATCGACCGGACCGATCTGCGACAGGGCACGGTGTGCCAGCATGTCAATGCCGCTGGACGACCGGCTGGGCCGTCCGTCCGGGGTAAGAATGGACCATTCGAATGCGCGCGCGGCGAGCATGGTGTTGGCGGCCCGCAGCGGTTCGATGCAATTGGCCAGACACAGGTTCGAGAACCGGTCAAAGAGCAGCAGCGCGACCTGAACAGGCACATCGGGCGATTTTGTCCATTTCGGTCGCATATATGTCTGATACGGCAAACTTGTTTGCCTTGCCAACCGGATAGTGTCGCACGGGTATGCTGGCACGTCGCCGACCGGTCGGGCCGGAGCGTACAAGGGAGGATCCGAATGCCGCTGACCATGAACCGCGAGGTCTTTATCACCTGTGCCGTCACCGGCTCGGGCGCCACGCAGGACAAAAGCCCGCACGTGCCCCGCAGCCCGAAAGAGATCGCCGACAGCGCGATTGCCGCTGCCCGGGCCGGCGCGGCGGTAGTGCACTGCCATGTCCGCGACCCCGAGACCGGTGCCCCATCGCGCAATCCCGCTATGTTCCGGGAAGTCACCGACAGGGTGCGCGACTCGGACACGGACGTGGTGCTGAACCTCACGGCCGGCATGGGTGGCGACATGGTTTTCGGCTCGAACGAAGCGCCGCTGCCCGTGGGCAACGGGACCGACATGGCGGGCGCAACGGAACGCGTGGCTCATGTGGCAGAGTGCCTGCCGGAAATCTGCACCCTGGATTGCGGCACAATGAATTTCGCCGAAGCCGACTACGTCATGACCAACACGCCCGGAATGCTGACGGCAATGGGTCGCATGATGACCGAACTGGGGGTCAAACCGGAAATCGAGGCTTTCGATACCGGGCATCTGTGGTACGCCAAGCAACTGGTCGCCGATGGCGTGCTGGATACGCCGGCACTGGTGCAACTCTGCATGGGTGTGCCCTGGGGCGCGCCGGATGATCTGAACACATTCATGGCCATGGTCAATAATGTGCCCACCGACTGGACGTTCTCGGCCTTCGGGCTGGGACGCAATCAGATGGCCTATGTCGCCGCCGCAGTTCTTGCCGGCGGAAACGTGCGCGTCGGGCTTGAGGATAACCTGATGCTCGATCGTGGCGTGCTGGCACATAACGAACAACTCGTGGAGCGCGCCGTCGGCATCATCGAACGCCTCGGCGCGCGGGTCATTGGCCCGCAGGACGTGCGGGACAGGCTCGGCCTTCAGAAACGCGCTCCGAAAGGATGAGCCAGCGCGTCGTCATCACCGGCGGCGCGGCGGGGATCGGGCGGCGCCTGGCGGAACGCTTTGCCGACGCGGGTGCGCGCATTGCCGTGTGCGATGCCGATCCGGACACGGTGGCAGACCTCGCCCGGGCACATCCGGAGTGGCTCGTCGCACAGGCCGATGTCACGAACGAAGCCGCGGTACACGGGTTTTTGAATGACGTCGAAGCACGCTGGGGCGGCGCGGACGTGGTGTGTGCCAATGCCGGAACGGGTGGGCCCGCCGGTCTGATCGAGGATCTCGACTATGACGCCTGGCGCGACTGCGTTGCGGTGAACCTTCATGGCGCGTTCCTGACCTGCCGTTGGGCGGCGCGCGTGATGCGGTCTCAGGGCTCTGGCCTGATCATTCTGACTTCGTCGACGGCTGGCCAGTTCGGGTACCCCTATCGGTCCCCCTATGCGGCCGCCAAATGGGGCATCATCGGTCTGACCAAGACGCTCGCGATGGAACTGGGCCCGGCCGGCGTGCGCGTCAACGCCATCGCGCCGGGCGCGGTTGACGGCGACCGGATGGATCGCGTCGTCGAAAACGAAGCGCGAGCCAGCGGTAAGTCCAGGGAGGAGATCCGCGCCAGTTATGTGAAGGGCGTCAGTCTGCGCAGCTGGGTCAAAGCGGATGACATTGCCGATACCGTGTTGTTTCTGGCCTCGCCTGCAGCTGGAAAAATCAGCGGGCAGGTCCTGGCGGTGGACGGGCACACGGAAACACTTGTGCCATGATGACCCGTCGCGCCTTTGCACTGGGTTTCGTGACGGGATTTACCTTGGTCGCCTGCGCGCCCGACACATCGTCAACCGGATTTCGCGACACGCGCATTCCACTGACGGTAACCACACGCGACACTCTGTCGGCGCTGGACGGCGTATGGTTCGTTCGCGCTTATTTTCCGGGCGATTCCGGCCTCGAGAGTGTTTCGTTTTCTCCCGGTGTACCGCCGGAAACGACGGTGGAATTCGAATGGGACCAGTGCCAGCCTGGTAGCGATTGCGTCCGCGTGACCGAAACCCAGCGCGGTCGGTCCCTTGGGCAAAACCGCTTGCGGGTGACGGGCGGCGGGCGCGCCGGCGCACGAGAGCTGTGGCTTGTCTGGATTGACGAGGGCCGCCGCACGGCCGCCATCGGCACACCGGACGGAAGCTTTGGCTGGATTCTTGATCGAAGCTCCACCGGAGGACAGGATCGGATCACGGCCGCGCGCGAGGTGCTCGCCTTCAACGGCTACATGGTCGGCATGATGAAACTGAAGAGGGTCGACTGATGACTGACCGCCCGCTTGACGGCATACGCGTTCTGGATTTCGGCCAGTACCTCGCAGGTCCTCTCACGGGCATGATGCTGGCCGATCTTGGCGCAGACGTGATCCGGGTTGACCCTCCG
>JBCCHI010000121.1:0-10745 GCA_039028815.1 Pseudomonadota bacterium
GCGGCAGGCATGTCCGCCTTTTTCGACAGGTTGTCCGGAATCGACGGCGCGTTCGAGATACCGGAGTTTCTGGCCAGTCACCCCGAAACGGCAGCGCGCGGTCGCGCCGCGCAAGAGTTTGCGCAGGTCCAGAAAGACACGCAGCCCGCATTGTCAGGAGACGCCTGGCTCGAGTTGCGCGGTATCTGCGACTGAAACACCGGAACACGCGACTGTGAGGGTTGTTTTGTTGGCGCGTGACAGGCAATATACCATCTTTTGCCCGATACGGCGCAAATGGGTGTTGGCAGATGATGAACAAACGAAGGTTTCTGGCCGGTGGATCGGTTATGGCGTTTTCAGGTGGCGTGAGCCTGTTGCGTGCTCAGCCAGCGATGGCGGCTGATCCGTTCTTCTACGCCGGGCAGGGCGGCTATGCGGCGGATGGTGCCGACGTTGTGGCCTATCG
This sequence comes from Pseudomonadota bacterium, assembly GCA_039028815.1. Taxonomy (GTDB): domain Bacteria; phylum Pseudomonadota; class Alphaproteobacteria; order Rhodobacterales; family Rhodobacteraceae; genus Roseovarius. The sequence goes on from JBCCHI010000121.1 coordinate 449, forward strand.
CGACCTGAACGCAAGTTCACCGGGCGTTCCGGGTTCAAAGACGTTCTCGACAAACTGGAAAGGGGCACGCTGGCGCTTTGCAAATGCCGAAAATCTTGCCCGCTTCGAAGGTGACCCAAAGGCATATGCGCCGCAATACGGCGGATATTGTGCCTGGGCCGTCTCGCAGGGCTATACCGCCCATGGCGACATCGACGCGTGGCATATCGAAAACGGCAGGCTCTACCTGAATTACAATCAGCGGATCAGGACCCGCTGGCGGCGCGATGTTCCGGGCAATATCGCGCGTGCCAACGCCAACTGGCCCAACGTTCTGAACGCCTGACACACATGTGGCCGCACGGCCAGCGCTCATTTGCATGGCCCCGCCGTTTCGGTCTAGACATGGGCAACGAGCGGACGGGCATGAGGCAGGGCTATATTGCGCATCGGACTGTTGCTGGTGATCGGCGTCCTCGGGCTGGCGTGCTGCACCAATCCCGACGATCTTGATCGGAAACCGGCCTATCTGGGCAATTTTCGACTGGGCCACAGCGTCGTGGTCTCGCCAGAGTTGCGGCAGGGCCCCAACTCGCGCGAAGCGACGCCGGACGAATGGATCGCTGCGGTCGAAACGACGGTGCGGGATCGGTTTGAGCGGTATCGGGGCAGCCGGTTCTACAATCTGGGAATAAACGTAGAGGGCTATGTGCTGGCAGAGCCCGGCATACCGGTTGTCGCGGCGCCCAAGTCCTTTCTTCTGCTCAACGTGACCGTGTGGGACGACGCCAATGCGGTCCGCCTGAACGACCCGGCAGAGACGCTGACCGTCTTCGAGGACATAAGCGGGGAGACGATCGTCGGTTCGGGTGTGACCCAGACGCGTGAGCAGCAGATCGCGAAGCTCAGCCAGACGGCATCCAAGCAGATACAGATCTGGCTGGTTCAGCAGAACGACGAATATGGATGGTTCGAGGATGACGGACGTCCGGCCAGGTACAAGTCACGCAGAAGCCGGACGCGCCAGAACGCGGCGCAACCTTTGTCCGTCGCCGCGCCGCAGCCGGATCTGGGCGCGCAGATCCCCTGACGCAAGGTTTTGGCCGGCGCGGCGCAACCTCTGTCGTTGCGCACACCCGGGCTCTCTCTTCCGTCTCGGGTTTGGGTCCGGATACTCCGGGCCGCGCTGTTAGTTTTGTCCCTGTCCGGCATATCATGGCGACAATTCGTGCCTGATGGCGCCCGTTGCGGGCGGGACGCGCCGTCGATGCGCCAAAGCGCTTGATTTTCCGGCGTCGAGACAATAACTGCCCGCGCAGGAACAACCGGGCCGCGCGGCCCTTAACTGTACAGGGATTCCGGACACAATGGCGAAGGAAAAGTTTGACCGCACGAAGCCGCATGTGAACATCGGCACGATTGGTCACGTTGATCACGGCAAGACGACACTGACGGCTGCGATCACGAAGTATTTTGGCGACTTCAAGGCGTATGACCAGATTGACGGAGCGCCGGAAGAGAAGGCGCGGGGGATCACGATCTCGACGGCGCATGTTGAATACGAGACGGACAACCGTCACTACGCGCATGTCGATTGCCCGGGTCACGCGGACTATGTGAAGAACATGATCACGGGCGCGGCGCAGATGGACGGTGCGATCCTTGTTGTGAACGCGGCGGACGGCCCGATGCCGCAGACGCGCGAGCACATTCTTCTGGGCCGCCAGGTCGGCATTCCGAAGATGGTTGTGTTCATGAACAAGGTGGATCAGGTGGACGACGAGGAGCTTCTCGAGCTTGTCGAGATGGAGATCCGCGAGCTTCTGTCGAGCTACGACTACCCCGGCGACGACATTCCGATCATCGCGGGCTCTGCGCTTGCGGCGATGGAGGGCAACAACCCCGAGATCGGCGAGGCGAAGATCCGTGAGCTGATGCAGGCGGTTGACGACTATATCGACACGCCCGAGCGGGCGGTGGACCAGCCGTTCCTGATGCCGATCGAGGACGTGTTCTCGATCTCCGGGCGCGGCACGGTTGTGACCGGCCGGGTCGAGCGAGGCGTGATCAATGTGGGCGACGAGATCGAGATCGTGGGTATCCGCGACACCACCAAGACGACCTGCACGGGTGTCGAGATGTTCCGCAAGCTGCTGGATCGCGGCGAGGCGGGCGACAATATCGGTGCGCTGCTGCGCGGTGTGGACCGTGACGGGGTGGAGCGTGGCCAGGTGCTGTGCAAGCCCGGTTCGGTGACGCCGCACACCCGGTTCGAGGCCGAGGCCTACATCCTGACCAAGGAAGAGGGCGGGCGCCACACGCCGTTTTTTGCCAATTACCGTCCGCAATTCTACTTCCGGACGACGGATGTGACGGGCACGGTCGAGCTGCCGGAGGGCACGGAAATGGTGATGCCGGGCGACAACCTGAAGTTCAACGTCGAACTGATCGCGCCGATCGCGATGGAAAACGGCCTGCGCTTCGCCATCCGCGAAGGCGGCCGCACCGTCGGCGCCGGCGTGGTCTCCAAAATCATCGAGTGAGGCGCAAAGCCGCCCGGTTTGCACAGTCGGGCCTGCGGGCCCGACCGAAAGGAAAGACAGACGCGATGAAGGGCGGCAATTCCGCTGCTCTTCCTCTCCGTTCAAACCCGATAAGGGAAAACGACAATGGCCATTCAAAGCCAAAACATCCGCATCCGCCTCAAGGCGTTTGACTACCGCGTTCTGGATGCCAGCACGCAGGAAATCGTCAACACCGCCAAGCGGACCGGGGCAGAGGTGCGCGGGCCGATCCCGTTGCCCAACAAGATCGAAAAATACACGGTTCTGCGCGGACCGCACGTGAACAAGAAATCCCGCGATCAGTTCGAAATCCGCACGCACAAGCGGCTTCTGGACATCGTTGATCCCACGCCCCAGACGGTCGACGCGCTGATGAAGCTCGACCTCGCCGCAGGCGTGGACGTTCAGATCTCGGTTTAAGGGGGCAAGGATATGTTGCGCTCTGGAGTCATCGCAAAAAAGGTCGGTATGACCCGGCTTTTCATGGAAGACGGAAAACAGATCCCTGTCACCGTTCTTCAACTCGACAAGTTGCAGGTCGTCGCGCAGCGCACGCCCGAGCAGCACGGCTATGCCGCTGTCCAGCTTGGCGCGGGCACGGCCAAGGCCAAACGCACCAGCAACGCCCTGCGCGGCCACTTCGCCGCCGCCAAGGTGGAACCCAAGCGCAAGATCGCGGAATTCCGCGTTGCGCCTGAGAACATGATTGCCGTAGGCGAAGAGATCACCGCGAACCACTATTTCGAAGGCCAGTTCGTGGATGTTTCGGGCACCTCGATCGGCAAGGGCTTCGCCGGTGCGATGAAACGCCACAACTTCGGCGGCCTGCGGGCCAGCCACGGTGTGTCGATCAGCCACCGCTCGCACGGCTCGACCGGCCAGTGTCAGGAACCGGGCCGGGTGTTCAAGGGCAAGAAGATGGCCGGCCACATGGGCGCAGCAAGGGTCACCACGCAGAACCTGCAGGTGATCCGGACCGATGCCGACCGGGGCCTGATCATGGTCAAGGGCGCGGTGCCGGGCTCCAGGGGCGGCTGGGTGACGATCAAGGATGCGGTGAAAAAGCCGTTCCCTGAAAACGCGATCCTGCCCGCGGCTCTGAAATCGGATGCCGAAGCGGCCGCGAAAGCCGCCGAAGAGGCCGCCGCCGCCGCCGCCGCAGAGGCCGAGGCCGAAGCCAAGCGTCTGGCCGAAGAGCAGGCCGCACAGGAAGCGGCCGCGATGGAAGAGGCCGAGGCGTCGATCGAGGCCGATGCCGCGGTCCAGGACGATGCGTCTGACGCAGACACGTCCGACGCCGAGAAGAAGGACGATGAGCAATGAAGATCGACGTCATCAAACTCGACGGCAAGAAAGCCGGCTCGGTCGATCTGGGCGAGGATGTGTTCGGTCTGGAACCGCGCGCCGACATCCTGCACCGCGTGGTCCGCTGGCAGCGCAACAAGGCGCAGGCCGGCACCCACAAGGTCAAGACCCGGTCCGAAACCAGCTATTCGACCAAGAAGATCTACCGCCAGAAGGGCACCGGTGGCGCGCGCCACGGCGACCGCAATGCGCCGATCTTCCGCAAGGGCGGTATCTACAAGGGGCCGACCCCGCGCAGCCATGCGCATGATCTGCCCAAGAAGGTGCGCAAGCTGGGGCTCAAGCACGCGCTGTCGGCCAAGGCCAAGGCAGGCGAACTGGTGGTGATCGAGGCCGCAGAGGCGGCGGGCAAGACCCGCGAGTTGGCGCGTCAGGTCCGCGATCTGGGCTGGAAGCGCGCTCTGGTCATCGACGGGGCCGAAATCAACGAGGGCTTCGCCCGTGCGGCGGCCAATATCGACGGGCTCGATGTGCTGCCCACGACAGGGGCCAATGTCTATGACATCCTCAGACGCGACACGCTCGTGCTGACAAGGGCGGGTGTCGAAGCGCTGGAGGCGCGGTTGAAATGAGTGCGAAACCAGAACACTACGACGTGATCCGCAAACCGGTCATCACCGAAAAGGCCACCATGGCGTCCGAGGCCAACGCGGTGGTGTTCGAGGTGGCGATCGACGCGGCCAAACCGCAGATCAAGGAAGCGGTCGAGGCGCTCTTTGGCGTCAAGGTCAAGGCGGTCAACACGACGATCGCCAAGGGCAAGACCAAGCGTTTTCGCGGCCAGATGGGCAAGCGCAAGGACGTCAAGAAGGCCTATGTGACGCTCGAGGAAGGCAACACGATCGACGTGACCACCGGTCTCTGATCACGCGGTCAGTTCCTGATCGAAGCCCTCCGCAGTGAGGGCTTCTTTTTTGGCCCGGCTCATGAACCGGGGTATGAAAACCAGACCTGTCGTCTGCCGGCGACCAGCCGGAGCGGGATGAAAATCGCGCGCCGAAGCCCATGACGACGCAAGGTGCAATGCGTGTCGCACAGGCCTGCGTGCCGGCGCGCGATGACCGGAGTGGCTAATGCTGCATCATGTCAGGGCCGTGTCCCGCCCGTTTCGCGGCGTCTTTTGCTTTTGCGCAGTTCTGGGTGTCGCCGCGTGCGGTGTTTCGGTCTCTTCGGACAAAGATGTCGACAGATACGCGGCAAGTTTCGGGTCGACGACCGTGAGCTGGACCGACTTCCTGCAAGTCAGCAAGCTTCATCGCGACGCCGTGCCAGTCGCGCCGGGCGAAAGCGTGTACCTCTTCACGCGCATCTCCACGGAACAGATCACGCTGTCCAACGGAAAGACCGTCCCGCCCGAGAACTGTATCACCGCGTCGTCGACATACACCATTAGGCAGATCTACTCGGCCAGTCAGCCGTACAGTCCGACAACAGTCCGTATTCCGCGCGTCGACAACGAAATCCACAGCGAGTGCAAGGCGAAAATGCGCGCCAACAACGATAAGGTCAATCAGACAAGCCGGTCCGAGTTCGTCAGAATGACCGAACAAGCAGTCAAAAAGGACGGGACCTGTGTCTGGCTCGGGTATGATCGTTCGCTGGATTTGCTGATGAGGTCGATAGGGGACACGGCCCGGGCCTCGGACGACCGGGTGATCTTTGCGAAACTTCGGTGCGGCTGAAGCCTTTCGCCTTTAATCCGACCGACCCGCCAAAGGCGAAAGGCGCAGCGCAGGGGCGATGCAAGGCGTTTCGCGACACGCTGCGAGTCAGGCCTGCCGCACAACGCTTTGGGCGCAGGTTGCGCGCCCGCAAACAGAACGTCCGCCTTGTCCGCGCCGCGGACACGGCTCGGCAAGAGCAATGCGCGCGGGATCAGGGCGAACGCCGCCGCTTGGTCGCCCGTCCGGGGCTTGCCGGGCCTGTAGCTCGGGGTGGCAGGCGAAATGCGCGAAGGGCCAGGATTTCTTGGGGCAAAGGCTTGACCCGCAAAGCACTCTTGCGTAAACGACCCCATCCGCAAGCCCCGGATTCGTCCGGGGCTTCGCTTTTGTTCATTCGAACAAACCCACCGGGGACCTGCGGGGCCCTATACTCGGGGCGCTCACGCGCCGCATACATAGGCAGGGCACGCCCTGTCGTTTGCTAGACGGAAGACAGAAAGCATGGCACTCAAGTCGTATAAGCCAACGACGCCGGGCCAGCGCGGGCTGGTGCTGATCGACCGTTCGGAGCTGTGGAAAGGCCGTCCGGTCAAGTCCCTCACAGAGGGTCTGACGAAATCGGGTGGCCGCAACAACACCGGACGTATCACATCGCGCCGACGCGGCGGCGGGGCAAAACGCCTCTACCGGATCGTGGATTTCAAGCGCGCGAAACAGAATGTACCGGCCTCGGTCGAGCGGATCGAATACGATCCCAACCGCACGGCCTTTATTGCACTCATCAGATACGAAGACGGCGAACAGTCCTACATCCTGGCGCCGCAGCGGCTGGCGGTTGGCGATCAGGTGATCGCCTCTGACAAGGCCGACATCAAGCCGGGCAATGCCATGCCGTTTGCGGGCATGCCGATCGGCACGATCGTGCACAATATCGAACTCAAGCCCGGCAAGGGGGGCCAGATCGCCCGCGCGGCGGGCACCTACGCGCAATTCGTCGGCCGCGACGGCGGCTATGCGCAGATCCGGCTCAGCTCGGGCGAACTGCGCATGGTGCGCCAGGAATGCATGGCCACCATCGGCGCGGTCTCCAACCCCGACAATTCCAACCAGAACCTGGGCAAGGCCGGCCGCAACCGGCACCTGGGCAAGCGGCCATCGGTGCGCGGCGTGGTGATGAACCCCATCGACCACCCCCATGGCGGCGGCGAGGGACGCACCTCGGGCGGCCGTCACCCGGTCACGCCCTGGGGCAAGCCCACCAAGGGCGCCCGCACCCGCAACAAGAACAAGGCGTCGCAAAAGCTGATCATCCGCTCGCGTCACGCCAAGAAGAAGGGCCGTTAAACCATGAGCCGCTCTGTATGGAAAGGTCCCTTTGTGGACGCCTACGTCCTGAAAAAGGCCGAGGCGACACGCGAAAGCGGGCGCAACGAAGTCATCAAGATCTGGTCGCGCCGTTCGACGATCCTGCCCCAGTTCGTGGGCCTCACCTTCGGTGTCTACAACGGGCAAAAGCACATCCCCGTGCTCGTCTCGGAGGACATGATCGGCCAGAAATTCGGCGAATATTCTCCGACCCGCACCTATTACGGGCACGCGGCGGACAAGAAAGCGAAGCGGAGGTAAGTCATGGGCAAGGAAAAAAACCCCCGCCGCGTGGCTGACAACGAAGCAATGGCCAAGCTGCGCATGCTTCGCACCAGTCCGCAGAAACTCAACCTCGTGGCCGCGATGATCCGGGGCAAGAAGGTCGACAAGGCATTGAACGATCTGACGTTCTCGAACAAGCGCATCGCGCTCGATGTCAAGAAGTGCCTGCAATCCGCCATCGCCAACGCCGAGAACAATCACAATCTCGATGTCGACGAACTGATCGTGGCCGAGGCCTATGTCGGCAAGAACCTGACGATGAAGCGTGGCCGCCCCCGCGCCCGGGGCCGGTTCGGGCGGATCATAAAGCCGTTTTCCGAACTCACCATCAAGGTGCGTGAAGTCGAGGAGCAAGCCTAATGGGAAACAAAGTCAATCCGATCGGCATGCGCCTTCAGGTCAACCGCACCTGGGACAGCCGCTGGTACGCCGACACCAAGGATTACGGTGATCTTCTGCTCGAAGACATCGCGATCCGCGATTTCATCAGCACCGAATGCAAGCAGGCCGGCATCAGCCGGGTGATCATCGAACGGCCGCACAAGAAGTGCCGCGTCACCGTGCACACCGCGCGTCCGGGCGTGATCATCGGCAAGAAAGGCGCCGATATCGAAACCCTGCGCAAGAAGCTGGCGAACATGACCGACAGCGAGTTGCACCTCAACATCGTCGAAGTCCGCAAGCCAGAGCTTGACGCGGTTCTTGTGGGCGAAAGCATCGCCCAGCAGCTTGAACGCCGCGTCAGCTTCCGTCGCGCGATGAAACGGGCGGTGCAGAACGCCATGCGCATGGGCGCGCTCGGCATCCGGGTCAACGTCTCGGGCCGTCTCGGCGGGGCAGAGATTGCGCGGACCGAATGGTATCGTGAGGGGCGCGTGCCGCTTCATACCCTGCGGGCCGACATCGACTATGCCAATGTAGAGGCGGAAACCCCCTACGGCATCATCGGTATCAAGGTCTGGATCTACAAAGGCGAGATCATGGAGCATGATCCCTCCGCCCGCGACCGCAAGGCCCAGGAACTGCAGGATGGCCCCGCGCCCCGCGGCGCCGGCGGCGGTCGCCGGAACTGAGCGTGAGGATTTAAGAGATGCTACAACCCAAACGCACGAAATTCCGCAAACAGCACAAGGGCCGGATCAAGGGTCTGGCGAAGGGCGGATCGGATCTGACCTTCGGCAGCTACGGCCTCAAGGCCACCCAGCCAGAGCGCGTGACCGCGCGTCAGATCGAGGCCGCCCGCCGCGCCATGACGCGTCACATGAAACGTCAGGGCCGGGTCTGGATCCGCATTTTCCCGGACACGCCGGTGACCTCCAAACCCACCGAGGTCCGGATGGGCAAGGGCAAGGGCTCGGTCGATTACTGGGCCTGCAAGGTCAAACCCGGACGCGTCATGTTCGAAATCGACGGTGTGTCGGAAGGCATTGCAATCGAGGCCCTGCGCCTGGCGGCGATGAAACTGCCGATCAAGACCCGCGTGGTCATCCGCGAGGACTGGTAGGCGCGGCGCACCCGCAGCAAGACCCACCGCGCGCGGACCAGGGCCCGGCACAGCCAGTCGCGGCCACGCCCCTGCAAAAACAAAAACCCCGCCGCTCACCCGGCGGGGTTTTCCTTTGCCGCCTCAACCGCAAGTCCGGCATATGACACATGTATGAAGTGTCCATCGATGAGGATGCAAGGCAGACGCGCGGTTTGGTTTGGCCGGGGGCGCTGATGCGCGCGTTTCACGTCAGGGCGATGGAAATGGAGTACCCGGATCATCTGCCGGTCAAAGGGACCTCACCGCCTGATCTGGCAGCCGGGGGCGCCCCGGTCTGTCCTCCGCGATCAGGCGGGTCTGTCACAGGGCCACGGCGGTGTCGTCGCAGATTGCGTCCGCCCACATCTTTCCCCGGCGAAAGGTATCAATCCTGTAGTCGGTTGCGTGGGCGTTGAAAAAATCGCGCCCGAAGCGGCGCGCATTTTTCAATGGATCGCCCGGATCGCGTTTTACATCACCGCGCGCGTTTCCATGCCCGTGAACAAACCCGACAAACGCAGAGTTTGTATAGCGGCTGAACTCCTGCACCTGATGAACGATGCCGTGCGAAACCGTCGGAAACGTCTCTTCCGAGCTCATCAGGAGACCGACGCGCTTTTGCTGGATCCTTGCAAGAACATCCGGCGATCCGGGATGCGAGGCCGCCACATAGCAGAACATACGGTCAAAGAAGGCCTTCAACTGGGCCGACATGCCGTACCAGTAGATCGGCGTTGCCACGATCAGGCCCTCTGCCGGAAGAAAGTCGTTGAGGAACATGTCACGGTATCCGTCCCTGATCCCGCAACCACCATCAGCCTGACGGCAGGTTCGGCAATCGCCCAGAAACCCTCCGATATGCGCATTCAGATCACGTATTGTGACTTCATGACCTGCGTCCCGCAGCCCGCTGAGCGCTTCGCTGGCCAGGGTTGCGGAGTTGCCGTCCTGCCTGGGGCTTGAACTGAGAATGAGAGCCTTCATGTCTGATTTCCCTCTTGTGTGACGTTTGAGTCTGATCATAGTGAAGGTACGCACCCGGCAACAAGTACGCACCTTCTGGTAACCATGGAGACCGTCGTGATGCCCGAACAGATGAAACAGCCAAGCGTGTTCGACGCAGAGTGCTCGGCGCGGCACGCCCTGGAACTGATTGCAAGCAAGTGGTCCGTTCTGATCCTGTCTGCCTTGCTGGAAAACCCGATGCGCAATGGCGCGCTTCTTCGGCGCATTGACGGGATTTCCCAGAAAATGCTGACGCAGACCCTGCGCGAGCTCGAACGCAACGGGCTGGTGGTGCGCGAGGACATGAAAACTGTCCCGCCGCATGTGACGTATCGGCTGAGCCCCATGGGCGCGTCGCTGAGCACGGCCCTGATCGCCCTGGACCGCTGGGCCGAACAGAACTTTCCGCACCTGGACCGCGCCAGGGAACTCTATGACACCCAACCCGGGTAAACCCTGCATGCGCGCCGGCTTTGTCCCAGGACCCGACCCTGCCGCGGCGTGCAGCGAACGGCTGTATTGAGCCCGAAGTGTCGGATGCTGCA
>JBCCHI010000122.1:0-10622 GCA_039028815.1 Pseudomonadota bacterium
AGCAGTTGGAGATAGTCCACAACGATAAGAGCAGGCGCCGTCTCGGCGCTCAGGCGACGGATAATGTAGTCGGCAGAGATATCGTCAGATGTATCGACCACGACAGCGCTTTTGGCAGAACGCGGGTCAACACCCACATCAGTCAACAGATCCACGACGTCGCCCGCGTGATACTCCAGCGTGAAGAAGTAGCCTTTGCGTTCGAGACACGACGCCTGGGCCGCGAGTGTAAGCCCGACGCGTGTCTTGCCCTGACCGGGTCTTGCGCCGACAAGACAAAGATCACCAGAGTTGAGTTGCAAGAGAACATCCTGCGCCAGGTGTTCATTGTCCTTTGACGACGCGAGATGGCTCCAGCTTCGATATCCCTCCCGGGCAGCAACCTTGTCCAGCGCCTGATGCAACGGCGCGTCTGTCTCCCGCGCCAGGAGCCTGGCCTTGCGCTTCAGGATGTAAATGGGTGCAGAGAATTGCATGGTCTTCCTCCTCTTTCGAGCCGCTTCCGCAATCCCTCCTTATGCTGACGCTCGAACGAGACAGGTTCAGACGAACTTGCTCCGCACGACAGATGCTTCCCGAATGGAGGGCGGAGGCCCGAGCAAGGCCTGTACCCAGTGTGATCGACTGCACCCGATTACTCAACAGAAAACAAAACCGTCTTTGCCCGCAGACCAGCGAATGAGCCAGTTGAACTCCGGAACGGCCGGTCACTGCGCCGACAGAAAAATGACGGTTTCGGAACGGCTGCTTCGGGTTCGGGCCCGCCTGTTGCAACGGTCCCGCAGTGCGGCGCCGCTTGTTTCCGCGCTCCTTTTTTCGCCCGGCACGCGAAAAAGAAAAGGGCGCCCGCAGGCGCCCTTCCTGAATAACGCGACAGCGTGACTTACATCATGCCGCCCATGCCGCCCATGTCGGGCATGCCGCCACCGGGGGCGCCAGCGCCTTCCTTGGCGGGCTTGTCGGCCACCATGGCTTCAGTGGTGATCAGCAGACCCGCGATCGAGGCCGCGTCTTCCATCGCCGTGCGCACAACCTTCGCCGGGTCGATCACGCCGAACGAGAACATGTCGCCATATTCCTCGGTCTGCGCGTTGAAGCCGAACTTGGCATCGTCGGATTCGCGCACCTTGCCCGCGACGACCGAACCGTCCACGCCGGCGTTTTCCGCGATCTGACGCAGCGGGCTTTCCAGCGCGCGGCGTACGATGGCGATGCCGTTGTTCTGGTCGGGGTTTTCGCCTTCCAGACCGTCAAGGGCCTTGCCCGCCTGAACCAAGGCGACACCACCGCCCACAACGATACCTTCCTGCACCGCAGCGCGGGTCGAGTTCAGTGCGTCGTCAACGCGGTCCTTGCGTTCCTTGACTTCGACTTCGGTCATGCCGCCAACACGGATGACAGCCACGCCACCGGCGAGTTTGGCCACACGCTCTTGCAGCTTTTCGCGATCGTAATCAGAGGTCGTTTCCTCGATCTGCGTACGGATCTGCGAAACGCGTGCTTCGATCTCGGCCTTTTCGCCTGCACCGTCAACAACCGTGGTCTCGTCCTTGGTGATCTGGACTTTCTTGGCAGAGCCAAGCATCTCCATTGTGACGCTTTCCAGCTTCATGCCCAGATCTTCGCTGATGACCTGACCACCGGTCAGGATTGCGATGTCCTGCAGCATGGCTTTGCGACGATCGCCAAAGCCCGGTGCCTTGACTGCCGCGATCTTCAGGCCGCCGCGCAGTTTGTTGACCACGAGGGTCGCCAGCGCTTCACCTTCCACGTCCTCTGCGATGATCAGCAGGGGCTTCTGGCTCTGGATCACCGACTCGAGCAGCGGCACCATCGGCTGCAGCGACGACAGTTTCTTTTCGTGCAGCAGGATCATGCAGTCTTCGAGTTCGGCCGTCATTTTGTCGGCATTGGTCACGAAGTACGGGCTGAGGTAGCCGCGATCGAACTGCATGCCTTCGACAACATCGGTCTCTGTCTCAAGACCTTTGTTTTCCTCGACGGTGATCACACCTTCGTTGCCAACCTTTTGCATGGCATCGGAGATCTGATTGCCGATTTCCGCTTCGCCATTGGCTGAAATGGTGCCAACCTGCGCAACCTCTGCGCTGTCCTTGACTTCGCGCGAGGCGTTCTTGATCGACTCGACGACATTCGTGGTCGCCAGATCAATCCCGCGCTTGAGATCCATCGGGTTCATGCCGGCGGCAACCGCCTTCATGCCTTCCTTGACGATGGCCTGCGCCAGAACGGTGGCGGTTGTGGTGCCGTCGCCCGCTTCGTCATTTGTCCGCTGGGCCACTTCCTTGACCATCTGCGCGCCCATGTTCTCGAACTTGTCTTCCAGTTCGATTTCCTTGGCCACAGACACCCCGTCCTTGGTGATGCGGGGCGCGCCGAACGACTTGTCGAGAACAACGTTGCGGCCTTTCGGGCCCAGCGTCACCTTGACCGCGTCGGCCAGCACATTGACGCCACGCAGCATTTTGTTGCGGGCATCGGTATCAAATTTCACGTCTTTTGCAGACATGCCAGTCTCCTGATGTCTAGAATTTGTGGATTAGAGAACCAGCCGGGGCGTTCAGGCCGCCTTGGCCGCCGCGTCGCTGGTGATGATTCCCAGAATGTCGCTCTCTTTCATGATCAGCAGCTCTTCACCATCGACGGTGACTTCGGTGCCGGACCACTTGCCGAACAGGATGCGGTCGCCCGCGTTCACTGCCATTTCAATGAGTTCGCCGCTGTCTTTCCGCGCGCCGTCGCCACATGCGACAACTTCGCCTTCGCTGGGCTTTTCCTTGGCTGAATCAGGAATGATCAGGCCGCCGGCGGTCTTCTCTTCGCTTTCAACACGGCGTACTAGTACGCGGTCATGCAGAGGTTTGAATGCCATTTCTTTGGCTCCTTGGCTCAAAGTTACTCCCTAAAGCGATACCGCAAGCAAAGCACCGGATCGCCCCGTTAGCACTCACATCTCGCGAGTGCCAACGCCGCTCACGTAAGGAATGCTCACGGAGGTGTCAACGGGTGGATCCGAACTTTTTTGACCGCGTTCGTGTCGGGATCGTTGCACAGGGCGTCCTGACAAATTAGCTCTGGCATACCCTGACCGGAAATGACCCGATATGCCCCTTTTCAAGCCCCTCGCATTCTTTTTCATATCGCTTTGTCCCTGCGCCGTCATGGCTCAGGAGACGGCAAAGCTGGCCTGCACGGGCAATGATCTGATTGCGGTTCTCGAACCCGCCGAACGGGACGCGCTGCTGGCGGAAGCCGCCGCACAACCCTATGCCGAAGGACTGCTGTGGCGCGCGACGCGGGGCGACACGGTGATCGACCTGTTCGGCTCTTACCATTTCCGCCACGAGCAGACCGAGGCGCATCTTGCCCGTCTGATCCCGCTGATCGACGCCGCCGACACGGTTTTTCTGGAAATTTCGAACGAAGACCAGTTGCAGATGCAGCGCGACATGGCCAGCAATCCGGGGCTGATGTTCATCACCGAAGGCCCCACCCTGCCCGATCTGCTGGGCGAGGATGACTGGCAGACCTTTTCCGATGAAATGGCCGCGCGGGGCATACCTCCGATCATGGCGGCAAAGTTCAAGCCCCTGTGGGCGACACTGATGCTTGGCATCGGACCGTGCGAAGCCCGCACCGGCGGCTTCACGGGCGGCGGGATTGATCAGCGTGTGGGCGAATACGCAAAGGAAATCGGCAACCCGTCCAGATCGCTCGAAGACTTCAGAACTCTGCTATCGCTGCTCGACGAGCTGACAATGGATGATCAGATCGACATGATCCGTCTGTCGCTGGCCTGGCCCGGAAACGCGGACGACCTCAGTTATACTGTCCGGCAGCTCTACCTGAACGAACAGGTCGCGCTGACTCTGGCATTTTCAGAATATGTCACCCGCGCCTTCGGGGGAGACGCCGCCGGTCAGGACTTTGACGAGATGATGGAACTGCTGCTGGAAGATCGCAATCTCAACTGGCGCAACGTGCTGCGTGCCGGGATTTCTCCGGGTGACCGGGTGTTCATCGCCGTGGGCGCAGGTCACCTGCCCGGCAATTTAGGGATGCTGCGCCTGCTCGAAGAAGATGGCTTCACGATAGAACGCCTGCCGCTTTAAATCCTTTCGCCTTTAACCTGAAACATCTGCTGAATGCGAAAGGCGCGCGGCATAGGAACGATGCACGGCGTTACGCGACATTCTGTGAGTCAGGCTTGTCGCGAAACGCTTTAGGGCTGTCGGAAAACCACCTGCAAGTCAAACGTGCCTACCCCCGGTTGAGAGGCGCGAGGCATTCGCCGGTTGGCACGGGCGCGCCGTGAAACAGAGCCGAGGCAAGGCACCTGCGCGCGACCCTTTGCCCGTTTGTCCCGGCCTGCGACGCTCGCGTCATGGTATCGTGATGTGATATGTGGCGGAACGTCCGTCTGGAAACTGGGAAACAGGAAAGCGTCATGGCACTCGATTCAAAAGACGATACCGATTTCGTAAAATTCTGGAACAGCGTTCTGGCCCCGAAGTTCACGGCCTACCGCCACATCCTGCAGGGCGGGCTGTCCCGCCATTCGGCCGCGGTGGTGCCGAAACTTCCGATCACACCGGGCATGTCGGTGCTCGACGTGGGATGTGGCTGGGGCGACATGTCCATACAAGTGGCGGATATGGCCGGGCCAGCCGGACGCGTGGTCGGCATTGATTGCGTCGATGCCTTTCTTGAAGCGGCGCGTGAGGATGCCGCCGCGGCAGGGCTGAGCAACATCACCTTTCAACGCGGCGACGCCGAAATCGCGCTGCCGGAGGCAGAGTTCGATTACGTTGTGGCCCGTTTTGGCACAATGTTCTTCGCCAATCCCGTGGCGGCGCTGCGCCGGATGCGGCTGGCGCTGAAGCCCGGAGGGCAGATGACCCATATCGTCTGGCGGCGGCGTGAGGATAATCCTGCCTGGCAAGCCGCCAAGGACATCGCTCTGCGCCATCTGCCACCACCAGGCGACGATGCCGCCACCTGTGGCCCCGGCCCGTTCTCGATGGGCGATCAGGAGATGGTGACAGGCATGATGAAAAGCGCCGGATACGAGGATGTGTGCTTTGACCGTGTGGATGAAAAGATCATGGTTGGCACAACGCCCGATGAATGCATCGCCTTCGCCCTGGCAATTGGCCCGGCGGGCGAGATCTTCCGCGAGGCGGGCGAAGAGGCGGAACAGAAACGGGACGTGATCGAGGCGGATATGCGCGCCTTTTTCGAATCCCAGGAACGCGACGCGGTCGGCATATGGGTTCCCACCTCGTCATGGGTCATCTCCGCGCGCAATCCCGGCTGACCACCACGCAGGGGCGGCCGCGTCGTATGGCGTCCGGCGCGGTGCCGGTCCGGCGCGGTTGCCCACATCCAAGGTTTTGAAATCGGCGAATTCATCGTCGGGGGACAAAAGCGGATGCGTTTCCTCGCAACCCTTGATCCGGGCCGTTTCGTGCAGGGGTGGCCTCCATGGGCGAGCCACCGTGTTTCGTCGGCGCAAACAGCATCCGGTCGGGATGCTCCCGGCAGGCAAAGGACGATTACGCCTGCTGATCAGTCAGAGTTTCGGTCGAGATGACCCCTCCAAAGGCCGCCGCCTGCATGGCCAAGTGCGATGCAAACGGCTGCCGGAAAAACCTGTATCGCGCGGCGTGCCGGGCGCTTTACGGCCAGGTGACCCGGCACACTGTTTCCCGCACTTCGTTGGCCGTTCTGTCGACCCCGGCATCTGAGGGTGCGATTTCAAAATGCGCCCTGGCCGGGCAGACCAGCCACCGTGCCCTAGTCCGGCACCCAGCGAAACGCGTCACCCGCAGCCCGAACCCGCCCGAGCGACGGCAGCCGGAAATGCGACCCCAGCACACGCGCATCGCGTTCCGTGGCGTTCTCCAGCAAGGCCCTGCGCGACACCGCCGCCCGTTCGGGATCGTCGTCATAGACAAAATGCCAGTCAGGAAAATGACATTGTGCGCTGGTGTGAAGCGCATCCCCCGTGATGATGGCCTCTGACCCGTTGCTACCGACCAGAACGGACACATGACCGCAGGTGTGTCCCGGGGTGGGTATCAGGTGCACACAATCCCCGATCTGATACGCGCCGTCGACCCATTCGGCCTGTCCCGCCTCGATCACGGGCAGCACGCTTTCGCGGTAAACCTGTGATGCCTGCGACTCCAGCCGTTCGCGATCTGCAGCCGGCAACAGATAGCGTGCCTTTGGGAAACTCGGCACCCAGCGGCCATCCTGCAGCTGTGTGTTCCAGCCAATGTGATCGACATGCAGATGCGTGCAGAGCACGTAGTCGACATCGGCCCAGCCGGCGCCAGCGGCCTTGAGCGCGTCACGAAATCTGTCTGTGTCTCTGTGGTGCCAGTCCGCGAACCCGGGGCAGGTCTTGTGGTTGCCCACGCAGGTATCGACAAGGATCAGATGCGCCGCCGTGCGGATCAGAAACCCCTGGACAGGCAGGATCAGCTTGCGCGTCCGCATGCAGATCGTGCCCGGCGCATGCGCCTCGATCAGCGCAGTCACATCCGGCCCTGCCGTGGGGAACAGCTGTTCGGGCGATCGAAACGGCGCGTTGATCTCAAGAATGCGCCAGATCTCCACCTCTCCGATACGGCACAACATCGTGACCTCCTTCGTCCGGGACACGCTCCGCCACCCGGCGCGCCCAGGCGTCATAAACCTCTGGTCCGGGATGAAACCCGTCCTCTGCCATCAGCGCGCGGTCAATCGGAAACTCAAGCGAGATGTATGTCAATTCCCTTCGGTCTTCCACGAGCGCACGCAGCATGGCGTCAAATCGCGCCGCCCGCTGACCCAGAACGCCGCGCAGCGGTTGCGGCAAAAGCGGGAAGTGACCCAGCTGCGGCAGACCGGAGGCATAGATGCGCCGCACCCCGTAATCCCGCACCAGACGATCGCACAGTCCGGCGTAGCGCCTCATCCAGACCCCCGAGCGCATCCCGTTCTTGGCGTCATTCACGCCCAGGGCAATCACCGCCGCGTCAAAGCGCGCCCGATCGGGGATCGTATCCAGCAATTTCGATACGCTGGCTGTTGTTGCACCGCAGCGCGCCGCCAGACGCCAGTGCACCCGGAACCGCGTTCCAAGATGCGCCGCCAGACGCCCGGCCAGCGCGTCGTCCTGATGCGAAACGCCCACGCCCGCACCGGAACTGTCTCCGACAATCAGCAGCCGCAGCTCGGGGCCCTGTCCCGTGACGCCGTCCCGGGGGCCCGCCGCCTCCGACAGGCGTGCGGCGCGGTATTTTACCCACAGCGCCTGCGGAACAAGCACCGGGGACAGGGCCAGCGGGGTCAGTATCGCGCGCACCGTGTCATTCCGTTTTGTCCGCGGTCGAAAAGGCCGCCTGTCCCGCAGTGCTCAGCGCGTAGCGGCCGCGCTCGACACGGAAAAACCAGCCCGAGTGATTGTCGGCCATGATCCGCGTAGCCTTCGTCACCCCGGTGGCAGCGGCGATCTCTGCCCCCGATGCGGTGCCACAGCGCGACAGATAGCGCGCGCAATCCCGCGCATCCTGCTTGTAGGCGGTCTCGATCGGGCCCCGCATCCCCCCGGCGTTGGGGTCGCCGCGACGGGCCTCGAATTCCGTCAGCAACCGGGCGCGTTTTCGGGACGATCTGCGCGGGCGAAACGGAACCGGATCGCAATGCACCTGCACAAAGCCGTCACACTCGCGCACGCTCAGTACGCCAAGCCCCAGCCGCCGGCACAGCCTGACATTTCCCTTGAAGGCCCGCCAGCCCACACGCCCCTGCCAGCGTGGCACGGCCACATAAACCAGATCGCTCACCGCCTGCCGGGCCACCGCCTGCTGCAGAAGCGTCAGCGAAAACCCTCGTTTGAGTTCTATCAGCACCGGGTCCTGACCATCGCGAAGCGCCATCACATCAGCCGGCCCGATCTCTGCCTTGACCGCATATCCCGACGCCTCAAGCCAGGCTTTGACAGGCGGATACAGATCGGTCTCGGATGGCCCCGGCATGCCCCCATTCTGAGGCCCGGCACGAAGGGTGACAAGCCCCTCAACGCCCCCTATAAGGCGCGCGAAGCGCGATTTTCCAAGTGACAGGACAGCCCATGACCACTCTCGTATTCGGACACAAGTCCCCCGATACTGACAGCACCGGGTCACCCCTGATCTGGGCCTGGTATCTCAACGAGGTGAAGGGCGGCAAAGCGGAAGCTGTGCTGCTGGGCGAACCCGGCACCGAGGCCGCCTTTATGCTGGACCGTTGGGACATTCCCAAACCGCGCATCATCACAGATGTCGAGGACGGCCAACCCTGTGTGGTGGTGGACACCAACAACCCTGCCGAACTGCCGGACAACATCAACGGCGCGGATGTGCAGGCCATTATCGACCACCACAAGCTTGTGGGAGGGCTGGAAACCAGGGGGCCGATCACGATCACGATCAGGCCGCTGGCCTGCTCGGCCACGCTGATTGTCGACCTCATGGGACCCGACGCCGAAGCCATGCCAGACTGGGCCAAGGGCGCCGCGCTGACCTGTATCCTGTCGGACACGCTTGAATTCCGCTCACCCACGACAACGGCACGTGACCGGAACGTGGCCGAAGGTCTCGCACATGCCCTGGGCATCGACATTGCGTCCTACGCAGCCGAAATGTTCGCGGCCAAGTCCGATGTGTCGGCCTTTACGGATGCCGAGCTGCTGCGCATGGACAGCAAGCAATACGACGTGGCCGACAAGAGCTTTCGTGTCTCCGTGCTGGAAACAACCGCCCCGGACATCGTTCTTGCCCGCAAGACCACGCTGATGAATGCAATGCGCGACGTCGCGGCCGAGGATGGCGTGGATCAGGTGCTGCTGTTCGTGGTCGATATTCTCAAGGAAGAAGCCACGTTGCTTGTGCCCAACGAACTGGTGAAAGCCGTCGCTGAAAAGAGCTTTGGCGCTCGGGTCACGGAAGATACCGTGGTTCTGCCCGGAATCATGAGCCGCAAGAAACAGATCATTCCCAACCTGACGCTCTGATCCTCCGTGTGGCGCGCCCTCGCTGCGTGTCCCGGTCTAAAGCCTTTCGCCGCTGACCTGAGACATCAGCTGAAGGCGAAAGGCGAACAGCGTATGAACGCTTTAATGTGACAGATCTTCGATCTTCATGCGACGCAGGTACGTGTAGGCCAGCATCTTTATGCTGTCAGACCGCATCTGCATCGACTTCAGCGATTGCCGCCACGGCTCTGTCGGACTGTCCTGAAAGGTCAGTCGGCTGATCACGCCATCTACGTCGCGCAGATGGTCCTCGATCTGGGTTTGCTGGCGCCCGCTGTTCAGATCATACTGACATCCGAGCGTCAGGTTCCGCCCGGAGGCATCCTGAATCGGCGTCAGAATGAGAAGATTGTGAAAGGCCGTACCCTGCGCTGTGTAGTTCAGAAGGCAAATGCTGATTTCCTGTCGACGCGTCAGCGCAGAACGGATCCGTTCATGCGCGTCCGGTTCCGTCTGCGGGCCTTGCAGGAACCTGCAATTGCGGCCCAGCACATCGCCGCTCCGGTATCCGGTTAACGTTTCGAAGGCGGAATTGACATAGAGCAGCGGCATATCGGGACCGTCTGCATCAGCCACGCTGACGGCGGTCAGCGAAGTACCAA
Source organism: Pseudomonadota bacterium (assembly GCA_039028815.1). Taxonomy (GTDB): domain Bacteria; phylum Pseudomonadota; class Alphaproteobacteria; order Rhodobacterales; family Rhodobacteraceae; genus Roseovarius. The sequence goes on from JBCCHI010000122.1 coordinate 9,688, forward strand.
AAGGGGACAGCAGGTTCTCCAGTGCAGATGCCATGCTCAGCCTTGGCCAGAATGCAACTTTTGGTTTAGTATACGATTTACGCTTCACCCAAAACAAGATGTATCGTCCGGCCACCTGCCCTGTGATGAGTGGGTTTTGACTTTCCGGCCACCCTCACCTAACGCTGACGTCCGACACGGAGACACGAGCCGCACATGCCCGAACCCGATCTGCTGATCGCCTTTGTGGCCGCCACGGCGCTCTTTGCGCTGATGCCGGGACCGGGCATGCTCTACACTGCGGCGCGCACGCTGATCAATGGGCGCCGCGCGGGATTGCGCGCGGCCCTGGGGCTGCACATGGGCGGATATGTCCATGTCACTGCGGCGTCGCTCGGCCTTGCTGCGGTCTTCGATGTCCTGCCGGTGCTCTTCATGGCCCTGAAACTCGCCGGCGCGGCCTATCTGATCTGGCTTGGTCTTCAGATGCTGCGGGCGCGATCCGTGCCTGTCGCCGGTCCTCAAAAAACCGCCACACCGACGACACATGCCTTCTGGCAAAGCGTCATCGTCGAAGTGCTCAACCCCAAGACCGTGCTTTTCTACGTGGCCTTCCTGCCCCAGTTCACCGACCCTGCGGCCGCCTTTCCGGTTTGGATGCAGCTGTTCCTTCTCGGAACGGTGGTGAACGTTTTGTTTTCCTGTGGTGATCTGGTTGCCGTTCTGATGGCCGATCGCATCACCGCGTGGTCGCGCCAGTCCGACGCGGTGCTTGCGTGGGCACGGCGGCTGGGCGGTGTCTGTGTCATGGGCCTTGGGATCAGACTGGTCCTGGATCGCAACTAAAGCCTTTCGCCTTTAACCTAAGGCGTCGGCTGAAGGCGAAAGGCGCGCAGCATAGGAACGCAGCACCGCGTTTCGCGATACTCTGTGAGTCAGGCCTGTCGCGAAACGCT
>JBCCHI010000123.1:0-10241 GCA_039028815.1 Pseudomonadota bacterium
CAGCGACATGATGCACGACCCCCTGCCCGCCCGGCAGATCCGACAGTCGTTCCGGGGCCATGCCGAGTGCAAGCGCGCGCAGAGCCCGCGAGGTGACGCCATGCGTGACAATCACCGTCGGGCCTGACAGGCCACGCAGAACACGGCCCACGCGGGTCACCATGTGCGACAGGGGTTCGCACCCCGGTCCGCGAAACTTCCACATATGCCGGTCAGACTCAAAGTCGATCCCCGGGTGCGCGACCCTGATGGCATCCCGCGTGGATCCCTGCCAGTCCCCCAACCCCACCTCGACAAGATCCGGGTCGACCGTGACCGGCCAGCACAGCCCCGCAAGTGCGATATCCGCGGTCCTGCGCGCCCGGCCCGCCGGACTGACACGCACTGTCGCATCAACAGGGATATCCGCGGCCCGCAAAATCCGACCCTGCGCTTCGGCCTGCGCCACACCCAAAGGCGTCAGCGGGCTGTCGAGACGGCCCTGAAGACGGTTCTGCGCATTCCATGTCGTTTCGCCGTGGCGCAGCACCCAGAGCGGTGGAAGGTCGGACCGTTCAGCCATTGTTCAGATTACCCGTCGCACCGGTGCCATGCGAACCACAGCACACTTCGCAAAACACTACGGTAGGGAAAATAAGTGATTGATATAAGGGGAAAAAATTGGTGGGCGATGAGAGATTTGAACTCCCGACATCTTCGATGTGAACGAAGCGCTCTACCACTGAGCTAATCGCCCTCCGGGCAGCCTCTTACGCAATGCCTGCGCGGCTTGCAAGTTAGATGCGACCGAAAGATAGCCCGGGCCGTCGCGGGTCAGGCTCCGGTGGAACTCTGCCGGATTTTCGCATGCGTGATACGGGCATTGCCCTGCATTTTGCTGCGCTGCGGTTTAAGCTTGCCAAAAGGTGGCAACTGCAACGGTCGATCCGCCGCGATTGTCTCTCCCAGAACATCCAGCATGGCCTCGACCACCGGACGAACGCGGCCCTTCGCGAGCCCCGTACGGTCGCTGATCTCCTGCACCAGTTCGCGTTTGCGCAGCGGTGCCGCGCCTGTCTCGGTCAGCGCGTGTTCTTCGGCCTGCTTGTCCTGCGCCACCGGATGCGCCGGCGCGGGCACTTTCGACACGGCGCGCGCCGCGACCGGGCCGGATTTGGACGATTTTCGCGGTCGCGAAGGGGTTTGCGTTCTGGACGCCGCTGCTTTTGTGGCCATGTTTCCTGCCTTTTTTCTGCTCTGTGTGTCTTAAGGTACGCAAACCGGACGAAAAAGTCACGCGATCGCAACGCCGAGTTGACCCGTGACGGAACTGCCGCCTACAACCAGAGCGTTAAAGCCCAAAATGAGGTTCGAGCTGTGAAAAAAATGCCTCTCTTCGTCTTGCTGGTGATTGCGCTTGCGCTGCCGGCAACACTCGGCGCGGCCGCTGACCCGGCCATGAATCCCGATGTGATCGCCGAGGCCGCCAACGACAGCGTGACGCCAAAGATCGACGGTTTGATGATCGCCCTGGCCTATGTGCTGTTCATCATGACCGTAGGCGGCGCATTCTGACGGTCTGACATTGCGTCGGGTCCAGTTTCACCATCGAAACCGGCCCGGCAAAACACCAGCAACGCAAAGGGCGCCGTTCCGGCGCCCCGTTTTCTTATTTTTGTCCGATGTCCCGACCCCGGCACATCGCGGAACGCCCCGCCCTGTGCCCAAGGCATCGCATCAGGCCAAACGCGTAACCCCGCCGGAGTCTGACCGCGTTTCGCCGGATGCGTGCGTCAGTGCGCGGTGGCCCCGGGCCCGCTGTCCGTGGATTTCAGCGCCTTGTCAGCGGCGGCGGCCTCTTCGGCGGCTTCATCCCACTCGACCGGTTCAGGTTCGGCCACAAGCGCGATCCTGAGCACATCGCGCACATGTTCCACCGGAATGATATCCAGCCCGTCCTTCACGTTATCGGGTATCTCGGCCAGATCCTTTTCATTCTCTTTCGGAATGAGAACCGTGCCGATCCCCCCGCGAAGTGCCGCAAGCAGCTTTTCCTTCAGCCCTCCGATGGCCAGCGCATTGCCGCGCAACGTGACTTCGCCGGTCATCGCCACGTCCTTGCGCACCGGAATACCGGTCAGCACCGAAACAATCGACGTGACCATCGCCAAACCGGCGCTTGGCCCATCCTTTGGCGTCGCGCCTTCGGGCACGTGCACATGGATGTCGATCTTTTCGAACTGCGGCGGCTTTACGCCCAGTTGCGGCGACACCGACCGGACGTAGGAGCTGGCCGCGTCGATGGATTCCTTCATCACATCGCCCAGCTTGCCCGTGGTCTTCATCCGGCCCTTGCCCGGCAACCGCAACGCTTCGATGTTCAAAAGCTCACCGCCCACCGATGTATAGGCCAGCCCGGTCACCACACCGATCTGGTCCTTCTCTTCGGCCAGGCCGTACTTGAACTTCTTGACGCCGAGGAAATCACCAATGTTGTCCGCGGTGACGTCGATATGGTCCGCTTCCTTCTTGATGATCTTCGTCAGTGACTTGCGTGCCACCTTGCTGATTTCACGCTCCAGATTCCGCACACCGGCCTCGCGGGTGTAGTGGCGGATGATCTCGTTGAGCGCGCCGTCATCCAGCGAGAACTCCTTTACTCTCAGACCGTGATTCTTGATCTGCTTGGGCAGGAGGTGCCGCTTGGCAATCTCGCGCTTTTCGTCCTCGGTGTACCCAGCCAGCGGAATGATTTCCATCCGGTCCAGAAGCGGCCCCGGCATGTTGTAGCTGTTGGCCGTTGTCAGGAAGAGCACGTTGGAGAGGTCATACTCGACCTCCATGTAGTGATCCACAAAGGTGCTGTTCTGTTCCGGATCGAGCACTTCAAGCATGGCCGAGGCCGGGTCGCCGCGAAAATCCTGACCCATCTTGTCGATCTCGTCGAGCAGGATCAGCGGATTGGTCGTCTTGGCCTTCTTCAGCGCCTGAATGATCTTGCCGGGCATCGAGCCGATATACGTCCGGCGGTGACCACGGATCTCGGATTCATCGCGCACACCGCCCAGCGAAATACGGATGAAGTCCCGACCCGTCGCCTTGGCCACGGACTGCCCGAGCGAGGTTTTCCCGACACCCGGAGGCCCGACAAGGCACAGGATCGGCCCCTTCAGCTTTTTCGAGCGTTGCTGCACCGCGAGGTATTCGACAATCCGCTCCTTGACCTTTTCCAGACCGTAATGATCACGATCCAGAACGTCCTCTGCACGGCCGAGGTTCTTTTTGACGCGGCTCTTCACGCCCCACGGGATCGACAGCATCCAGTCCAGATAGTTGCGCACCACGGTGGCCTCGGCGCTCATCGGACTCATGTTCTTGAGCTTTTTCAGCTCGCCCTCGACCTTTTCGCGCGCTTCCTTGCTCAGCTTGGTTTCGGCGATGCGCTCTTCAAGCTCGGCGATTTCTCCCTCGCCATCCTCGCCATCGCCAAGTTCCTTCTGAATGGCCTTCATCTGCTCATTCAGATAGTATTCGCGCTGCGTCCGCTCCATCTGGCTTTTGACGCGCGTCTTGATCTTCTTTTCGACCTGCAGAACGCTCATTTCGCCCTGCATCAGGCCATAGACCTTCTCCAGACGCTCGCTCACCGGCAGCGTTTCAAGCAATTCCTGCTTTTGCTGGACCTCGACGCCCAGATGGCCCGACACAAGATCGGCCAGCTTGGCGGCGTCTTCCGCCTCTGTCACGGCAGCCAGCGCTTCTTCGGGGATGTTCTTCTTCACCTTGGCGTAGCGGGTGAACTCGTCCGTCACGGTGCGCAGCAGCGCCTCGATGGTCGACGGATCGCCGGGCGATTCATACAGGTACTCGGCACGCGCTTCGAAGAAGTTGTCGTTCTCAAGATATTGCAGAATGCGCACGCGCTGCACGCCCTCCACAAGAACCTTCACCGTGCCATCGGGCAGTTTCAGCAATTGAAGCACATTTGCCAGCACACCGACATCGTAGATGCCTTCGGAAACGGGATCATCCTCGCTTGGGTCGATCTGGCTCGACAGCAGGATCTGCTTGTCGTCCGCCATCACTTCTTCAAGCGCACGCACAGACTTCTCACGGCCCACGAAAAGCGGCACGATCATATGCGGAAACACCACGATATCGCGCAGCGGAAGGACCGGGTAGGAGGCATTAAGGGGTTCTTGCATGCTCGTTATCCTTGTTTGCAAGAGAGCACCGGTCCCGGCTTAGCGGCAACCTTTGGCTCTCTCCGTTACGATTGCGTAAATCTGGGGCTGTTCCCGCCCCGTTTCAACCAACGCACGCCGTGCCCTCAATGCACAGACGAGTGTGCGCAACGATGCCTTGTCGCAGCGACGGGCACAAGCGCATAACGCGCGTCAGGGTGAATTGCCGCGCCGCATCCGGTTGGACACCGGACGCGACGTGGCAGCGGCTGGCTTAAATGCACCGAGTATGACGAGAGAAAAATGGGCCAGCATGGCCACCATCAGGACTATGAGAAAAGGACCCGGCATCATTTCAGGCGAGGATGTTTGCGGCCACAAGTGCGACCGAAGCCCAGCTGACAGCGAAAAGCGCGTAAGTCATAGCATCCATGTCCTTTTCCAGGGCCCCGCTAAGGGGTCGGACATGGGTCGCGCTAATCGGGCGCGTGGTTCAAAAAAAGACGGGATAACTCCCGTTTTCTAAAATCAGGCCAGAAGCGCAGCGGCGAAAACCGCCACTGTAAGCCAGCTGACCGCAAACATTGCATAGGTCATCAGAGTATCACTCGCCAAAGTACACATATTGCGCATCATACACGCAAAAATGGAATCCACCGAAAGGTTTTAGCCGCAAATTTGGAAACAATGCGATTTTAAACAGCACCCAATTGACACGGCTACGCATCCGTTGCGCCGCGGGGGCTGTGGTTTTTCTTCTGCGGACCGGTCTCTCCTGGGGCATCTGTCCGGCCGCCCTGCACGCAATGATCCGGGGCAGTCCGGTCGGATTTGTCAGAGTCTAATCAGCCGTCGGCGCGTGACAGCGGCTCAATGTCGCCCAGGGCTCTTTGGGCGTGAAAGTCCGCTTCCCATTCGGCAAAGCGCTGCTGGACGATCGCGGCCCGCATGCCGGACATAATCTCCTGAAAATAATGCAGATTATGCCATGTGAGCAGCATGGAGCTAATGATTTCATGCGACCTGAAGACATGGTGCAGGTAGGCGCGCGAGTAGTTTCGGCACGCCGGACATGTGCAGTCTTCGTCCAGCGGGCGGGGATCGTCCTGGTGGCGGGCGTTCTTGATGTTCACGACGCCGCGCCGGGTAAACGCCTGCCCCGTGCGTCCCGAGCGGGTGGGCAGCACACAATCCATCATGTCCACGCCGCGTTTGACCGCCCCAACGATATCGTCCGGCTTGCCGACCCCCATGAGGTAACGCGGTCTGGTCTTCGGCAGGAATCCGGTCGCGTAGTCAAGCACGCCCAGCATCGCCTCCTGCCCCTCTCCGACGGCAAGCCCCCCCAGGGCGTAACCGTCAAAGCCTATGTCCACCAGCGCCTGCGCCGACGCTTCGCGCAGATCGCGACTGACCCCGCCCTGCATGATGCCAAACAGCGCATGACCGGGCCGGTCCCCGAACGCGTCCCTGGAGCGCGCCGCCCATCGCATCGACAAGTCCGTTGCGCGGGCCACTTCGATGTCCGGCGCAGGCAGGGCGGGACACTCATCAAAGCACATCACGATGTCAGACCCAAGCAAACGCTGAATCTCCATCGAGCGTTCGGGCGTCAGTTCATGCGTCGAGCCGTCGATATGGCTTTTGAACGTGACGCCGTGTTCCGTCAGGTGTCGCAGACCGGCCAGGCTCATGACCTGAAACCCGCCGGAATCGGTCAGGATCGGACGCTGCCAGTTCATGAACGTGTGCAATCCACCCAGCCGCGCGATCCGCTCCGCACCCGGTCGCAACATCAGATGATAGGTGTTGCCCAGCACGATGTCGGCACCGGTTGCGGCCACGTCATCGGGGAACATGGCCTTGACCGTGCCCGCCGTTCCGACCGGCATGAAGGCCGGCGTGCGGACAGCCCCGTGCGGTGTCGTGATCCGCCCCGCGCGCGCCGCGCCGTCGCATGCGTGCAATTCGAATGAAAAACTCATGCCCGGTACGCCAGTTTCGCTTTTGTCTCCTCCTAACCGCGATTACCATATGTTGTAAACATGTGCGCCGGATCCCATATGTATACCACCGCACACATTATCAGAGGCCCCGATGATCGAAACTCAGATCCTTGATTTCCTGTCAGAAAACCTGTTTTTCCTGCTCGCTGCGTTTCTGCTTTTTCTGGTTATCGTCAAGGGTATCCAGATTGTACCGCAATCAGAGCAGTATGTGGTCGAACGGTTCGGGCGCCTGCGCAGCGTCCTGGGTCCGGGCATCAACTTCATCGTTCCGTTTCTTGATATCGTGCGCCACAAGATCTCTATCCTGGAACGTCAGCTGCCCAATGCCAGCCAGGATGCCATCACAAAAGACAACGTTCTGGTGCAGGTCGAAACCTCGGTCTTCTACCGCATCATCAAACCTGAAAAGACCGTCTACAGGATCCGCGATGTGGATGCCGCCATCGCCACGACCGTGGCGGGGATCGTGCGGGCGGAAATCGGCAAGATGGATCTCGATGACGTGCAAGCCAACCGCGCACAGCTGATCGACACGATTCAAGGGTCGGTCGAACAGGCCGTGGACGATTGGGGGATCGAAGTCACGCGGGCCGAAATTCTGGACGTCAACCTTGATCAGGCCACCCGCGATGCAATGTTGCAGCAGCTGAACGCCGAGCGCGCCCGACGCGCGCAGGTGACCGAAGCCGAAGGGCAGAAGCGCGCGGTCGAGCTGGCCGCCGACGCCGAGCTTTATGCCGCACAGCAATCCGCCAAGGCGCGGCGCGTCGAAGCCGAAGCCGAGGCCTATGCCACCGGCGTGGTGGCCCAGGCAATTGCTGCCAACGGGCTTGAAGCGGCGCAGTATCAGGTCGCGCTGAAGCAGGTCGAGGCGCTGAATGCGCTTGGAAGCGGGCCGTCCTCTCAGACCGTTATTGTTCCGGCGCAAGCACTTGAAGCTTTCGGAAACGCATTCAACATGCTCAAGAGCAAGGCATGAGCCTCTATTTCGATCTCTGGTGGGTCTGGCTGTGTCTGGCGCTGTTGCTGGCGATCGTCGAGGTGTTGCTGCCGGGCTTCATTTTCCTTGGCATCGCCATCGGCGCCGTGGCGATGGCCCTGATCGTCGCGCTGATCCCGGGGCTTTCGCCCGCATTCCTCATGGTGATTTTCGCCGGTCTTTCACTTGTCGCATGGCTGATCCTCAAGCGCGCATTCCGGGCCCGTGACGGGGCGGCCCGCGTCATTCACGACGACATCAACAAGTAGACGCGCGCCTGACTGGGCTCTGCCCGGTGGCGCGATGTCCCTGCCCTCAAAAGAACATTGTGGTGTTTTGGTTACCGCCGCTGCACTCTGTCACCGGGAGTTGAAGGAGATGCGCATGGCCCGTGACGAGGATCAGGACGTTCTGCAGTTTGGATGGGAGGAATGGATCGGCCTGCCGGATCTGGGGGTGCCCGCGTTGCGTGCGAAGATCGACACCGGGGCGCGCACCTCGGCGCTGCATGCGTTCGACATTGAAACCTTCGGCTCGTCCGCAAAACCCAAGGTCCGCTTTACCGTGCATCCGATCCCGGGCCGGGATGACCTGGTGATCCCCTGCTCTGCCCCGATCGTGGACCGGCGCGAGATTTCAAGCTCGAACGGCGAACGGGAACTGCGCTATGTGATTGAAAGCGCGCTGGAAGTGGGCGACCATAGCTGGCCCATCGAAATCACGCTGACCGACCGCTCGACAATGGCCAGCCGTATGCTTCTGGGGCGCCAGGCGCTGCGCGACACGATCTCGATTGTCGCCACGGACCGGTTCTGTCAGCCGGAATTGAGCTACGACGTCTATCACAGCTCCGCGATGCGCAAGGCGCAGCCGCAACGGGCCCTGCGCATCTGCGTGCTGAGCCGGGAAGACAATTACAGCACCCGCCGGCTTGTCGAGGAAGGCGAAACACGCGGTCACTCGGTCGAAGTCATCAACACAACCCGCTGTTATATGGCGATAAACACGCTTGCACCCGAAGTGCATTACGATGGCAAGCGCCTGCCGCGTTACGATGCGGTAATCCCGCGCATCGGTGCCTCGATCACGCCCTATGGCACGGCCATCATCCGCCAGTTTGAAACGATCGGAACATTCTGCGTGAACCCGTCGGCGGGCATCACGGCCAGTCGCGACAAACTGCATGCGCATCAGATCATGTCGCGCGCCAAGGTCGGCATGCCCAACACGGCCTTTGCCGCCTCGCCCAAGGACACCGGCAACCTGATTGGTCTTGTGGGCACTGCGCCACTGATCGTCAAACTGCTGGAATCGACCCAGGGCAAGGGCGTGGTTCTGGCTGAAACGAAAAAGGCCGCCGAGTCGGTCATCGACGCGTTTCGGGGGCTGCGCGCCAACTTTCTGGTACAGGATTTTGTGAAGGAAGCCGCCGGCGAGGACATTCGCTGTCTGGTGATCGCGGGCAAGGTCGTCGCCTCGATGAAACGCACCGGGGCAGAAGGGGATTTCCGTTCGAACCTGCATCGCGGCGGGTCGGCCAAATCGGTGCGCATATCGCGGGAAGAGCGAGACACCGCCGTCAGGGCGGCGCGCGCCTTTGGTCTGGGGCTTGCCGGGGTTGACCTGCTGCGCTCGGAAAGCGGACCCAAGGTGCTGGAAGTCAATTCATCCCCGGGGCTTGAAGGTATTGAAGGCTCAACCGGTAAGAACATTGCCGGCCTGCTCTACGAAAGCATCGAGTCACGGGTGCGTCCCGCCCCGGTCCGGCGACGGCGCAAGGAGGCCGGCGTCTGATCCCGTCCGCAAGACGCGCCGCACCTCGACCAGAGGTCTGGACGGCGTGGCAGTGGCGTCATATATCTCAGGCAGCCACCACCGTGAGAGAGCCAGATGGACCACGGACCAAATCCCATGGAAGGTGAACCGCTGATTGCGCCTTCCTCCACGGACCACCCGCTTTTCGAGCAGGTCGTCGAAGCATGCCGATCCGTCTATGATCCTGAAATTCCTGTGAATATATACGATCTGGGATTGATCTACACGATCGACATCAATGCGGAAAATGCCGTGAGCGTCGTCATGACGCTGACCGCGCCGGGCTGTCCGGTCGCGGGGGAAATGCCCGGTTGGGTGGCAGAGGCGATCGAACCCCTTCCGGGGATCAAGCAGGTCGATGTTGATCTGACATGGGAACCCCCCTGGGGAATGGACAGGATGTCAGACGAGGCACGGCTGGAGCTGGGCTTCATGTAAGACAAGCGTTTTTGCTTGCATTCTTCAAAAGCAATCCATAATACTTGCTTATGCGATGGAGTGTGATCACCGGCGACATTGTTGCGTCTTCCGGGCTCAATGCGGCACAGCTGGGCGCAATCATGGACACGCTGCGCGACGCCAGCGCATCCATCGGATCCTGGCATTCCGGCGGCGACGCAGAGTCGGCCGCCCTGTTCGCGCGGCGCGCCGGTGATGCATGGCAGATCGCAGTCCGCGCGCCCGCGCTGTGCCTGCGCGCCAGCCTCTATATTCAAAGCGCCGTGATTGCGCACCATGACGCGCACACACGGCTTGCCGTGGCGACGGGCGACGGAACGGTTCCGGCAGGCCGCACGCCTGACCTCAACAGCGCATCCGGTCCGGCATTTGTCGACTCGGGCAGGCTATTGTCCGCTCTGCCCCGCCACGCGCTTATGGCCCACGCCACGGGTGGCGCGCTGGACGCAGCGTTCCGCCTCGCCGATCACATCTCGCAGGGATGGACGCAAGCGCAGGCGCGCAGCATTCATGCCATGCTGCCCCCGGGATCGGGTCCGCGTCAGAGCGTTGCGCACAGGCTTGGCATTTCGCGACAGGCGGTCGACCAGTCGCTGCGCGCCGCGGGGTTCGCGGCCCTTGACGCCGCGTTGAGACAGATCGAAGCAGCGCCATGATCGAAACCTTCACCGCCCTGCTCTTTGCCCATGCGCTGGCAGACTTTGTGCTGCAAACCAACTGGATCAATCGCAACAAGGCGCACGCGGGTGTGATGCTGTTGCACGGCGCGATCGTTCTGGCCGTGTCCCTTCTGAGTGTCGGACACTGGTTCGCGGG
>JBCCHI010000124.1:0-10186 GCA_039028815.1 Pseudomonadota bacterium
CAGTGTCTGGCTGGCCGCGGCCACGCAGGGGATTGAAACCAGAAGCCATATGAGCCCGGCTTCGATCGGGGACAGGAAAAACGGCACAAAGGGCAACATTATCAGCATCGAGATCATCGCACCCCACAGCGATATCACCGCAGGGTCTGCCAAAACCCCGAGCTTTCGATTCAACAACATCTGAAGCGCAACGCAAAGGCCGGTACCAAGAATCAGAAGCGCATTGGTGTCGAGGCTCCCGAATTCGGGGCGGATCACGATGAGCACGCCCAGAAACCCGCCCGACACGCCCAGCCAGGCCATTGTCGAGACACGCTCGCCCAGGACAAGCGGGGCCATCAGGGTCATCAGGAAAGGATAGATGTAAAGAATTGCGATCGCATCCGCGTAATTCAGCGTACTGACACCGAAGACAAAGAGCAGACTTCCGATCGCCAACAAAGCGCCGCGTACAACCTGAACACCTATTCTGGGAGGGTTGAACGCGTGCCGGCCCACACGGAAAAGCGCGACCGGCAGGATAATCAGGAAGTATCCGGAGAACCTAAACCACCCCACAAGAACAGGCGACACGCTCTCTGCGGTCAGTTTCATCAGCGCGCCCCCCAGAGCCGCCAGCGACAGCGCAAGCACGACAAGCAGGATCCCCGAGCGGTCCGAGCTGGTTGTGTTTCCGGAAGAGATGTCCAATCGTCTACCTGCTGAAGGGGCTTGTGGCACTGGTGATCACCGGCTTGCGGCTTTCGCCTCTCTATAGCAGCACCGCCTGTACGCATATCGGGATTCTGCACCGAACGACGGACAATTGTCCTGCCGGAGGCCGACATGACTATTTCGCGGAACGCGGTGTGTCTTTGCGTGTTGATCGCGCACTGAAATATTTTGCCCAAGCCATCGGGACATTTGATCGGATTGACGCCACCTGCTACGGTTCAGACAGCTAAAAGACTTGCCCCACGAAGTCGCTCTGAACGAGTGCTACAAGAACCGGGCGAACAGGTTGTGGGGGGCTCTGTGTACACACTGATTGCGAAACGGGTGGGCGTTGGTGTCTTAACCGTTTTTGCCGTCTCCATCATTGTCTTTCTGGGCACCAAGGTTCTGCCGGGTGATGCCGCACAGATCCGTCTGGGTCAGGAAGCGACTCCGGAAAATGTCGCGGCGTTGCGGGAACAGCTCGGGCTCGATCTTCCCTACTGGCAGCAGTACTGGAACTGGATGATCAACTTCCTGCAGGGTGATCTTGGAACGTCGCTTGCCGGCGACATTCCCGTCTCGAATCTCCTGGAAGACCGTTACAAGAACACGCTCATCGTCACGGTATTGACGGCGCTGATCGGCGTTCCGATCTCGCTTGCGTTGGGCATAACCGCGGCCATGTTTCCGGGCAGCCTGTATGACCGTATCCTCACCATCGTTTCCGTTACGCTTGTCGCGGCGCCGGAATTCTTCACTGCAACCCTGATGGTGGTGATCCTCGTGCTGGCACTGGACATCGGCAGCGCTGTCGTGGTGGGCAGCATAGAGGGAAAGGGCCTGTTCGGGCTGATCTCGCATTTTGCTCTTCCGATTGCCGCGCTCTGCTTTGTGATCGCCTCGCAACTCATCCGCATGACAAGAGCCGCCGTTCTCAATGTGATGAATTCGCCCTACATCGAGATGGCAATCCTCAAAGGCATCCCGCGACGCGTCATCATCCTGCGCCACGCCCTGCTCAACGCGATTGGCCCCATTGTAAATGTTGTGGCCCTCAACCTCGCCTATCTCGTGACCGGGGTGATCGTGATCGAGGTTTACTTCTCTTACCCGGGTCTCGCGACACTGATCGTGCAGGGCGTGCAGACGCGGGACTTCGTCGTCGTGCAGTCGATCGGAATGCTCTTCTGCATGACCTACGTGGTGCTCATGCTGCTGGCCGACATCGCCGCCATCGTCTCGAACCCTCGTCTGAGGCATCCGAAATGACCGACAAGCAAAACCCTCTTCTCGAGCATTATGTCGCTCCGCATGGCGATGACATTGTATTTGACGAACTGCACGATGCGGCCCCAAGCGGAAAGTTCAGGTTTTCGATCACCGGCAAGATCGGCCTGGTCGTTGTCTGCTTCTGGATGTTCATTGCCGTTTTCGGGCAGTTGCTGGCGCCATACGGCGAAAACGAACTGCCCTTTCCCGATGCCTATAGCGAGTTCCAGCCGCCGCAACCGGGGGCCTGGCTGGGCACCGATGCCGACGATCGGGACGTTTTGTCCCGGATACTCTACGGTGCGGGACGCACCATCGGCATTTCACTCGCTGCGACGGTGATGGCGTATGTCGTTGGCGTCATTCTCGGAATCGGGGCGGCCGTTGCGGGGCCCAGAGTTGACATGGTGCTCAGCCGGATCAACGACGCCTTTCTCAGTTTGCCGACAATCATGCTGGGGCTTGTGGTCGTTGCAGCGGCCGGGTCCAGCATACCGGTGCTGATCGTGACAGCAGGCTTCATATACGCCTGTGTCGTGTTCAGACTGGCGCGCGCCATCGGCATGGAGGTTCTGGTCATGGATTTCGTCGAGGTGGCCAAGGTGCGCGGCGAGAACCTGTGGTGGATCATCGTCAAGGAAGTGTGGCCAAACGCGGCCATGCCCCTGATTTCGGATTTCGGGCTCAGGCTGATTTACATCATTCTGTTCATTGCGAGCCTCAGTTTTCTGGGTCTCGGCGTGCAGCCTCCGCAAGCGGACTGGGGCTCGATGGTTCGGGAAAATCTTGGTGCATTCGTGTCCTTTGGCGGCTCCATCGTCCCGGTGCTGGCCCCCGCCATTGCAATCGCCACTCTGACCGTTGGCATCAATCTCATTGTCGATGATGTATCCGCCCATGCCGGCGGCAAGCTGAGCAAGCGGCTATGAGTGTTCTGGACAACGATATCGTATTCCAGACCAGGGATCTCAGAATACATGCGGTTCGGGATGACGGGTCCGAACTGCCGATCGTGAAAGGCGTCGACATTCAGATACCACGCGGCAGCGTCGTGGCTCTGATCGGTGAATCCGGATCGGGAAAAACGACAATTTCCCTGTCCGCGCTCGGTTACTGCAAACCTGGCCTGGTCTTCGCCGGTGGTGAAGCGACACTTCTCGGGCAAGACCTGACCAAGATGACGACGAATGAGCTCCGCCCGATCCGGGGCGAAAAAGTTGCCTACCTCGCACAGAGCGCTGCCGCAACCTTCAACCCCTCGCTCAAGATCAACGAGCAGGTCACCGAGGCGCCGGTCCGGCATGGAACCAAAACACAGGCAGAGGCCAATGCCAGAGCTCTGGAACTCTACAAGGCGCTCGAATTGCCGGATCCCGAGAACATCGGGAAACGCTATCCGCACCAGGTGTCCGGCGGACAGTTGCAGCGTCTCATGGCCGCCATGGCGCTGTGCGGCGACCCGGATCTGCTGGTTCTTGACGAACCCACGACCGCGCTTGACGTGACCACGCAGATCGAGGTTCTGAAATCGTTCAAGAAGGTCATCAAGGAAGAGGGCGCGGCGGCCATCTACGTGACGCATGACCTGGCCGTTGTGGCGCAGATCGCGGACTACATCGTTGTTCTCTATCACGGGGAGATCCAGGAAAAGGGCCCCGTCGATGTCATTATCAACACCCCCCAACACCCGTACACCAAGCGTCTTATGGCAGCGGTGCGGCCGACACCGGCTGCGGGTCAGTCGGATGACGATACCGGTGAGCATGATCGCAAGGTGCCCGCGCTCGAAGCCAGGGACGTGACCGCCGGATACGGCAAGGGAACGGGCGGCCAGCCACTGGTCACGATCTTGCGAGACGTCAACCTGACCGTCGAGCGCGGTCACACCGTTGGCGTCATCGGCGAGTCAGGCTGCGGGAAATCCACGCTTGCAAGGGTCATGGCCGGATTGCTGCCGCCGGTGAATGGTGAACTGGAGTTGAACGGCGCCCCGGTCGCCGGCTCTTACAGGCAGCGCAGCAAGGACGAATTGAGAACCATTCAGTTTGTGTATCAGATGGCGGATACGGCGCTGAACCCAAAACACCGGATCTCGGACATCATCGGACGCCCGCTGGAGCTTAATCTCGGTATCCGGGACAAAGAAATGCGGGAGAAAATCAGCGATGTCCTTCAGATGGTCGATCTGCAACCGGAATTTGCCTCGCGTTTCCCGCACGAGCTTTCAGGGGGACAGAAGCAGCGGGTGAATCTGGCCCGCGCCCTGGCCGCTGGCCCCGAAGTCGTGCTGTGCGATGAGGTGACATCCGCGCTGGACACGATCGTCAGCGCGAACGTCATTGACCTGTTGAAACGGTTGAGACGCAACACCGGCGTCTCGTTCGTTTTTATCAGCCACGACTTGTCGACAGTCGCCTCTTTTGCGGACGAAATCGTCGTGTTGTATGCCGGGCGTGTTGCCGAACGTGGCCCGACGGATCAGGTTCTCTCACCGCCATATCATCCCTACACGCGGTTGCTGATCACATCCGTGCCCGAGTTGCGGGTCGGCTGGCTGGAAGAAACCATGCAACGCCAGGAGACGCTGGCGGGCATTTCCCGCGGGGTCACTCTGACCGAAATCGGCTGCCCGTTCTTCAACCGTTGCCCGATGGCCATTGAAGGCACCTGCGACACGGTCGACCCACCTCAGAGATACGATTCCAGCGGGCATGGCCACTTTATCGAATGCCACCGTGAGCTGGATGAACTTGCAGGCGAACGCGTCTGATCAGGCAGTGGCGCGCCCGGGCGATCACCGCATGCACAAGCCGATGGCCCGGAACGCCGCATGCAACGAAAAACCCCCGGTTTTTCAACCGGGGGTGATCTGGGTTCTCAGGCGTCATCTCTCCACAGGGTCGGTGGAGATTCCGCGCCCCCAAAGTGGTTCAATGGCACGTAGGTTCGACCTTTGACGTAGTCGGCCGCCGCATCAACATAGTCGAGGTGCGCCGGCAAAATCGTTCCCCCGGTTTCATGAACCAGTGTCTGCATGTCGCAGTACATCTGTTTGCGTTTCGCAGGATCGGTCACAGCCAGAACATCGGTGAGCAACTGATCGAACTGCTCGTTCTTCCAGTAGGATTCGTTCCACTTTGCATCACTGTGGAGCGTCAGCGACATCATGATATTTGCCGTGGGACGCGGGTTCCAGCGCACGACGCAGAACGGGTCTTTCAACCAGACCGCGCTCCAATATCCATCCGGGGCCACTTTCTTGACAGTGACGTTCATGCCGATCTTTTCGGCCTCGCGCTGCGTGGACGTGGCCATTTCTACCACGCCGGCACCAATTTCAGCCGCAGTGATCGGGATCTCCGTGTTGCCGATGCCGGATTGTTCGAAATGCCACTTTGCCTTGTCGAGATCGAGCTCGCGCTGTGGAATGTCCGGGCAGTGGTCGAAATAGGCCGGTCCAATCGGCTGGTCGTTGCCCAGGCTGCCATGCCCCTTCAGCACACCTTTCACGACACGGTTGCGATCCTGCAGATGCTTCAGCGCCATGATCACATGTTGGTTCTCACCCGGTCCCGTATCGACGCGACCCGCGATGTTGATAAAGCCACCGGATTTCAGCGCCCAGAGGCTGATACCGTCTGCGGCCTCCACCGTTCCGATGGCTTTGGGCGACACGGCGCCGATGGCATCGACATCGCCGTTCAGCAGCGCATTCACACGTGCAACAGGATCGCCGATCCCAAAGTGCTCCAGCTCGTCCAGATAGCCCCCGTCTTCCCAGTAATTGTCGAAGCGCGCCCCGATGCACCGAACGCCGGGCTTGAACTCTTTGACCTTGTAGGGGCCCGTGCCAATCGTGGTGGTCGAAAAGTCACTGTACCCGTCCGGGAGGATCTTGAAATGGAACGTCCCCAGGGCGATCGGAAGATCAGCGTTCGGCCTGTCCAGAATCGCCTTGACCTCATGGTCGTTCACTTTCGTCCACTCCTTGATCATGCTGACCAGGGATGCGCCGGCAGAGACCGTATCCGGACCGATATGACGGTTCATGGAGTAAAGCACGTCATCGGCCGTCATCGTCTTCCCATTATGGAATTCGACACCCTTGCGAAGCTTGAACGTCCACTCAGTCGCATCATCGTTGGGGATCACTTCCTCCGCGAGTTCGGGCGCATAGGACAGGTCTTCCTGAAGGCGGGTCAGGGATCCGTAGAACATGCGGCCACGGAAGTAATCGACAGTCGCCCTGAAGTTCGCAGGGTCCAGCTGGTCATCCGGTCCATGGGAATCAATGGCCATCTTCAGCCTGCCGCCGCGCTTTGGAGTGTTCGCCAGCGCGGTTGTCGCACTGCTCACAATCAAACCGGACGCCGTTACACTCAGACCAGCAGCCATGAGCATCCGCATGGCATCGCGACGGGTCGCGCCCTTGCGCAACATGGTCGTTAAACTGCTGCGATCCGCATAGTCCAGATCACCAAAATCGTTTGGTTTGCGTCTAGTCATGAAATCTCCCCTGTTGTTTTTTTGGTTTAGGCGCCTAAGCGGCCGGGTGCTTTGCACATATCCTTGTTGTCTTGGTGAGTTAAGCCATGCTTACTTGCCTACGTTGGCGAACCTTCATCAAACAGGCCAGCGGCGCACCGGCTCAGATGCAAGAGACGCAGCACATAGTCCTCCCGAACGATGGTTTCCCACCAAGCTGCCGAGACATTTGGACATGTTTTTCACGCAGGCTTCAATAGAGTTTTTGTGAATCGAGGTAAGTATTGCTAATCTTTGACCACCTCTCAGAGTAACCCGCAAAGAGACGATGGCCCGTACCCGCGAACAGCGTAATCTCCGACTGCCTTCGACGGACACGCTTGTCACGTTCGAGCGCGCCGCAAAAAACCTCAATTTCAAGAAAGCCGCGAAAGAGCTGAACATGACGCCCTCCGCAGTGAGCCAGCAGATTTCGAAGCTGGAAGCATCACTTGGCGTTGAGTTGTTCAACCGCAGTTCAAAGGGCGTCCGGATCACTGAGGCGGGCGCGGCCTACATTAAGGAAGTCCACAAGGCGCTGGCCCTGCTGCGTACCGCGACACGTCACCTGGTCGAAACCTCGACCCAGCAACCGGTCAGAATCGCCGCCTATAATCCATTCTCCACATATTGGCTCTTTCCACTGGTCGGTGAACTTGACGAGCAATATCCGAATCTGTCGCTTGATATCGAATCTGTGACACGGCTGGTTGATGTCACGCTGCGCGACGCGGATATCATTGTCGAATACGGGTCGCTGGACCGAGCCCGCAAGCAAGGATATGTCGTGTTGTTCCCCAGAACCAGCACGCCTGTTTGTTCTCCGGCCTTTCTGGAGCGGCATGGCCCGCTGACAACAAAGGAGGATCTCCGGAGGGTGCCGTTGCTGCACAACATGGCCACAGAGGGTGAATGGCACGATTGGTTCGCCGGTCTGGACAGCACGTTTGATCCCCCGCCCGCGCAGCACAGGTTTCGGGACAGAGGGTCCTGCCTGAGCGCGGCGGAAAAGAGTCTGGGCGTGGCGCTGGGATGCAGAAACCTGCTGAAATATGACATTGAGGCGGGCAATCTGATCGCGCCTTTCGAACAGTGTGTTGTCTATGAATCGGGGTATTACGTGCTGGTTTCAGGGGCTGCCAAACGGTTGAATCGGGTCGGCAAACTGCTTTCCTGGTTCCGCTCAAAAAGCCAGGAGGCCTTGATCGACACCTGACGCTTTGCGCCCGAAACCACCGCAACCTTTCCCTCTCAAATGCGGTTCGCCGACACCCACGGGTCACCCCGGTCGAAACGCCTCAGGTCCGGGCCGCGAGATACAGGTCAATCAGATCGTCAACTGCGGCGCCATGACTGCGATCCTGTGTCAGACGCCCCGCCGAAGCGAGCGCAAATATGCCGTATAGGCAGTTCCAGAGCAGCCGCACGTCGCGCTGCTTTCGGTCTGCCTGTTCGGGTTCGTAGAGTTCCGAAATCGCATCGCACAACAGCGCCAGCAACTGGTCGGTCTGGTTGTGCGCAACCTGAGATGTCTGGTGGTCAGGAGAAAACGGGTAGTTTATGACCGCGTCCCATTCATTGGGATGCGCGGTTGCGAAACTGACGAAATCATCCGCAAGCCGGCGCAGCCTGATCTGGACAGAAAGGTCGCGCGGGTCCGTCCTGCAGTGATCGTACAGCATGGCAAGCGTGCCGATATTCACCTGTTCAACAAGGTCGTCCCGATTCCTGAATATCTGGTAGAGCATGCCGCTGGTATAGCCGATCTGACGGGCAAGCCGTCGGGTGGACAAGGCGGAAACCCCGTCTTTACGGATGATTTCCCGCGCGGCCTTGAGCGCCATTTCTGTCAGTTCAGCGCGGCTGTGATCTGATCTTCTTCCCATATTTCAATCACATGCCCGATATGACGTCGCGTCGCAGATTTTTGTATTGATCAACGATTAATATATGGAGAATAATTGATCAACGATTAATAAAATAGAGATGTGCGATGCATGCCCCCAAGCAACACCTCTGCGTTGCGGTCTGCCGTCCGGGAATACAACGGGTGATCGGACAACGCGGCCGATGTATGACGACAGCCGGTTCTGCAGTCTTGCTGACCTGAGGTCTGGGAGTGGGCACATGCGCGGAAACGGAATGAAAGTGAAAATTCTCGGGACCGGACGGGCGCTGCCTGCGAGATCCCTGCATTCCGCCGATCCCGAAATAGCCGGGATACCGGGCGGAACCGCGTGTTCGGTCGGGGTCGAACGGCGTTTTGTATGCGAGAACGAAACACAGGTCGATCTGGCGGCGCAGGCGTGCTCACATGCGCTTGAGGCCGCAGATGTGCCGGCCGCCGCGATAGATCTGGTCATTTCAGGCTCAGCCGTGCCCTATCAGCCAATCCCCGCGATGGCGCCGCTGGTCATGCGGGATCTTGGTATCCCCGACGGTGCGGCTGCGGCGTTTGACATCAACAGTACATGCCTGAGCTTTGTAAGTGCACTGGAAATGGCCGCGCGCATGATCGAAGGGAGAGCGGTGAAACGGGCACTGGTTTTCTCTGCCGAAGTCGCCTCGCGCGCGCTTCCGTGGCAAGCGCAGCCTGATGTGGCCGCGCTCTTCGGGGATGGGGCGGCTGCGGCTGTGCTGGCAGCATCGGATCCCGGCGAACGCTCTGAGATAAAGGCCGTGCGGCTGCGCACCCACCCGTCGGGATACGAAGCGTGCAGCATCGGCGCGGGCGGCACGAGATACGATCTTGAAGCGGAACAAGAGACTTTTATGGCCAACTCGAAGTTCACAATGCAGGGCAAGACACTGTTTCGGCTGGCGTCCAGGCATTTCGCGGGTTTTGTCGAAGATCTTCTGTCTGACGCCGGCTGGCAGAGATCCGACGTCGATCTGGTCGTCCCGCACCAGGCCAGTCCGACCGCACTTGAACACATGATCCATCAGACCGGTTTCAAAAGAGATCGTGTTCTGCGCATCGCTGCGCGCTTTGGCAATCAGATCGCGGCTTCCATTCCCTTTGGTCTGGACCTTGCACGCGAACAGGGGCGCGTATCGCCGGGCAAGCGTGTCCTGTTGCTGGGCACCTCCGCCGGGGTCAGTTTCGGCGGCGCGGCGCTGGTGGTCTAGATGGATCGTGTTCTGGTCACCGGCGCCACCGGATTTCTGGGCGGCGCAGTGCTCCGGCGGCTGGGGCGAACGGGTGTTGGTCAGGGCCGCAGCCGGCAAGGGTTGCAGACGCTCGCAGATCAAGGGTTCGATACAGTGCAATGGGCATTGCCGGATCGGGCGCCCGACATCCCGGAGCTGAAAGGCATCCGGGCCGTTGTTCACTGCGCCGGTCTGTCTGCCCCGTTCGGGCCGCGTGCGGCATTTCACCGCTCTAACGTGCTTGGAACCAGGGCCGTACTGGATTTCGCGCGCAACGCCGGGGTCGGGCGCTTTGTCCTCGTGTCCAGCCCATCGGTCTACTTTCAGCTGCTGGACCAGCTGGATCAGCGGGAAGACACGCCCCTGCCCCGGCCCTTCACCCCATATGCCGAAAGCAAGATCGGAGCCGAGGCACTTGCACGCGCACGCCCCGAGATCGGGCCGGTCATACTACGCCCCCGGGGGCTTTATGGTGCGGGCGACACGGCGCTTCTGCCCAGGCTGCTCAAGGCGGCCCGCGCGGGCGCATTGCCGTATTTTCGTGGCG
>JBCCHI010000125.1:0-10042 GCA_039028815.1 Pseudomonadota bacterium
CTGGCCGATCCGATGCTAAAGGTCATGACCGACAGGCTGGCCACGGCGCTGGATGTTCCGCGCATACGGGTTCACATCTATGAAATTGACCCCGTGAACGGGCTGGCCGCGCCCGATGGACGCGTGTTCATCACGCGCGGTTTCTATCGGAAGTTCCAGCAAGGCGAGGTCAGCGCGGACGAAATGGCCAGCGTGATCGCGCATGAACTGGGTCATGTGGCCCTTGGCCATGCCCGGCGTCGGATGATCGACTTTTCGGGCCAGAACGCGATGCGCGTCGCACTCGGGATGCTGTTGTCCCGGCTGATCCCCGGCATTGGCATCATGATCGCCAATTCCCTGACATCCCTTCTGGCGGCGCGGCTGTCGCGCGGTGATGAATACGAGGCCGATGAATACGCCGCCGCTTTGCTGACCAAGGCCGGGATCGGCACGACCCCGCAGAAATCCCTTTTCAACAAGCTCGAAGCGCTGACACAGGCCCGTTCGGGCACTGTGCCCGCGTGGCTGATGAGTCACCCCAAGACGCAAGAGCGCATCGCGGCGATTGAAAAACTCGAAGCCCGCTGGCTGCTCGCTGACAAGACACCGGACGGCGTTTAAGGCGTTTCGCGACAGACCTGACACACAACGTGTCGCGTCGCGCAGCGCAGTGTTCCCATGCTGTGCGCCTTTCGCCTTTAGCTGATGTTTCAGGGTAAAGGCGAAAGGCTTCAGACCGCCGCGCGTCGTTCCAGCGCCTTGCCGAGCCGAGGCAGGCGCGCTTTCTTCATCAGCGCGCGCATGGTCCAGTCCTGTCCGGACAGGGTCCGCGCGTCGTTCAGGACCTGCTGCGCGGCGTCCTGCACAAGCTCCGGGCGCGCGTCGAACACCCCCAGCAGAAACGTATCGGGGTCGGCGCGGCTCACGCCCTCCTCGGCCAGGATGTGACGCGGAAAATCCCTGGCGTTCATGGTGACAATCAGATCGGCCGATCCCGCGACAGCCGCCGCCAGAACATGCACGTCGTTTGCGTCCGGCAGCCACAGCCGGGCGCTCAGCGCGTCCGGCAAGGTCACACTGGCCTCGGGCCACTGCGCCGTCATGCGCGATGCTTCGATTTCGGCCTGTACAACCGCCTCCGGCCCCAGCTTCATCGCGGCGCGCCGCCACTCTTCCAGAATACGCGCGGACCACAGAGGCGCAAAGACGCCCCGGTCCGCCACACCCAGCAGCATCTGCCGCATCACGGTCGGATAGATCACACAGGCGTCCAGCACCGCCTTCATAGCCGGAAAAAAAGCGCTTTGAGGTAGCCGCTGGCCGCCAGATGCGGATGCAGAGGGTGGTCCGGACCCGCCCCGCCGGTGTGTATCAGAAGTCCGGCGCGACCGGCGCGCGAGATCCCGCGCAGGCTGGCCTTGCGAAAGCTGTCGAGACCTGCGGCATGCGAACACGAACACAGACACAGAAAACCGCCCTCCCCGACCAGAGAGGCCGCCAGCCGTGCCGTTTTCTCGTAGGCCCGCAATCCGGGCTCCAGCGCCTTTCTGCTGGGCGCAAACGCCGGTGGATCGCAGATCACAAGATCGAACGTTTCCCCGGCGTCGGCAAGACCGGCCATGACGGCGAATGCGTCGCCCTGCCGCGTGTCGAACCCGGCACCGTGCCCTGTCCGGTCCGCACCGGCGCGCGCCAGCGTCAGCGCCGCGTCAGAACCGTCCACGGCGAGCGCGCTGCGTGCCCCCCCCGCCAGGGTGGCCAGTGCAAAACCGCCGACATGGGAAAACACATCGAGTACCCTGGCATCCCTGGCAAGGCATGCCGCAAAGGCGTGATTGGGCCGCTGATCGTAAAACAGGCCGGTTTTCTGTCCGCCGACCAGATCGGCCAGGTAGATCGCACCGTTCATCGGCACCTCGACCGCGCCCGCAGGCGCGGCGCCGGCCAGAAGCCCTCCGCGGTCGTCCAGACCCTCAAGAGCCCGGGCACGGCCAGAGGCATTCTTGAGCACATTGCGCACATCGGTTGTCGCCAGCAGCGCCGCTGTCAGGTCCTCCAGATGCTGTTCCGCCCAGGCCGCGTTGGGCTGGATCACGGCCGTATCATCAAAGCGGTCGATCACGACGCCCGGCAGGCCGTCAGCCTCGGCGTGGATCAACCGGTAATACGGCGCATCGTACAAACGCGTGCGCAGGCCTTCAGCCTGCGCCAGACGCTGCGCGAACCATGCCTGGTCAATGACCGCAGCCGGATCGCTGTCCAGCACCCGCGCCATGATGCGGGACGCGGGGTTGACCGCCACAAGACCCAGAGCCGCACGCCCTGCGTCTTCGAGCACCGCCAGACTGCCACGCGCCAGCGCCCTTGTGCGCCGGTCCGTCACCAGTTCGTTGTCATAGACCCATGGAAAGCCGTCGCGTATCGCCTGCGGGCGCGTCTTCGGCTTCAGCCGGATCACCGGATGGATGCGTGTCATACGCGCGCCTTACTCACTTTGAACGCCAGCCGCCACGCCTCAGCGGGTTCGCGACCGCCAGCCTCCGCGCCGTTTGGGCCGGTCCGCGCGGTCCAGACCCTCACGCAGCACGGCACACATCGGATGGTCCTTCGGTTTGTCGGAGTGACGTTCCAGAAGCGCGACAATCTGATCGCGCATGTCGGCATTCTGTTCCACGGACAACGCCCAGTCGAGGAATATCGTGCGGCAATCCGCCATATCGATTCCGTCTATCCGAAACGACTCGTGGATCAATCCCTTTGGATCGAGCCGGTCAGATCTGGTCATCCTGGCCTCCTGCAGTCCGGGCAATCACCGCGTCAATCACATCAGAGGCATGGGCCGCATTGTCAATAAGCGCGTTCTGAAGCTGGGCCAGCGTCTCGAACCCGGTTTCCCGCAACAGGGCATCGCGCGCGCCCTCCCCCAGTTCCTGCATGTCGAGAGGTTTGTGGCTGATCAACCGGCTGATCTGCAACACGGCACGAAAAAGCCTGTGCGCACACGACAGCGCCTGCGCGTCGGTCTCGGTCAGCAGGCCGGACATGCCTGCCATGCGCAACCCGGTCTCCAGATCCGCAGACGGATGCCCCGCCACAAGACATCCGGCCTGAGCGATCAGCTCGATGTCCTGCAACCCTCCGGCCCCCGGCTTTATGTCCAGAACACCAGCCGGCGTTTTGGCCTCTGCAAGGCGCGCGCGCATGGCAGCCACCGCGCGCAGCACCTCGTCACGGTCGCGTGGTTTGCCCAGCAGCGTCCGCCGGAAGCTTTCGACCTTGTCCGCAAGCGCCCCGTCTCCCGCGACGACACGGGCGCGGGTCAGCGCCAGATGTTCCCACATCCAGGCTTCGTCTGACTGATAGTTCTGAAAGGCGGTCCAGCTTGTGGCAACCGGCCCCTGGTTGCCGGAAGGACGCAAACGCATGTCGACCTCATAGAGCTTGCCTTCGGCCATCGGCGCGCTCAACGCGGTGATCAGGGCCTGCGTCACCCGCGCGTAATAGGCGCGCGCCGCAAGCGGTCGGCGCCCGGTCGAGCAGTCCTCGCCATCGGCGTCATAGATCAGGATAAGATCTAGATCGGAGGTGGCGTTGAGTTGCCCCGCGCCCAGCGATCCCATACCCAGAACGACCGCGCCCCGCCCCGGCGGCGGCCCGTGTCTGGTGGCCAGCTGCGCGCACACTTCCGGCCAGAGACCACGCAACACCGTTCCTGCCAGATCGGCATACTGCCGCGCAGCGACGGCCGTGTCCGTCAGCCCGCGCAGATGATGTACGCCAACGCGAAAATGCCAGTCCTTGAGCCACCGCCGTGCCGCAACCAGCCGCGCTTCGTAGTCGGTTTCCCGTGCCAGCGCGCGGTCAAGATCCGTGGCAAGCGTACTCGGACCGGGCCACGGGGCAAAGAACTCGCCCGCGATCACGGCATCGAATACGCCTGCGTTTTGTGACAGATACGCCGCCAGATCCGGCGCGGTTCCGACGATATCAATCAGCAGATCAATGAGTTGCGGATTGGCTTCAAAGAGCGAGAAAACCTGAACTCCGGCCGGCAGCCCTGCCAGAAACCCGTCGAAGGCACGCAGGGCCTCTTCGGGATGCGCGGCACGCGCCAGTCGCGACAGGATATCCGGCCTTAGCCTGTTAAAGATGCTCACCGCGCGATCCGAGCGCAACGCCGGATAGCTGGGCCAGCGGGCGATCACGGTGTCATCCAGCGCACCGCTCGGGGTCATGCGCGGGGCCTGCGCATCGGGTGCAAAAAAGCCTTCGGTCAGCGCATGCACTTCCGACAGGCGGCGTCCGAGCTCGCTGCGCAGGCCCTGCGCGTCCATGCCCATCATCGCGGCCAGCCGTGTCCAGTTCTCATGGCTGTTCGGCAGCGTCTGGGTCTGTGCGTCGTGCACCATCTGAAGCCGGTGCTCCACGTCCCGCAGCACGTGGTAGTGTTCGGTCAGCACCGCCGCGTCAGCGGCCGGAACCCAGTCCTTGGCGGCAAGCTGATCAAGAGCGACGAGTGTTTGCGCCACACGCAGATCCGGGTCTCGCCCGCCCGCGATCAACTGGCGGGTCTGGGTAAAGAACTCGATTTCGCGGATCCCGCCACGCCCCAGCTTGATGTTGCGTCCATCCAGCCCGTCCCGGCCAGTGTTTTTCTTCGACCGGATACGCAAGCGGATGTTGTGTGCATCCTCGATCGCGGCGTAGTCGAGATGCCTGCGCCAGACAAATGGCTGCAGGATGCGCAAGAAATCCTGTCCGGCCACAATGTCACCCGCGGCAGAGCGCGCTTTGATAAATGCCGCGCGCTCCCACGTGCGGCCGACGCTTTCATAATAGGTTTCCGCTGCCGCCATCGCCAGGCAGACCGGCGTCACGCTCGGGTCGGGCCGCAAGCGCAGATCGGTGCGAAAAACGTAGCCCTGCGCCGTACGGTCGCTGAGATACCCGGTCATTGAACGCGTGGCGCGGATAAAGCCGGCGCGCGCCTGCGCCAGATCTTCACTGTCAAAGCGCGAGTCGTCGAAGACGCAGATCAGATCAATGTCAGAGCTGTAGTTGAGCTCATGCGCACCGAGTTTGCCCATCGCAAGAACGACCATGCCCGCACCGCCCGCCAGGTCGGCCTCGGTCATGCCCGGTATCTTGTCGCGTTTCAGTTCCCGGATCAGTCCCGCACGCATCGCCACGCCCAGTGCCGCATCGGCAAACCGGCTGAGATGTCCGGTCACGTCCTCCAGTGTCCAGACACCGGCCAAATCGGCGAGCGCGACCAGCAGGGCCACCCGCCCCTTGGTGAGCCGCAGCGCTCCCGGAACGGGCCCATCGCCGCCGTCCTCGACAACCGGAAGGTCTTTCAGAAGCTGATCAAATGCCGTTTCGGGATTTTCAAACACCGCCGGCAGCCAGTCAGCCTCCTGTTCGAGCAGCGATTTCAGGAAAGGGCTGAACGATGCCACGGCATGCACCAGATCGGACAGGGCAGGAGACAGATCAGGCATGCGCGCGCGGGTTTCGTCGCCCTGAGCAACCTCGAACGGTGCGGGCATCCGGCGCATGCGGCTCTCAAAGGTCTGACCCGGGTGTGACATCATGTCCTGTGATACAGGCCCGGCACCTGGGGTCAATGACAGCTGCGCGCCCGGCTCTTTGCGCCGCGATGCAGCGTGCCTATATGAAACGTATGAGTGACATCAGCTGGCATATCCCCGATCCGGAACGGCAGGCAGAGTTCTATGCGGACGTTCCGCTGAAAAGGGCCCTGGCCTGGGTCATCGACACGCTGATCATCGTTGCGATCTGCATGCTCATCGTGCTGGCGACGTTGTTTGTCAGCGCCCTGTTCTGGCCGCTTCTGCTGCTTGCCGTCGGACTGGCCTACCGCACCGCTACGCTGGCGCAGCGGTCGGCCACCCTGGGCATGCGGCTGCTGTCGATCGAATTTCGCACCATGAAGGGCGAACGACTGGATATGACACAGGCCTTTCTGCATTCTCTCGGACTGACGATTTCATTCGCCATTCCGGTCATCCAGATCATCTCGGCGGTACTCATGGTGACCACGCAGCGCGGTCAGGGGCTTACGGATTTTGCTCTGGGAACGGTCGCGTTGAACCGTCGGGCGGGCGCCTGATCCGGGGCGGTTTTCCGCGCAGCAGAACCAACGCCCCGAACACACGCTTTCGGACTTGGCGCAGCAGGGTTACGTTGCTATCTTTCCGAAACAAACGCGAAAGACTACATGCGCCACACGCTTCCCATTGCGCCCCAGTTCTATGTGACGGCGCCGCAGCCCTGTCCCTATCTTGAAGGCCGGCTGGAGCGAAAGCTTTTCACAGCCCTTCAGGGTGACGGGGCCCAACGGCTGAACGACACCCTGTCCAAGCAGGGCTTTCGCCGTTCGCAGAACGTGCTTTACCGGCCGTCCTGTGCCGATTGCGCGGCCTGTCTGTCGGCGCGGATCGACGTCTCGCGGTTCAGCCCCTCGCGCAGCCAGAAAAAGACCCTTCGGCGCAACGCCGCACTTGAACGGCGCGCGAGATCGCCCTGGGCGACAGAAGAGCAGTATGATCTGTTTCGCAGCTATCTGGAAACCCGCCACGCCGCAGGCGGAATGGCGGACATGGACAGCTTTGAATTCGCCGCGATGATCGAGGAAACACCGATCAGAACGCGCGTGGTCGAATACGTCGATCGTGAAAGCGGTGATCTTGCGGCGGTGTGCCTGACCGATGTGTTCGACGACGGCGTCAGCATGGTCTATTCCTTCTACGACCCGGACCGGACCCAGTCTTCGCTCGGAACCTATGTCATCCTGGATCACATCGACATCGCGCGCGACGCGGGCTTGCCCTATGTCTATCTGGGATATTGGGTGCCCGGCAGCGTCAAGATGGGATACAAGGCAGGGTTCGCAGGTCTCGAAGTTTACGCGGACGGCCGCTGGCAGCGCATGACCGATGCCTCGAAATTCGAGGCCAAGCGGCATCCACTGTCCAACGATCCGATTGCCGAACAAGTGGCGAATATCTCCTTGCCGGACGCCAAACCGTACCAGCGCGAACCGGGCTAACCCCGGCACCGCAGCTTTGCGGGGTTGCAGTGCAGACCCTCCTCGCATCTGCCGAACGGCAGGCCCGACCGCGATGTCAGCGGGTCCTCAGCTCAGCAGATCCGGGAAGATCGTCACGATATCCGGGAAGAACCACAGGATCGCAAGCCCGAGCACCTGGATCAGCACAAAGGGGGCGACACCACGATAGATATGCCCGGTCGTGACCTCCTTGGGGGCCACGCCCCTGAGATAGAACAGCGCAAAGCCAAAGGGTGGCGTCAGGAAAGAGGTCTGAAGATTCACCGCGATCATGATCGTCACCCATTTGGGATCGAACGTGCCACCGTAGATCACCGGCCCCACAATCGGAATGACGATGTAGATGATCTCAAGGAAATCGAGCACGAAACCAAGCACGAACAACACCAGCATCACGATCAGAAAGACCGTCATTTCGTTGTCGAACGACTTCAGGAACTGCTGAATGTAATGCTCGCCCCCAAAGCTGATCACGACGAGGTTCAGCAACTGCGAGCCGATCAGGATCGTAAACACCATCGACGTGACCTTGGCTGTTTCACGCACCACGGGTGTCAGAACCCCTCCGGTGAACAGCACCCAGCAACCAAAGCCAAGCCCGAACAGGGCATAGAGATACGCAGCCTTCGCAGCCAGAAAGGCCAGCCAGGTTTCGAAACTGACCTCGGCCACATTGATCCGCAGATCAAAGTTCACACCGATCAGAATGGCGACAATGATCGCGAATGTCGCAAAGATGATGATCTTTCCGGACCGTTCTTCGTCGCGCAACTTGCGATAGGCGGCCAGCATGATCGCACCACCAGCGCCAAGTGCAGCGGCGGGCGTCGGATTGGTGATGCCGCCGAGAATCGACCCCAGCACAGCCACGATCAGCACAAGCGGCGGAAAGACAACGCGGATCAGTTCGTTGCGCGCAAGACGCCGCGCCGCATGCGCGCATCCGTAAAGCGCAAGTGCGAATGGAATGGCCAGCACAAAAAAGCTGACACCCGATGACATCTGTGGACCAATGACCGAGATATCCAGCAAAAGACCCAGCACGACGCCAAGCGCCCCGATCAGGAGCGGCGCGGGATTGGCCGATGGCGCGACACCGCGCGAAAAGGCGAGCACAAGGCCGAACACCACCATGATAATGGCCACGCCGGTTCCGATCGGGGCGGCGTTCTGTATCTTTTCAGCCAGAACCGCAGCGCGCTCTTCCTCGCTCAGTTCCGTGCTCTGTGCGACGCCACCCGCGTCATCAATCGCAGCCTGTTCCGCCACGGCGGCATCCCAGGCTTCCTGACCATGCAGCTCGATCATCGCGGCCTGACAATCGGGGCTGACATTGGTGCGCAGACTTGCGGATTGTCCCTGCGCGCTGAAACTGTCGACCGTCAGATCCTGACTGCCGACAATGTTCACCTGCCCCAGCAGAATGACGCCGGCAATGATCGCAATGGGCACGCCAAGAAACCATGTGAAAGCCTCACTGCGGGTGATCGGCTCGGCATTGGTTTCGCCCGCCATCTCCACGGCGGGCGCGCGGCTTGGATTGAACAGCGCATAGCCAAAGGCGTAAAGCGCATAGAGAAGGGCCAGCATGATGCCCGGCAACAGCGCGGCCTGAAACAGTGTCCCAACCGACACCACGGCCGGTTCCCCCAGGTAGGTCAGCGCATCCGAACAGCCCACCGCCTGCGCGCGGTTTTCCTGCGCGACCGAATACAGATCCCCTGCCAGTGTGCCGAGAAGAACAATGACGATTGACGGAGGAATGATCTGGCCCAGCGTGCCGGAGGCCGCAATGACCCCCGTCGCGATCTCGGGCGAGTAATTGTTGCGCAGCATGGTTGGCAGGCTCAGCAGACCCATCGTCACCACAGTGGCGCCGACGATTCCGGTCGACGCAGCCAGAAACGCCCCCACCACCACAACCGAAACGGCCAGACCCCCCGGCAGCGGGCCAAAGACACGCGCCATCGTGGTCAGCAGGTCGTTGGCGATCTTGGAGCGTTCCAGCGTGATGCCCATCAGAACGAACATCAGCACCGCCAGCAGCGTTTCAATCGACTGGCCCGCAAAGACCCGCTCGTTCATTCTGTTGACGATAAAGCCGACATTTCTGTCCAGCGCCACTTCCCAGCCCTGGGGGAACAGCGGCTCTCCGATTGTCGGCAACTCGGGGTATCGGAATATCGAGATCGAATCGCCCCTGACACCGGATGCAATGAGCGCATTGTAGGCCTCGCTGCCGCGGTCGATCGCCTGATGAATCAACAGGCCAGCGGAATC
The DNA here is from genome assembly GCA_039028815.1 of Pseudomonadota bacterium. Classification (GTDB taxonomy): domain Bacteria; phylum Pseudomonadota; class Alphaproteobacteria; order Rhodobacterales; family Rhodobacteraceae; genus Roseovarius. Next base: position 9,356 of record JBCCHI010000125.1, read on the forward strand.
CAGCGCCGCGATGATCGCAAATGAGATGACCCCCGCCCCCGCAATCGCAAATGCCACGGGAAAGCCCGAGAGTATGGCCCCGAACAGGCACAGGAAAACGATGATCAGCCCGATCTCTACGCCATCAAGTCCAAACAACATGCCCCGTTATCCCCTCAATGCGTGCCTTCGTAGGCTTCTTCGCCGTCGCCGAGGCTGTCCCGGTCAAGATACTTGCCCGCGCTGTCCTCGCCCTCTTTCCATTCCAGATACGACCGGAAAAGGAACGCCCAGGCATGGATGAAGACCATCGCCGCAAACGCGACCATCAGGATCTTGAACAGGAAATACGCGTTAAAGCCGTTCGGACTGAACCCGATGGTTTCGACGTTCCAGCGCACCGCGCGCGCCTTGAGAACAAGACGCTCCAGCGTGTCGCTGGCCGACGGGTTGGGCACGATCAGGTGGCGCCACATGAAGAACCAGCCATAAAGCCAGATCAGTACAGCGGTCGGCATCATGAAGATGACACACCCCACCATGTCGATGATCCGCTTGGTTCGGTGACTGACGGCGGCATAGATCAGGTCGACCCGGACATGCCCGCCCTGAACGAAGGTGTATGTGCAGCACAGCGCCACAACCAACGCGTTTTCGAACTTCAGCCCCTCGGACCACCAACTGATATCATAGGCAAACTCGATGCCC
>JBCCHI010000126.1:0-9997 GCA_039028815.1 Pseudomonadota bacterium
CGCCGCGCTGATGCTGCACGCTCCGTCTGGGGCCGCGATCACCGTCTCGGGCCCCTTGAACAGCACCACGCACCCTGCCCGCTTCGCCGCCTCACGCGTGGCATCGACCTTCGGGTTGCCCGCGCCCCCGGCAGGCGCGGTGTCGAAACGGCCGGCGATATCGGGAAACATCCGGGCGAATTCGCCGCCATGAGGGGTCAGCACGCATTGGTCGTGCAATTTGCCAAAGAGTGCGGCGGTTTCATCGAAGAAAAGCGGCGTGAGCGCATCGGCATCCAACACAGTGGGTCGCTTGGCCTCTAGGGCGGCCAGGATCAGGGCGCGCTCCCGCTCTCCTTTGCCAAGCGCAGGGCCGATACAAAGGGCGTTAAGCCGCTCGTCCTTTAGGGTTTCGGTCAGCCCCGCTCCATCTTCCACGCGGGTGAGCATGATCGAGGTGATCTGGCTGGCCACTTCCTGTTGCGCGGCAGGGGGCACGCCCAGTGTCACCAGCCCTGCCCCGATCCGCAGCGCGCCGCGCGCCGCAAGCCGCGCCGCCCCGGTCCGGCCCGGACCGCCGGACAGGATCAGCGCATGGCCATGCGCATACTTGTGCGCATCCTGTGCCTTGCGCAGGTGCTGTTTCAGTGCGGCGCCCGCGTGGATATGTCTGGGTTCGCGATACACCTAGAGACCGATGTCCCTGATGACCAGAGTGCCGCACATCCACGGGCCATGCCCTCTGACATGTCCTTGCCTGGCACGATGAAACGTTACGGTCAGATCGGCCGGGATGGCCCGAAACCCCATGAAACTTCTGCCGGTGTCACGCATCTCCATCAGCGCCTCGTCATCCGAATTGTGGCCCAGTATGACACCGGTGTCGCTGTGAAGCCCTGTCGGGACATCGACCGCAACGATTTGCGAGAACGAGCCGCGCCGTTTTTCCGCGATATAGCCCACCAAAGGCACGAGATCCGGTTCAACCGGACGGGTCATGCCTGTGCCGAACAGCGCATCCACGAAGATGTTGTTGGGCAAAGCCGTGGCGTCTGCGAACCATGAGTGTGGAGAGTCGTAGTCGCTGAGGCAAATCACCTCGCCATGCGGCAGCCAGCGGTCGTAACTGGCACGCGCATCCGGTGGCAAGCTTTCGGGGTTGCCGTAAAGCGAGATCAGAATGTCCCAGTCCAGCTCTGCCAGCAATCGCGCGATGACAAACCCGTCGCCGCCATTGTTGCCCGGCCCGCAGGCGATCACCGCCCGCCTGAGGCGTTCGCCGGTGTCCGTGCGACCCGGCCCGGTTTTCAGGTTGGGCCAGTGCGCGAGCAGCGCCTCGACCACGCCCTTGCCCGCGCGCTCCATCAGCTCCAGCCCGGTCACCTGCCCCGACTCGATGGCGGCCTGTTCGATGGCGCGCATCTGCGCCGCGGTCAGCAATTCGGTCACTTTGTCCTCCGTCACGCCGCGTCACGCGATTCAATTCTGCACCTCACTTGTGCACGATGCCTAAAATTTAGGCAATCATGGTGCGCGAGGACCGGTCGCGCGTCCGCGTGCGCCTATCCGATTGTACGCCCCAAACAGAAATGATCTGCAACCCCAAGACCATGCATGACGGAGGAGACAACCCATGAAAAAGATCGAGGCGATCATCAAGCCCTTCAAGCTTGATGAGGTCAAGGAGGCGCTTCAGGACGTGGGTGTTCAGGGGCTCTCTGTGATCGAGGTCAAGGGGTTCGGACGGCAGAAGGGACATACCGAGCTTTATCGGGGCGCGGAGTATGTGGTGGATTTTCTGCCAAAGGTGAAGATCGACGTCGTACTGGAGGACGATCAGGTCGAGGCCGCGATCGAGGCGATCGTTTCGGCGGCGAAGACCGACAAGATCGGTGACGGCAAGATCTTTGTCAGTTCGATTGAACAAGCCATTCGCATCCGGACCGGCGAGGCCGGCGCGGACGCGCTTTAACGCAGACAGAGGATAAGGGGTTCAACACCATGAGCGCAAAGGACCTGCTCAAGACGATCAAGGACGAAGAGGTCGACTATGTCGATATCCGCTTTACCGATCCACGCGGCAAGCTGCAGCATGTGACGGTGATGTCCGACCAGGTCGACGAGGACTTTCTTGAAGAGGGGTTCATGTTTGACGGCTCTTCGATTGCCGGATTCAAGTCGATCGAAGCCTCCGACATGAAGCTGATGCCGGACACGGACAGTGCCTATATCGATCCGTTCTATGCCGAAAAGACAGTGTGTGTGCATTGTTCGGTCGTGGAGCCGGACACCGGCGAGGCCTATGAGCGCGACCCGCGCGGCACCGCGGAAAAGGCAGAGGCCTATCTGAAGTCGTCAGGCATTGGCGATGTGGCGTATTTCGGGCCGGAGGCGGAGTTCTTCCTGTTCGACGATGTGCGGTTTTCCACCTCGATCAACAAGGTGTCCTACGAAGTCGATGCGCTGGACGCGTCGTGGAACACCGACAGCGAATACGAGATGGGCAACACCGGGCACCGCCCCGGCGTCAAGGGCGGCTATTTCCCGGTCAACCCGGTGGATGACGGCCAGGACATCCGGTCGGAGATGCTGTCGACGATGAAACGGATCGGCATGAAGGTGGACAAGCATCACCATGAGGTGGCGAGTTGTCAGCACGAGCTGGGCCTGATCTTCGACAGCCTGACCAAGCAGGCCGACGAGCTGCAGAAATACAAGTACGTGATCCAAAACGTCGCGCAGGCCTATGGCAAGACGGCCACGTTCATGCCCAAGCCGATTGCGGGCGACAATGGCACAGGCATGCACTGCAACATGTCGATCTGGAAGGACGGCAAACCGGTTTTCGCCGGCGACCGATACGCCGATCTGAGCCAGGAGGCGCTGTTTTACATCGGCGGTATCCTCAAGCACGCCAAGGCTCTGAATGCCTTCACCAACCCGGCGACCAACAGCTACAAGCGTCTGATCCCGGGATTCGAGGCACCCGTGCTGCGGGCCTATTCGGCGCGCAACCGGTCGGGCTGTGTGCGCATTCCGTGGACCGAAAGCCCCAAGGCCAAACGGGTCGAGGCGCGCTTCCCCGATCCATCCGCCAATCCGTATCTGTGCTTTGCGGCACTGCTGATGGCCGGGCTGGACGGCATCCGCAACAAGATTGACCCGGGCGAGGCGATGGACAAGAACCTCTATGATCTGCCGGCCGAGGAGCTGGACGGCATTCCGACGGTCTGCGGAAGCCTGCGCGAAGCGATCGGAGAGCTTCAGGCTGACCACGAATTCCTGCTGGCAGGCGATGTGTTCACCAAGGACCAGATCGACGCCTATATCGAGCTGAAGATGGAAGAGCTTGAAGCCTACGAGCACACGCCGCACCCGGTCGAGTATCAGATGTACTACAGCTGCTGAGCCGGTCCCGGCAGGCCATGCGCGGCCTGCCGGTTGCCGCCGGTTGCATGACCAGAGACGGAAACGGCGCCATGCGGCGCCGTTTTTCTGTGTGGCAAGCGGGCCAGGACGCGGACCGGAAGGCTGGCCGGGATGCGGGTCGGTGTCGCGTCAGGGCAGCGTGGGTGCGATCAGGAACATGGCGCGCAGCCCCAGCCCCGGCTTGGCGCCCGGCAGGGTCTTTGCAAAGATCTGCTGCACCTTGCCTGTCGTGTACATGCGCGACAGTTCGGTATCGACCAGCTGACGAAAATCGGCATCACCGCGCCGCAGGGCCAGGCCATGCTTTTCGATGGTGAGCACATCGTCGAGAATGCGCATCCGGTCGGACAGGTTGCCGCCGAGAAAATACGACATGAGAATGGACTGATCCGCAAAATAGGCGTCGATCTCGCCCGACAACAGCGCCTCGACCCCCAGCCTGTGTTCGGTGAACCGCTCGATCTCGATGTCGAGCCCGGCATTCTGGTAAGAGGTCTCGACCGCCTGTTCGGTGGTGGTGTTGCTGCGCAGACCGACGGTTTTGCCGGCCAGATCCCGCAGGCCCTTTGCGCCGCCGACAGGGATCATGATCGAGGTGCCGTCGACATAGGTGGGGATCGAGAAATCGACGATCTCGCGCCGCGTCAGGGTGATGGTCGCCGCGCCGCAATGCAGGTCGATCTCGCCCGAGGCGACCCTTTCAAAGCGGTCGCCGGTGTCGACGGGCACGAAATTCACCTCCAGGTCAGGCAGATCCAGCGCCGTGGCGATCGCCCCGGCCAGACCCTCGCAGAGCTGCGGCGAGTAGCCATCCGGCTGCCCCTGATCATTGAGAAACGACAGCGGCGGCGCGTCGGTGCGAAACCCGATCGCAAGCTGGCCGCTGTCGCGGATCTTGTCGATGGTCTGGGCGGTTGCCGCGCCGCACATCATCACCGCGCAGGCGATCAGCCGGGCCATTGCTCGCATGTCGTATCCTTTCCTGAAGCTGCCCGGCAGAGTACACGGGCGCGCTGCCGCGACAAGCCGATTCGCGGCGCCGGACGCGTCTGCGGCGGGCGCGGCGCAGAGCCGGGGGGCACTTTAGGACAGCTGCGGCGTCGAATTTTCATTGTACCGCAACGCTCTTGTTATACACTTTCACCCATTCGCGGTGCAGAGTTTCGGGAGAGGCCGGATGATCAGGGGTTTGACCACAGTCGTGCGTGCTGCTGGCTGTGTGATGTCCATCGGGCTGGCGGGCGCGGCCCATTCGGCCACGTGTGGCAATACCAGTGCGGGTTTTGAGGCCTGGAAATCGGACTTTGCCCGGCAGGCGCGTCAGGCCGGTGTCGGGCAGCGCGGGCTGCAGGCCCTGGCCGGGGCGCAATATGCCAGCCGGACCATCGCGGCGGACCGCAACCAGAAGAGCTTTCGCTATTCGCTTGAGAAATTCATGCAGGTGCGCGGGTCTGCCACGATTGTCGCGCAGGGGCGCAAGCGCAAGGCGCGCAACCCCCAGTTCTACGACTGGATCGAGCGCAGTTACGGCGTGCCGGCGGGCGTGATCATTGCAATCCACGGCATGGAAACCGCGTTTGGCGGCTTTATGGGCGACAGTTCGGTGGTTTCGGCCATCGTGACACTGACCTATGATTGCCGGCGGTCGGATTTCTTCCGGCCGCATGCCATTGGCGCGCTGAAACTGGTCGACAACGGGTCGATCACGCTGGGCACAAAGGGGGCCAAGCATGGCGAGCTTGGCCACACCCAGTTCTTGCCCGGCAACGCTCTGAAATACGGCGTCGACGGCAACGGCGACGGGCGCGTGGATTTCTACAATCAGTCCGATGCGCTGGTCTCGACAGCCAATTTCCTGCGCCAGAAGGGCTGGCAGCCGGGCAAGGGCTATCAGCCCGGTCAGCCCAATTTCCGTGTCATCGAGGCGTGGAATGCGGCCGGGGTCTATCAGAAGGCCATCGCGATCATGGCCGCGCAGATCGACAGCTGAGGCCGCACGCCCCCAAAGCGCCGCAATTCCATCTCATGCAGACCGCAAGCCTGTGGTTGCCTGCCCGCAAACCTGTCTTGCGAGGGTAAGGACCCGATGGAACGCATTCCCTTCCGGCTGACGTCATGGTCGGGGTTCAGTCGTGGCGGCGATCTGCCGCCCCTGCCCTTTGCGGCCAACACCAACCGCGCCCCCAGCCTGCCGCCGCGCGGGCCGCACCCGCCGGGCGGGGCACGGACACGCAGACCGAAGGGCCGCTCCAGGCCGTCGGGGACCAAACGGCTGGTTATTCATGCGCTGTGCCTGACGGTGGTGGTCTACGCGCCGCTGCCTGGTGCGCTGCTGTGGCTCTGTGCGGCGCTGCGCGACGTGGCGTCGCTCTGGCCCGGACTGTCGGTGGTGCGGATCACGTAGGTATGGATCGAAAACAGGCACGCGTCATCGGGGGAGTCCGGCAGGCGCAGGATGGATTGCCGCTCTGACCGCAGATAGCGCACGGGCGTGTCGCGGGTGGCGGCAACCTTGTGCGGCTGAAAGAGATCGGGCGCGGCATAGGGCAACGCATTGAAGCGCCACAGCGGCTGGTCCGGCGTGACCGCGTCGAACAGGCGCTGCACCCGCGCGGCAAGCCGGTCGTCATAGGACGGCACAGGGTCGTGGATCGCGGTGAGCGGGCGGCCGATCTTGTCCGCCAGCCGCCAGCCCGCCGGAAAACACAGCACCGCCGCCGTCAGCGCATGCCGGCCGCCCTGCCGCGTCAGAAGGCACAGATCCTCCTGGATCAGCCGCGCCAGCGTGCCGAGCGGGTCCGCGCGGTCCAGCGGCACCATCGCCCCGTCGGGGCAGCGCACCGCTTTTGCGTCGATGCGGTAGGCCGTATCGTGACACGCCAGCCAGTCCAGGACAAATTGCAGGACCTGCCGGCACAGGGCGCCGGATCCCGGCTGTGCCGCGATCACCTGCGCGCGATGTGTGGTCACTAGACGGGCGCGCAGCGCCATCTGGGGCGCGAACGCCTCGTCGCGCGTCAGCCAGTCGCGCAGGGCCAGCCCGCGTATGCCGGGCAGCGGGCGCGGGGTCATGTCATAGGGAACAGAGCGCTGGAGGATGACGGTCATGGGTGTCTCATGGGCGTCTGATGGGGGCGCCTCATGCGCGCCGGCGGGCGGCTGCGGTCGATCCGGGCGCTGTTCCGGTGCGGGAAAGGCGGCGTGCAGAGGTCCATGCTGCACGCCGCCGCGCCTGTATGTTCCCAGGCCCCGGAGAGACAGTCTGACCCGACAGAGCGTGTGTCATCGAGACATTGTTGCATATAGCGGAACAATGGGACGAAACTGTGACCGTTCCTTGATTTTCGGGAACAAACGCGGGACCGGACCACCGTCATGCGCGCCGGTACTGCGTGGTCATGCGGTAGTTCTTGCGCGGGCCGCGCACGGTCCAGGTGCTGTGCCAGTCAGGCCAGCCGGTGAACCCGTAGCGCACATCGTAGATGTCGGGTGCACAGGCGTGACGCGCCTCCGGGTGCGCGAGATCTATGGTGTGAAAGGCGCGCCCGTCCTCGAACGCGACGGTAATGGTGCCGTGCGCGCCGGGCTGCCACAGATAGCGCCGGTCGGCCTGCACCGGCGCCTGCCCCGTGATGCACAGCCAGCCCGTTTCATGATAGGACAGGCCCGCATCATGCGGGGCGAACCGCGCCGTGCCCTCGAGCGTGGCGCGCGCGCCATCGGCGTGCCGGATCTCGCGCCCGATGCGCCACAGGCCTTCGAAGTCGTCGAGTCGCACGAACATGCGCCCCCTGTCTTGCCGCTGTCCGACGCAGGGTCTAAACCGCGCGCAACCTCCAAGGCAATCGCAAAGGCGCGCCCATGATCCCCCGCTATTCCCGCCCCGACATGACCGCCATCTGGGACCCGGCGACCAAATTCCGCATCTGGTACGAGATCGAGGCGCATGCCTGCGACGCAATGGCCGATCTGGGGATCATCCCGCGCGAAAACGCCGAGGCCGTCCGGACCGCCCGCGATGTCACGTTCGACGTAGCGCGAATCGATGAAATCGAAGCGGAGACCCGGCATGACGTGATCGCCTTTCTGACCCATCTGGCCGAGCATGTGGGCGCTGACGAGGCGCGCTTCGTGCATCAGGGCATGACCAGTTCGGATGTGCTGGACACCTGTTTCAATGTGCAGTTGACCCGCGCGGCGGATCTTCTGATCGCGGATGTGGACGCGCTGCTGGAGGCGCTGAAGACCCGTGCGATGGAACACCGGATGACCATGAGGATCGGGCGCAGCCACGGGATTCATGCGGAACCGACGACGATGGGGCTGACCTTTGCGCGGTTTTACGCGGAAATGGACCGCAACCGGGCGCGTCTTGTCACGGCGCGCGCGGAAATCGCAACCGGGGCGATCTCGGGCGCGGTGGGCACATTCGCCAATATCGACCCCGCGGTCGAGGCGCATGTCTGCGCCAGGCTCGGGCTGGTGCCGGAGCCGATTTCGACCCAGGTGATCCCGCGCGACCGGCACGCCGCCTTTTTCGCCGCGCTTGGCGTTGTGGCCTCGTCGATCGAGAACATTGCGACCGAGATCCGTCACATGCAGCGCACCGAGGTGCTGGAGGGTGAGGAGTTCTTTGCGAAAGGGCAGAAAGGCAGCTCTGCGATGCCGCACAAGCGCAACCCGGTGCTGACCGAGAACCTGACCGGGCTGGCGCGGCTGGTCCGCGCGATGGTCATTCCCGCGATGGAGAATGTCGCATTGTGGCACGAGCGGGACATCTCGCACAGTTCGGTCGAGCGCAACATCGGACCCGATGCCACCGTGACGCTGGATTTCGCGCTGGCGCGGCTGACAAACGTCGTGGCCAGGATGGTCATTTACCCCGACAACATGCTGGCCAACATGAACAAATTCCGCGGCCTTGTGATGAGCCAGCGGGTCCTTCTGGCGCTGACGCAGGCGGGTGTCAGCCGCGAAGAAGCCTATCGGCTGGTCCAGCGCAACGCGATGAAGGTCTGGGAAGAGGGGCGCGACTTCAAGACAGAGCTGCTGGCCGATCCCGATGTCACCGCCGCGCTCAGCCCCGAAGAGATCGAGGAAAAGTTCGATCTGGGCTATCACACCAAGCATGTGAACACGATTTTTGAACGGGTTTTCGGGGAAAGCGGCGCACCGGGCTAAAGCGTTTCGCGACAAACCTGAACCGCAGAGTGTCGCGAAACGCCGTGCTTCGTTCATGTGCTGCGCGCCTTTCGCCTTCGGCTGATGTTTCGGGGGTAAAGGCGAAAGGGTTTAGCGCCACGGACCGCGCATCATGATCTGGCGGCGACAGGGGGCTTTGGGCAGGCCTGACTGGCCCCCTCGCCCCGCTGAGCGCCGCCGCCGGAGCGCGCCGCGACAGCGGGGCCGAAACCGCGCCGGCACGCAGGGTGAAAGGCGCCCAGGCTGCGGCCACTGACCGGCCATCCGGTGCGGCGGACGGGCACTGAGCGCTCCGCTGGCGGCGGCCCGCCCCGCTTAGACACTTTTTTACCCTTCTGGGGCAAAACTGACCCAAACCAGTGGGGAATGGCATGGCCAATCAATCTCTTGCCCGTCTTGCACCGCCGGATGCCGGGGCACAGGCCGCGTCCGGGCTGTCGCGGGCGCAGAAGGCGGCGATCATCGTGCGGTTTCTGCTCAATGAAGGCGCCGAGGTGCCGATCGGCGACCTGCCGGACCCGTTGCAGCGCAAGCTGACGACGCAGATGGGGTCGATGCGGTTTGTCGATCGCACCACGCTGGCCGCGGTGGTGGCCGAATTCGCCGCCGAGGTCGAAAGCATGGGGCTGACCTTTCCGCGTGGCATGGCAGGGGCGCTGACCGCGTTGGACGGGCGCATCAGCCCGCAGACCGCGCATCGCCTGCGCAAGGAGGCCGGCGTGCGCCAGTTCGGCGACCCCTGGGAACAGGTCTGCGCCGCGCCGACGGATGCGCTGCTGGGGTTTCTGCAGGCCGAAAGCATTGAGGTGGCGGCGGTGCTGATGAACAAGCTGGACGTGTCGCGCGCCGCCGCCCTGCTGAGCCGCCTGCCCGGCGCCACTGCCCGCAGGATCGCCTATGCGATGTCGCAGATCGGCTCGGTCACGCCGGACGCGGTGGACCGGATCGGCCTTGCGCTGGCCTCGCAACTGCATGATGTGCCTCCGGTGGCGTTCGAGGAGGGACCCGACAAGCGGGTGGGCGAAATCCTGAACTGTTCGACGGCCTCGATCCGCGATGAGGTTCTGACCGGGCTGGACGAGGACGACGAGAGTTTCGCCGCCAAGGTGCGGCGCGCGATCTTTACCTTCGTGAACATTCCAGATCGGGTCAATGCGCTGGATCTGCCCAAAGTGGTGCGCGACCTGGAACGGGAGACGCTGCTGAACGCGCTGGCCTACGGGCTGAAGGACGCCACGCTCAACCCGGCGGCGGAGTATGTGCTGGGCAACATCTCTTCGCGAATGGCGGATGCAATGCGCGAGGAGATCGCCGATCTCGACAAGGTGCCGAAAAAGGAGGGCGAGGCGGCGATGACCGATATCGTGAACGGCATTCGCCGGCTGGA
>JBCCHI010000127.1:0-9951 GCA_039028815.1 Pseudomonadota bacterium
CGCGCGTCAGGCCGGCCGCCTTGCAGATCGCCTCCAGCTTCACCGCCTCGCAGCCTTTTGCGGCAAGCTCTTCAAGCCCGAGCATGATCCAGTCATCTTCGGTAAACCGGGGCTTTTTCACAGCAACAGCCCTGCCAGCCCCAGGCCCGCCACCGGCAGAAACAGCCAGCCTTGCGGCAGTCTTGCGTGGGCCTCGCCAAGTGCCACGACTAGGCCAACGCCCACCCCGAAAAAGCCCGCGGCCAGCAGGGTTGCCGCCATGGCATAGGCGGCGATCCCCGTGACGGTGGCGATCCCGAAAAGACCCGCCATGCAGGCGATGGTCACGGTCGTGAAGTGCCAGCACAGGTAGTGCGTGTGCCTTACGACAGCGGGCAGATCAACGGCCTCGATCAGGGGCCGTGCGATCTCGCGCCCACCCACAACCGTGTGTACGGCAAGCCAGATGGCAGCAAGCGCGCCTGCTGCGGCAAAGAATACGGGGGCCATGTCCGGTTCTCCTGTTTTGCGCCGCTGCATACCTTTTTGTATGGTACGTTGCAAGAGAAACAAACCAAAAGGTATGGAGGGCGCTTGCGCGAGGGCGGCGCGCCCGGGCCGCGACAGGGGCGCAGGCGTGTCCGGGCTTTGAATGGCTGTGCCCATCCGCCCACAATCTGACACGGACACAGGCGCGCCGGTTCTGCCATCGGCATCACAACAGGGTCGTCAGAACGCGCCCACACCGCAAGGTGTCAGCCCGCGCGCGCCGGTCCGGATGCACCGGAGACAAGTGCCCTGAAGACATAGACCGGGATGAGAAAGCCCAGGATGATCCGCGGGACATGACCCCATAGCCAGTAGGCCCGCGCCGCATCGGCTTGCCCGGCTGTATACTCCCCGGCCAGCAGGCGCAGGTTTTCGGGCATGTGAAACGCCAGCGTGATCAGCGACAGCACGATGTACAGCCCGATCGCGACACTCCAGTTCCGCCGTGCCGGGCGGTGCTGCCAGTCCAGACGCGCCGACAGGACGAGCCCTACAAGGGTGAGCAGGAAAAGCGGCATGATCGTAAGCAGGAACCTCTGAAACTGCGGTCCAAAGCGTGTCACGAAGTCCAGCGGATCGAGGCTCAGCCAGTAGACCCCCATGGACGTGCCGATGAACATGTTTGCCCCGGCAAAGGCGGAGGCCGCGATGATGGCCAGCGCATTCACCCGGTGTCGGTACGTGTCGCCGGTCATGGTGCTGCGATCCTTCATCCGAGTCGGTGGGGGGGCGAGGGCGCGCTAAAGCCTTTCGCCTTTAACCTGAGACATCAACTGACGGCGAATGGCGCACAGCATAGCGATGGTGCGCCGCGTTTCGCGACACTCTGTGCGTCAGGTTTGTCGTGAAACACGTCAGGCGTCCGCCCCGCCCAGCACAGTGTCGAGCTGCATTTCCTTCAGCAGCGCATCCTGGTGCGGCTGTGCGAACGCGTTCAGTGCGTCAACGCCCCAGGCCAGCCCGACAACCGTGCGCGTCGGGCGGCGACCGGGTGGCATGTCCGCCAGGGTCAGATACGCGTCGATGACCAGTTGCGGGTCCGGGGCGGCGTCGCCCGCCAGCATCTCGGCAAACCCCGAGGCCATCGCGTCCGGGACATCCCGCAGGTCGCCATACGACGCCAGAATGTCATCACGGTCGGGCTTTTGCCCCGCTGCCAGAAGGTTCGTCGGAAACGGCCCCGGCTCGACCAGTGAGACGTCGACGCCAAACGGAGACACTTCGTAGCGCAGGCTTTGACTGTAAGCCTCCAGCGCATGCTTGGTCGCGCAATACGTGCCTCCGAACGGCAGGCATATGCGCCCGGCGACGGAACTGGTGTTGATGATCAGTCCCGAACCCGCCTGGCGCATCGCCGGCAGCACCGCCTGCATGGCGCGGATGGCGCCAAAGTAGTTGGTGTCCATCTGCGCGCGGGCCTGCGCCACGGTATAGGCCTCGGTCATGCCGATATACATGATCCCGGCATTGTTTATCAGCACATCGACGGGCCCGTCCCCGAGAATACGGGCAAACCCCTCGGCAACCGACATGTCGTCGGTCACGTCCATCTCGACAATCGAAACAAGAGAGGACACCGCTTCCAGATCCGCCCGCTTGGCCGCATTCCGGCCCTCGATGTCGCGCATTGTGCCCCACACACGGTCGCCCCGCGCCGCGAAAGCGCGCACCGCCCCCGCGCCAAAGCCGCTGCTTGCGCCGGTGACAACGATTGTCCGTCCCGTCTTGGCCTGTGTCCCAGTCATCGCATCACCATCTGCTTGAGAATTTTTATACCGATCGGTATAAATATTGCAGCGAGTGCGTCAAGCATAAAATTACCAGGCGGTACAAAATGACAGACAGCGAGCATAAGCCGGCGCGCGGGCGGCCGCGAACGATGAGCCCCCGGAAAGTGCTGGACGTGGCGATGACCGCATACTGGCATGCCGATGATGCCGGGGTTTCGGTCAATTCGATCTGCCGGATGGCCGACATTTCCAAGCCATCGCTGTACCGCGAGTTCGGCAATGAAGACGGGCTCATGCGCGCCGCGCTCGATCATTACATCGAACACATTCTGCCGGGGGTTTTCGGTGTTTTTTCAAACGGCACCACGTTCCGGCAGACAATGGACGCCCTGGTGGATTACGCGTGCACGCACCCGACAACCGAATGCGGGTGCCTGTTCTACAAGATGCGTGCAGTCAGACATCGGCTGGGGCCCAGGACCCGCGAACGGGTGGACGAGATGACCACCCGGTCCCGGGCATTCTTTGCGGAGTTTCTGCAATCGCGGCGCAAGGCCGGAGACTGGACCAGTCCGGTCTCGCGTGAACTGGCAGCCCGGTATCTGGTCGATCAGATCGGGTTTGCCCTGATGCAACGCGCCTCGGGCGATGACCCTGACGAGGTGCGCGACACTCTGAAACTCGCGCTTTCAGCACTTGACGGCCCGCAAGACCCGCAGCCCTGAGCCCGGACACTGTCCCGAGGCACCGCGCCTGTCACCTGCGCCACCCCCGCGCCGTCCGCCACCCGGCCACGCAGAGGCTGGTGCGCCATGCACCGGAGCCCCCGGCAGGCGCGTCTTCAGGGTGATCGCCCAAACCCTGCCGGTTTGTCGTGTCCGGCGCGCTGCATGACAAATGACACCGGCGCGCGCGTGGCGTCACACGTCCACCGCGCCGGCGCGGCCGGTCGCGCACCGGGTCGTCAGCGTCGTCAGGACCGGCTCTTTCGGGCCGGTTCTTTCGGGCCTCAGCCCTTTTCGGAAAACACCCGGCGCACTTCGGCAGCCATTTCATCCGGGTTGTTCACCAGCCTGGGGTCGCGGCAGATCGAATCCGCCAGCGCCTGCGCCTCCACGCGATCATAGCCGTTGGCTTCCAGCGACGCGATGAACTCCGGGTTGGCCCGGTCCCAGATGACCTCTTCCCAGGGGCCGCGATAGCAGCTGACAAGGATTTGCGATCCGGCCAGCGCGACGTCGGCTGACACAAGGGCCGCCGCGGATGCGGCAAGCAGTATGGTTCTGTACATGTTTCCCCCAAAACATTTACTCAACCCGGTGACGGTATCACATAATCTGCGGGGACCAAATGCCTTTGCGTTTCCGCCCGCGCACCTCACCGTTTCCAGACCTGCCACCAGCGCCGCGCAGGGACCGCGGCCTGCTCGGCGACCTCGCCGCCCGGGATCGGCTCCAGCCCGGCATACTTCAGCACCTCGCGTTCCATCCGGCGGTCCATCTGCACCTCCAGAATCCGTTCGGCGGCCTCATGCGGCGTCACCCCGCTGGCGACACCGCCCTTGCCATAGGTCCAGGTGATCGGCCGCCGCCCGTTGCTGACGATGTCCTCGATGTCCTGCGCCCGCCAGATCCGCGCCACCTCGGCCATCGACACCACCGCCGCCACCGGTCGTCCGTGCCGGGTCAGGATCGCCACCGCGCGCGGGTCCTGCACCTGGGTTACGATCCGCGACAGCTGGGTGCGTGCCGCGCTCGTGGAGATCGAAAAAGACTCTCCGGGCTTCATTCTGTCTCTCCGGGTTTTGTACAATTTGTACTTTCGCCTCCCAAAGGTTGCTGCATTTTGTACAAAACCCGTTGTTGCACCGTGCGCTGGTCCAGATGGACGGGGTGCCTTGAAATTGCCCTGAATCACAGCCGTTTCCGAACATGAGGCGAGTCGCAAGCGACCGAATCGCCCTGAAGATGTGTCACCGCCAAAGTCGCCCGTTGGCTTAAGATTTTGTTAAAAATGGAAAAAAGGGGCACACCAGAGCCCCGGCCTTTTCCACTCGGGAAACAGACTATTTCAACACTGACAGGTTCAATTTGTCTAAATTTTGCCGCATTTTCGCGGGGGTAAAGAGTTGTCACGGGTTGGGGAACGAGTGATATGACGACCGATTTTTGGACGATTGCGCGCGCAGGGCGCCTGGCCGATCTGCGCGCTGTTCGGCGCCAGCCGGAACTGCCGGGGATCGACGAAGACCCCATTGCGCTGCGCCTGATCGAGCCTGAACCTTCCGAGGACAAAGACCGCGAGACGCTCGAGTCTCTGCGTGCCTCCGGGCTCTGATCCGGCCGCCCTTGATTCGACGCATGCCGTCGCAGTCACCCGCGCCAGACACCCACCGCGTCCGTTTCCGACCCTGATGACCGGTGACTCCTGCGCCGGATAACGGTTGCGCGCGGCCCGGTTTTATCCCGGTGCAACTGTCCCGATCACAACGGTTTTTCGACTTATCCACAGAAATTTCCCCAATTATTCCAAGGTGTTATCCCCAGAAATTTTTCACATCCTTGATCTTTTTTCTTGCGCCATGACCACCACCTGAGACACCGTGCTCATGTCGGAACATTCTGATGAATGCTCCGGCCGCGCAAAGACCCCACGGGGCACGCGACGCTGGCGGCGGCAGAGGGCAATCTCTTCGACCCAGCCGAACGGGTTCAGGGCCGGACACAGACCAGATCGCGCAAGCGGGGCGGTCGGCGGACGGTTCGGGTCGATGCACACGGGTGCAGGGTTCGCCCTGCGTCTGTGACTGCGGGCCCTTCGGGGGTCGTGGTGGCTGCGCGTCGAAAGGCGTGTGGAACACCCGGTGCGGTTCGGCGCAAGCCGGCGCTGGATCGGGGGCTTCGGAGCCGCAAGGCCACCGGGGCATCGGCTTCGGGATCTTCGGATCCCAGGGCCAAACTGGTCGCTCCTCTCTCGGGAGGAAAGGTCAGAGAAGGCGTCAGGCCGTGATCAGGCCTGAAAAGGATACTGTCACGATGCGAAGACCGCGTCTGAGCACCTGACGCCTTTATCTTTCCGGCGAGCCACCGGTATCCGGGGCGCTATGTCGGGGGAAAAACGGGGTCCGTGGCCTTGCCACCGGACCCCGCTGTCATGCAATGCGACCGCGTCTCACACCTACGCGTTTCGCTTAGCGTGGTGTCCCGTACCAATCAACTGTATTCTGTGTCTGCGACGCAAAAACACGCAACCTGTTGCGGTGCGTGGGATTTTTGACTCACTCCAGCCAGGCTCTCACAGCGGCGGTGAACGCGTGCGGACGCTCTGCGTGCAGCCAGTGACCGGCGTCCGGGATCTTCATGAAGCGGGCGGCGGGAAAGAGCGCCTTGATGGGCGCGCGGTGTGCGGGCTGCACATACTCCGACTGCGCACCGGACAGGAACAGAACCGGGCCGTCATAGCGTGCCTGCCGCGCCGGGAACCCAAGGATTCCTGGCATTTCACGCTCCAGCACATCGAGGTTCAACCGCCATCGCCGTCCCGCCAGGTCAAGGGACTGGGCAAAGAAAGAGGCCAGCATCGGGTCTTCGATCAGCGACCGAAGCTGCGCTTCCCCATCCGCACGGCGCGCGACGCGTGACAGATCCACCGCACGCATTGCGTCGATAAAACGTGTCTGATCATGGGCATAGACCACGGGCGCGATGTCGACGACGATCAGTCTGGCCACAAGATCCGGCCGCGTCAGCGCCAGCATCATGGCCGCCTTGCCACCCATCGAGTGGCCCAGTACATCGCACGCGCCGCGCGCTTGTGCCGCAATCACCTGCGCCAGATCGGTCGCAAGATCCTCGTAGCTGTGGGTGTCGTACCAGGGGCTTTGACCGTGATTTCTGTGATCAACGGCCAGAACCGGCCCGCGATCCGACAACGCGCGCCCGACCGCGCCCCAGTTCCGTCCCGATCCGAACAGACCATGCGCAATCAGCAGCGGGCGCGCGGCCCCGTCGGACCGGTGAGACAGGACATTCAGCATGGCCCCGTTCTACCCCTGCGACGGGATGCCCGCCAGCCTCTTGTCGCGCACCGGACGCTTGGTTAACACAGGAGAAAGGACCGGGGGGGCATATGCTGACACGAGAGTCGTTCGAGGCCCGCGAAAACGATCTGCTGGCCGCAATGAAAACAAAACTTGGCGTGCGCAAACGCCCCCTGGCCGCCGCCCTGCGCCGCGCCGGCCGCCGGTTGCCAAAGTCGGCCCGCGCCCAGGGACGTGTGCTGGAAGAGGCGCGGCGCAAGCTGATTCATCCCAGAATCGCGCGGCAGGTCGACCCGGTTCGCGTCCAGCGCGCGTTTGACACGATTTCAGAGCAGCTGGACAAGATTGACCCGAAAGAGCGACGCAAGGACGCGATGCTGCACTGGCTGGCGGCGCTTATTCTCAACATGATACTGCTGGGGGCGGTGATCGCTGCGGTGCTTTATCTGCTGGGGCATCTCTGACGCGCGCGATGCGACCCTGCCCTCCCAGGGGCGATAGGGGGCATTCCGGCGTTTCGGACACCACTTCGGCCACCGTGTCGGGCATCCCGCGCGCCCCGTCGCAGGGGGCGGGGTGCCTCGCCAGCGCCCCTTGCCTCAGCTTTGTCGCGAAACGTCGCCCGGACGCCCGCCGGTCCTGAAGCCGTTCGCCTTTCCTCAAAACGCCAGCCAAAGGCGAAAGGCGCGCAGTACAGCGCCGATGCAATGCGTTTCAAGACACTCTGTGAGTCTGGTTTGTCTCGAAACGCTTTAGAGTTCGGGGTAGAGCGGAAACCGCGCGCAGAGCGCCGCGACCTCACCCTTTACCTTTGCCTCGACCGCGCCGTTGCCGTCTTCGCCATTGGCAGCAAGACCGTCGACCACCTCGTTGATCCAGTCGGCGATCTGGCGGAACTCCGCCTCGCCAAAGCCGCGCGTTGTGCCTGCGGGCGTGCCAAGACGAATGCCGCTGGTGATTGTGGGCTTTTCGTCGTCGAAGGGCACGCCGTTCTTGTTGCAGGTGATATGTGCCCGGCCAAGCGCCTTTTCGGTGGCATTGCCTTTCACCCCCTTGGGGCGCAGATCGACCAGCATGACATGGGTGTCCGTGCCATGAGTCACGGTTTCCAGACCGCCCTTGTGCAGCTGGTCCGCCATGGCCTGCGCATTGGTGATCACCTGCTGGATATAGGTCTTGAAATCCGGGCGCAGCGCTTCGCCAAAGGCCACGGCCTTGGCGGCGATCACATGCATCAGCGGACCGCCCTGAATGCCGGGAAAGATGGCCGAATTGAACTTCTTGGCCAGCGCCTCGTCATCGGTCAGGATCATGCCGCCGCGCGGACCGCGCAGGGTCTTGTGCGTGGTTGTGGTCGCCACATGTACATGCGGGAACGGGTTGGGATATTCACCGGCCGCGATGAGACCGGCGAAATGCGCCACATCGGCCAGCAGATAAGCGTCCACGCTGTCGGCGATTTCACGGAACTTCGCGAAATCAAGCCGGCGCGGAATGGCCGAGCCGCCCGCGATGATCATCTGCGGCTTGTGCTCCGCTGCCAGCGCTGCGATCTGGTCGTAATCCACCTCCAGGCTATCGCGCTTAACGCCGTACTGGACGGCATTGAACCACTTGCCGGACTGGTTGGGCGCGGCACCATGCGTCAGATGCCCGCCCGCGTCGAGGCTCATGCCCAGGATCGTGTCGCCGGGTTTCAGCACCGCCTGAAAAACGCCCTGATTGGCCTGACTGCCGGAATTGGGCTGCACATTTACAAAGCCGCACCCGAACAGGGCGCAGGCGCGGTCAATGGCCAGTTGCTCGGCCACGTCGACAAACTGGCAACCCCCGTAGTACCGACGTCCGGGATAGCCTTCGGCGTACTTGTTGGTCATCACGCCGCCCTGCGCTTCCATCACGGCGGCCGACACGATGTTTTCCGACGCAATCAGCTCGATCTCGTCGCGCTGGCGCCCCAGTTCCGAATCGATTGCCGCTGCGATTTCGGGGTCGCGAGAGGCCAGCGTCTCGGTGAAGAATCCTTCAGAAGTAAAGTCTTGGTTGCCGTCATGTGCCATCAGGGGTCCCTCCGGGGCAAAATTTCCGCATTTCCTATCGGAAACATAGGGCGATGCAAAGCATGTAAAGCGTCAAATCCGCCCGGCGACGCGACAGCATTGCCGCAGCGGGACAATTTGTGCATGACTTGCGCCACACTGGTAGTCCGGCCCCGGCCCGGGGTGCCACCCGACACACGGGGCTCGGAAAGAATGGGACAGTTTCGCAAGATCGCCTTTCTGGCCAGCAGCGTGCCTCTGGCGCAGACAGCCCGCGCCACGCTCGCGGCGCGGTTTGGCGATGCCCGACCCGAAGACGCCGACGTGATCGTCGCGCTTGGCGGTGATGGTTTCATGCTGGAGACGCTGCACAGCCAGAATGCGCGCGGCGTTCCGGTCTACGGGATGAATCGCGGCACCGTCGGGTTCTTGATGAATGCCTACAGCGAAACCGATCTGCCCGAGCGGCTGGCGGCGGCGCAGGAAGAAGTGATCAATCCGCTGGCCATGACCGCGCAAAGCACGAACGGCGTGACGCAGGAGGCCCTGGGCATCAACGAAGTCTCCCTGCTGCGCGCCGGTCCGCAGGCGGCGAAGCTGCGCATCTCGATCGACGGGCGGTTGCGGCTGGAGGAACTGGTCTGCGACGGCGCGCTGGTGGCCACGCCCGCCGGCTCCACCGCATACAATTACAGCGCGCACGGACCCATTCTGCCCATCGGGTCCGACGTGCTGGCGCTGACCGCCGTTGCGGCCTTTCGCCCCCGCCGCTGGCGCGGCGCGCTGGTGCCCAAGACCGCGGTCGTGCGGTTTGATGTGATCGAGCCGGACAAGCGCCCGGTCATGGCCGATGCAGACAGCAACTGGATCGAAAACGTCGTCTCGGTCGAAATCCGCTCAGAGCCGACGGTCTCTCACCGGTTGCTCTTCGATCCCGGGCACGGGCTGGAAGAACGGTTGCTGCGCGAGCAGTTCAGTTAAAGCCCTTCGCCTTGACCCCGAAACACCAGCCGAAGACGAAAGGCGCACAACACAGGACTGTTGCACTGCCTTGCGCCACTCTGCGTTTCAGGGGTGTCGCGTGGCGCTATAGGGTCCTTGTCGCACATCGCGCGCTTTTGAAACCGGTGCCTGCATCACATGCGGACCCGCACCGGCATGCGCAGGGTCACTCCACCTCGATGCGGGACACGGCCACATGCGCCTCGTGATCACGCCCATAGGCCACGACGGCAAGGCTGACGACGGTTTCGGGCGCAAAGTGGCGTGGCAGGCCCTCTCTCGACGGCACGAACGCGGCGAGCGGCAGGACAATCTCCCGCCAGTCCGGCCCTGCGTCAAACGACGCCTGATAGTAATGCCACGGGCGCTGCGCCCCGCGCAGTTTGAGATGAATATAGTAGACCTGGCCGTCGCCGCGCACGCGAAGACGCAAAGCGCGTGCCCCCGCGGGCCAGGTGTCGGGCAGATCGTGGCGCGCCTGGATGAAGCCGCCATTGTTGGCGGTGCTCACCGTGCCTGTCAGTTCCAGAAACGCCTGCGCGCCCTCGCGTCTGATCTCGACGCGACCGCTGGACACACCCCCCATGACCCGGTCGGTGATCACGCGCCACCC
>JBCCHI010000128.1:0-9878 GCA_039028815.1 Pseudomonadota bacterium
CGCGGAGAGGTGCCGGAGTGGTCGAACGGGGCGGTCTCGAAAACCGTTGTGGGTGCAAGCCCACCCAGGGTTCGAATCCCTGTCTCTCCGCCAGTCTGTCCTGTCCTTGCAGCCGACTTTTTCTGGAACCATTTTTTTCCGGTAATTTATCGGGTGTTTTTGCACCTTCCGACAGAGAGGTTGGGCAAAGAGACGGTCCATTGCGCCAATCGTCTCAGAGAGCGTTTTGAACGGTAGTCTTGGGTTGGGTGACGACGCTCAGAGATGCATGAGAATGCAGTCCCGATCCGCCCAGCAGGCCGGACGCCCGCGTCGGTGGATCGAGGGCATGGTTGGCGCGGGTGGTTGCTAATCATCAAAGGTGGCGCGGAGGATCGTTGATGGCAGGTCAGCATATGGTGGCATTTCACTGAGGCAACTGGTGGTGATGCCAACCGAGGCAGCGATGGCTAAAGTCCAATTGTGGGGTCACGGGTTTCCAGCCTCCCCCGATCGCGAAAAGTTGTTGCGAGACGGTTTTCGGGGCGGGTGCCTCTCAAGACCTGCTTTTTCTGATATAAAGGATTCGAATCT
The DNA here is from genome assembly GCA_039028815.1 of Pseudomonadota bacterium. Classification (GTDB taxonomy): domain Bacteria; phylum Pseudomonadota; class Alphaproteobacteria; order Rhodobacterales; family Rhodobacteraceae; genus Roseovarius. The sequence continues at coordinate 574 of JBCCHI010000128.1, forward strand.
GGTTTTTTGATCACGTCTCAACTCGGAAAGGCGCACGGCATGAAGGTGGCATTCTTGATTCCCGCGTTCTGCGGCACGCTTGCGCTGGCGAACTGTACGACATCGTCGCACGAAGCCGCGTGCCTGAACGACGCTGTGACCGGGGCTTTGCTTGGTGGTGTCGTGGCCAATCAGTTTTGGCAAAACAGCTCGAGCCGCAGAGCGGTCGGGGTCGCTGGAGGCGCAGCGCTGGGTGCCGCTGCAAACAGCCGTCATTCCTGCTAGAGCGGAGCTAGAAGTATGAAAGTCATCACGGTATCGCTCGCATTTATCATCGGGTTTGCTGGTCCGCTTTGGGCGGACAGGGTTCAAATCGACCAGGAAGATGTCTTCTTTCTGGATACTGACGGAGACGGTGCGATTTCCGGACCTGAATACGCAGAGTTTGCCTATTTCGCATTCCGGACCATCGACACCAATGACAGCGGCACGCTGTCGCCAAACGAGGTCGAGAAACACCTGACATCCGACGATTTTGCAATCATGGATACAAACGGGGATGGCCGCATATCAAAGAAAGAATGGGCCGCGCAGCTTAACGCTGACTTTGCCGCGGCCGATCGTGATGGTGACGGCGCCCTGGACTGACGCGCCCTCTCGCATGACAGCTCGTGAGATCGAATAACCCGGCGTCGCCGGAACTCTGCGCGCACCATTGGGCGCAGAATTTGTTTTTCAGGGCCGATGATAACGCGACAGGTCACAGCAGTAGATTTACAACCAAACCAACCCGTCATACCGCAGGTGTACCGGGTGGCCTGGATCGCACAACACACGTTGGGCCTGCGTCGCTTGAATGACCGTTTTTTAGACCAGGGGTGCAACCTTGCTCACACATGCCACCGAACCCCCCTGAGCGCGCAAACTGAAAGCGGAATGAACGCTCTTCCTTCAGTCAGGACTGGCTGAACCTGGACAGCGTGATCAAGGTTTTCTGGCTATAAGCCAATAGGTTACACCAAGCGAGAGACCAAGAGCGGCGTATCCAAGAAAGTATTGGGGTTCCAGATTCTTGTCGTCAAGCGTGATGATCTTTCTTGCCACCGCCATCAGAGCCGTGGCGACCACCAGTTTTATGTGAATGACGTCAGCGGTCAGGTAAAGCGTGATGTTTGTGTAGATTTCGATCGCGATCAGAACGACGAGGATTGCGCTGAAGACAGCGAGAAGATCGCTGACTTCCAGAATGTATACCGGAGGCTCCACAAGCTTCTGGAACGTCGTAAATCCAGCGTCGACGATTGCCAATGCTATGATGACGAGCATAAGGACCGACACCGCCCGCACACCGTGCCGGATCATACGGTTGCTCCACCGGACGACCGCATCTTCGTGATGTGGGTCCAGTTCAACGTGGACTGCCGAAGTCCCTTCGTCGTTTTTGGTCACTTTATCCTCCGTCCTTGAATTTGGTCAGCTTGTCCGCGCCTGCACCTTCGAACGCAGCTTAGGGCTTTTCGCCTGCAACCTGAAACATCAGCTGAGGGCGAAAGGCGCGCAGCATAGGACCATCGCACTGCGTTTCGCACATCCCCTCATCGGGCCGACTGATCTTGTGCAGTTTTTGCCGACTGAAGGCCCCGGCTGAGGGCCTCGACCAGCGCTTCGACCTCTCCTTCCAGCAACTCCGAAGGTGTTCCGACATACTTTCCGTAGATCGACATCTGAACGACACCGTGAACGGAAGCAAACAGGGTCTGCGCGCGTATTCTCAATTGATCCGCATTCAGATCCGGCCTCATTTCCGACAGTGGCTTGATGATTTCCTGAATCAGGATTGCAAACTCGGACTGATGCCAATCGGGAACATCGCGCCCCTTCGGCGGACGGAGGCTGAAAATCGACGACCAGAGGTTCACGTTGCCGACGGCGAAGTTGACATAGGCCCTGGCCAGCGCCTGCATCGTTTCTTCGGGTGTCGACCGGGTCGGAACCGCGTCATGCAGTGCCTGTCCCAGACGGGCCAACGTGCGCGAGTTCACAAGGACGGCCAGCTGATCGAGGTCTTGCACTGCGTTGTACAGCGCACCCAGGGCACACCCGGCCCGAGAGGTGATGTCCCGCGCTTTCAGGTCACGCAAACCATTCTGTTCGATGAGTTTTTCTGCCGCGTCGATCAGCCGCCTCTTCAGGTCTTCGCGCTTGGCGCTTCTACGATCTTCCATGTTTCTCCTTAAAATGAACATCGTTCAAAAAATACTTGAACAATGTTCACGGATCAGTTACTGACTGCATATGAACATCGTTCACGATTCGGAGAAAGTCAAAATGTTAAAGCAGTTTCTGACCCTGGCACGCGGAAGATCGGCAGACGCGACATCTGCTGTGATGGATGCAAACGCTCTTTCCATCCTCCGCCAGCAGCTTCGCGATGCGAGCACTGCGGTGGAACGGTCGCGCAAGGCCCTGGCCGTTGTCATGGCGTATGCCGAACGGGAAAAAGCGTCCCTGATCAGACTGGAAGAGCAGATCGGTACGCTCGAAACGCGAGCACTGGCGGCCCTGGAAAAAGACCGTGAAGACCTGGCATTGGAAGCGTCCGAGGCAATCGCCGACCTGGAGGCCGAAGCGACAGCCACGCGAAATGCAATTGAGACCTATTCGGCCGAAACAACCCGTTTGCGCAATGCTCTCAAGGACAGCGAGGCGAAACTGGTCGATCTGAAGCGCGGTCAGCGCCTTGCCGAGGCCAACGACAAGGCCATCAAGCTGCGCGGCGCCCTGCCCAATGTGGCGAAGACGGATCTGGAGGATGCGGCGGATACACTGAAGCAGCTGCAAGCCCGACAGGATCAGGCGCATGCCACGGCCAAAGCGATGACCCAGCTTTCCACACAGATGAAAGCCGAAACACTGGATGATCGCATGGCCGCCGCAGGCTGCGGTTACCCCAAAAAGAGCAGCGGCACGGCTGTTCTCGACCGCCTGAAGGCGTCGCAGTCGTCAAAGTAATCCAACCAAGCAATTTACCTTTGGAAAGGACAAGAAAATGAATGCCTATATCGACAAACCCTCTCAGGCCTGGACGCTGTTTACCTACATGCAGTTCGCGGTCTCGGCGTCCATGATGGCCGGAGGAATCTATTTCCTTGATGCCACATTTGCCGCGAAAGGCTTCTACGCCATGTCAGCCATCATGCTCGTCAGCACGACGGCGGGGATCACCAAGGCGATCCGTGACACCGAAGAGAGCGCGCGACTGCACAACAAGCTCGAAGATGCGCGCACAGAGCGTCTGCTCGCCGAAGTCAGCGACCCGGAAGCCGCGTGACGACAGAACTGGCCGCTCTGTTCAGGAGCGGCCGGTCTCACGCCCGAACCTTGGACAAAGATCATGCCAGCCCGTTTCTTCCTGTCCCGGATCTTCAGCCGGAGCATCATCGGACACATCGTTTTCGCGGTGAGTTTTCTGCTTTGGATCACGTGGTCCGCAACAGCCCAGTCGTTCCACCTTCAAGACGCGGCATTGCTGGCAGGATGGATGGGTCTCGGTGTTGCCGGGTCATTGGTCCTGGCGGCGCGCGCGCGGTCCCCGCAAAAAGGATGGATGGCATTGAGTGGCGCGATTGTTTTGACCATCGTTTGCTACCAGACGATCCAGCCGGAACAGAACCGCGACTGGGCGAGCGATGTATCCCGTGGCGTCAAGGCCGACACCCAGGGTGACATCGTTCGTCTGGCCGACGTGCGTGACTTTCAATGGCACGACGCCGACACCGCCACGCCGCGCTGGACAACGCATCGCTACGACCTTGCAGAGCTTGAAACGGTGGACATGATCACCTCTGTCTGGGACTCGCCGGATATTGCTCACCTGCTGGTCAGTTTTGGGTTTTCGGATGCGCGACGGGTCGTGTTCTCCGTGGAAATCCGGAAAGAAGCGCAGGAAAGCTTTGATGCTCTGGGCGGGTTCTTCCGTCAGTTCGAGCTTGTCTTGATCGCCGCAACCGAGGACGACATCGTCAAGTTGCGCACAAACCATCGCAACGAGGACGTTCGCCTGTATCCGCTGGCCCTCAGTGCCGAGCAGCGGCGTGATCTCTTTTTGGCCTATGTCGCGCTGGCACAGCAGCTTGAAAACGAACCAATGTTCTACAACACGCTGACAGCGAACTGCACCACGACGGTTTTCGGACTTGCACGACAAGTGCTTCCGCACCTGCGCCCGGATTGGCGAATTGTCATGTCCGGCCATCTTCCCAGTTATGCCGACGCGAACAATGGCTTTGATGGTGCGATGCCGTTGGAGGATCGCATTGCGGCCGCCGCTGTCACACAGAAGGCCCGAACGTACAAAGGCGCGAATTTTTCAGACGCCATCAGAGACCGCTGACAGGACTGGCATGCGGTCACACGGGTCTGGGACTAAATGTCATTTTCTTCGGATCGAAACAGGCTTCGCGAGTTGAGTCGGTGCAAGAGCACTCTTATCATCCGGAGATGACCTGTCCCAAAGACCCGGAGCCGCAATGAGCACATCGTCGGAACGCAAGCGCGGGCGGAGTGCGCGGCGCGGGTCACGCCGGGACGGGGCCGGTTCCCGTGGCGACGCGGGCGGGGCGTGGACTGCGGCCTGGGGGCCGCCCAAAGGGGGGGCCGACACGCCTTTCACAAATCGCCTGCCGCCCTATGACATTCTCAGCCAGGACCAGCTTGAATCCGTCCACGTCGCATCTGTGAAAATCTTGTGCGAGATAGGCATTTGCGTGCGTGGCGATCCCCATGCGCTGGAGCTGTGGAAAACTGCTGGCGCAGAGGTTCGCGATGATATCGTTCGCATCCCGCAGGACCTGATCGAGCGGCTTCTTGCACTGGCCCCCGAAGAGTTCACCCAACACGCGCGCAATCCCGCACGCAACGTCACGTTCGGCAAGGACAAGATCGTCTTTTCCCCGATCTTTGCATCCCCCTTTGTCCGAGACCTGAACAACGAGCGGCGCCAGGCAACACTTTCGGACCTGCACGATCTGCTCAGGCTCACGCATATGTCGGCCTGTTTGAATCATGGAGGGGCGCAAATCTGTGAACCGATGGATGTCCCCGGGCCCAAGCGGCATCTTGAAATGGTGCGCGGCCACCTGACCTACTCGGAAAAGCCGTTCATGGGCGATGCGCGTGCGGAATGGCGGGCCAGAGATTCCTTTGAGATGTGTGAAATCGTCTTTGGCAAGGATTTCGCGCGCCGGAACGTGGTTCTGCTGGGACTGGTCACGGCCTCGTCTCCCCGTTTGTGGGATGAGGATATGCTCAGGACGCTCAGATATTATGCCGAGATGGGCCAATCTTTGTTGATTACACCTTTTATCATGCAGGGTGCGAACACGCCCGTGACAATTGCCGGAGCGCTGGCGCAGGCCAATGCCGAAGCCATGTTCGGCATGGCCTACGCACAACTGGTGCGGCCGGGCACGCCGGTCATCTACGGGTGTTCTCTGGCCACGGTCTCGATGAAAAGCGGTGCGCCGCTTTACGGAACAAGCGAAATCGCACGGCTGACACTGGCCATGGGTCAGTTGGCCAGGCGCTACAAGGTTCCCTACCGCATAGGCGGGGTACGCAATGGCAGCATGGAATCAGATGCCAGCACCGGCGCGCAAAACGCCATGACTATGATGCCGGCGCTTCTGGCGCAGGCAAATTTCATTCTTCACTCGGTGGGCTGGCTCGAAAACTCAATGTCGGTGAGCTTTGCCCAGTTCATCATGGATCTGGATCAACTGGCACTGCTGCAGGAGCTTGTCAAAGGCATCGCGATTGATGACGAAACCCTTGCGCTCGAGGCGATTGCGACGGCCCGGCCGGCGGGGGACTATTTCGCCAATCCGCACACGATCAAACACTACAGATCGACCTTTATCGAACCCATGATGCCCACATGGGGCACATTTGACGCGTATCAGGCCGCCGGATCGCCAAGCCTCGTTTCATCCGCTCTGGACTGGGCGCGCCGCGCGCTCGACGCCTACGAGCAGCCACAACTGGACGCCGCCGTCAAAGAAGAACTCGATGCCTTTGTCGAACGCCGTATGGCGGAACTGCCGGATATCGAAACCTGAGCCTGGAGCACGCGCGACAGACAAGAGCACACAGTCCGGACACGGCTGCGTCAGGATCAGCCCTCATTCCGCCGGGGCTGCCGCCTCCGGAACTGCGGCAATGACATCTATTTCGACAAAGAGTCCCGGATCAAACAACTCTACGATCACGCCGGTCACGGCCGCGTTCATATGCTCACCCAGAGCCTCGATACGGGCTGCTTTGCTCAGGGCCAGATTGTCCCTGTCCGTCAGATGCATCTTGAGACGCACCAGATCCCGCGGCTCTGCGCCGATGTCCTCAAGAAATGTCCGGACATTGCGCCAGGCTTGCCGGATTTGCCCTTCGGCCTCCGGAATGACGCGGCCGTCGGCCTCTGCCCCGATGATCCCGGACGAATAGACAACCGTCAGGCCCGCGGGCACTTCGACCGCGTTGAAATAGAGACCATGCGCCGGATAGAGCGAAACAGGATCGAACTTACGAAGCGGCATGGTCCTTTGCCCTCACCTGATCGCGCCCTTGCGGTCGCTGTCCCACTGGATGGATCTGCGATCTCCGTCATCAATCCAGGCGGCAATGGCCAGCATGGGCGCATCGCCGGTACGCATTTCATGCATTCGCCAGCTGTCGTGAAAGATCAGATCGCCGGCATTGACGCTGAACCAATCGCCATTGTCGAGACGCCACTCGGCCCCCGGGGTGAGCAGCATGTAGATTTCGCGCGCGGCGTGATTGTGCCCGGGATAAAGAACGTCAGGGCCCATCAGCATAACGCCCGTGCGCGGCGCGGCCCAGGTCAGAGCGACGTCCGGTCCAGCAAGACTGGCATAGGCGTACCCGTCCAGAAACGCACGCGAACAGTTGCTGTCGTTGTAGCTGGCGTTCTGCGACCATCTGAGATTCGGCGCGGCTTCGGCGATTGCCTCGGTCAGACCAGCCAGTCTGTGCGCCTTTGCCAGTTCCAGTGCAGTTGCCCAGTGCCGCATCACCGGAAATGCGTCCGAGAAACGGGACTCGTTCGGCCGGCGTTCCGTCTCGATGATGTCGGGCATGAGAACATGCTGCCCGGCGGTCATGTCCCTCCTGGCCTCGACCTCCCGCCAGATATGCCGAACCAGAGGTTCCGAATCGAATGTCATGATGTCGCGTCTCCGGCAGAGTGAAGTTCTGTAAACCTGGACTTTTCGGGGGCACCCGCGTTCCAGACAAAGCCCAGCAACAGGGGTTGACCCTGATCCGTGCGCACGCCGTGCGGCTGCCAGGGCGGGTTGTGGATGACGTGTCCCGGTGTCCTGATCTCCCATCCGGACCCGGCAATCTGCCAGGAGGCTCTGCCGGACAGAACGAGATAGACTTCCTCGGCAGAATGCCTGTGAACGGGATACTCCAGATCCGGACCCAGCAACATCACACCGACAAGCAAGGTTTTGCATTCCACGGGAGCGCCCGGCCCCACCAGCAAGGACCAGCCATACTTGTCGAGAAAGGCGTGTCCAAGATCGGCAGCGGTATAGGTTTGCTGCCAGCTTAAACGGCCCGCGAGCCCGGCCAGCAAGCGGACCAAATTCACCATGTCGTCGGGCGCGTTGTCCGCTGCCACGGGCAACCACGCCGTCACCGGCAGATCATTGGGCACTGGTCGCCTCGCGGGCTCTGGCGGGGGTCGGTTCGCCAGGAGCCGCCGGGCGTCGGCGTGACCGGTGCGCATCATGATCTCGTATATCGACCGGATCGCTGCCGCTATTTCATTGCTTGTGGTCAATCCCCATTCATCCCTGTCGTTGCGATGCCCCCTCGACCGCCGTGCCGTCCGGCATCCACACCCGGCATTGTGATCACCCGCACCCGGATCAGCGGTTTTGGACCCAAGACCGCATTCCCTTCCGTGTCCGGTCCGGTCATAGGGCCTTGATATCCTGCTTGCGGGTTTCGACAAAGGTCAACAGGTCTTCCTCGATGCCCGGATCAAGCGCCGGTTGGTCGTAGTCTTGCAGCAGTTTCTTCCAAAGGCGATGCGCCCGCTGCACCGTGTCCCTGGACCCGTCTTCGACCCACTTCTCCAGATTGCTCCAGTCGGACAGCATGGGTTGGTAGAACGCATCCTTGTATCGTTCGAGTGTCTGTGACGCCGCAAAGAAGTGCCCGCCCGGCCCAACTTCTTCGATGGCCTGAAGTCCCAGATTTTGCGGCTCGAACGACAATGGTTTCATCGCCTCGCTGACCATCTGCAGCATTTCTGAATCAATGATCATCTTTTCGTAGGAAAATGTGAGCCCGGACTCCATCCAGCCATGCGCAAAGTTCAGCAGGCTCACACCGCCGAGCACTGCGCCCCAGATGGACATCTGCGACTCGTAGATAGCCTGCGCGTCGATCACATTCGACGAGTTGACGTTGCCGGATCGCAACGGCAGGCGATACCGGCGCGCAAGCTGGCCCGCGACAATGATCCCTTTCATGTATTCAGGCGTGCCAAACGAGGGCGATCCGGACTTCATGTGCACGCTGGTGGCCAGCGAGCCATAGACAACCGGCGCGCCCGGTCTGACGATCTGCGAGAGCGCGATGCCCGCAAGTACTTCGGCGTTTTGCTGCACCAGGCTGCCTTCGACTGTGATCGGCCCGGTGGCGCCGGCCATCGCGAGGGATGCAATCACGCAAGCCTGGCCGGCCTCTGCCATCGCAATGAGGGCGTCCGCCATTGGCTGGTCAATCTTCAACGGGCTGTTGATGCTGATATTGGTGATCAGCCCCGGTTCCTTCGCCAGCTGCCTGGCGCTGATGCCGCGGGCCATGGCCGCCATTTGAATGCCGTCATGAATGGAGCTCGGCGCGACGGCTGTGGGGCGCCAGACCTTGTCGGAAAACCGAATGAAAGAGGCATAGGCATCAAGGTGACGCGAGGCCGGTGGCAAATCCTGCGGTTCGACCGGGTAGCCGTATACGCAATGCACGGTGTTCAGGCTCTGGCACAGCTTAATCAACTCGTTGAAGTCGGCGTAGTTTCCACTACGCCGGCCCCGTTCCAGATCGGAACAGTAAGGGGGCACGGGTGCGGCTGGACCCGGAACTGATCGAGGAAAAAGTCGCCTCAGCGCCCGATGATTTTACTCTTTTCGCCCGCAACCCGGATCGCAATCTTGTCTTCAGCGACCGCCACATGGTCTTTACGCCTGCAACCGTGCCCCCTTACTGTTCCGATCTGGAACGGGGCCGGCGTAGTGGAA
>JBCCHI010000129.1:0-9638 GCA_039028815.1 Pseudomonadota bacterium
CGCCGGACTGTGCAGCGCTTGCCTAGCGCGTTTCGCCTTTACCCAGAGACATCCGCTGAAGGCGAAAGGCGCACAGCATAGGGACTATGCACTGCGTTTCGCTGCGCACCATAGACGCCGCGCGCGCCAGGTCGCATGGACCGTCCCGCTGTACGTCGCGTCTTGCGACACCCTGGAGTCTCTTCGAGACACACTTGATTCGAGACACGCGCAAGGGATCAGGGTTCGGCAAATTGTCGGCGCTGTGTCGGCAGAGCGTCTGGACTGGGTCAGCTGTCGTCCGTGGCCACGTCCACCTGATGCCAGGGAATCCGGTCACTTCGAACCGGCGGCATGTTCAGAACGCGCGGTGACAAGGCGACAAGCTGGCTGCGATGAAACGGGATCAGCGTGCCGGACGTGTCTGCCAGGTGCTGCTGCGCCGCGATATAGGCGTCACGGCGTTCATAGAAGTCGGTATCGGCGCGCGCCTCTTTGATCAACGTGTCAAAGACCGGATCTTCATAGCGGCTTTCGTTCATCTTGGCGTCCATCCCGAAGGCTTCGCTCAGGACCTGATCGGCGGGCCGTTCTCCCCAGCTGGTTGCGAACGCGTCCTTCTTCATCCAGATATCGGACCAGTATCCATCCGCCGCAGCGTTGACCAGTTCCACCCGGATACCGACCTCTGCGGCCTGCTGCTGGAAGACCACCGCCATCGAGGACCAGACCCCGTCAAGCGGCGCGACGTAAAGCCTGATGTCTATTCCGTCCGCGTATCCGGCCTCTGCCAGAAGCGCCCGTGCGCCATCCACATCGCGGGGACAATCCAGCGCTGCGCGGTACTGATCATTGGGCGCAACGGGTGTGTCGCAGCTGAGTATGCCGCCTCCGTCCAGCGCCAGTTTCAGCATGGTGGACCGGTCAACCGCCATTCTGATCGCCCGGCGCACACGCACGTCGTCAAATGGCGGTACGTCGTTGCGAAAGACCAGGCCCGACCAGTTGCCGGTCGGAATGTCCTGAATCCTGTAGCGGTCCGAACGCGCCAGCGCGCGCCGCATCAGCGGCCGGATGCCGCGCTCCATGTCGATCTGGCCGGCAAGAAACGCCTGCAGCCGCGTGTTGGCGTCGGGAATGCCGATCACCTGAATTTCCGCAAGCTTTGGCGTGCCTTCAAAATAATCGGGATTGGCCACAAGGATGGTCGTGCCGTCGGCGTCAAAGGATTTGACCATGAACGGCCCTGTTCCGACACCGGTCTGGCCGATGTCTTCGCCTGACCCATCGGGAATGATGCGCAATCTGGGATCCATCAGCTGCAGGGGCAGATCCGCGAAAGGCGTCTTGAGCGTCAGCCGGAGGGTCATCGGTTCCGGAATTTCAACCGTTTCGATCATGTCGATCACCGCCCGGGCCGGCGCATCCCGGTCCGGATCCAGAACCCGGTTCAGGCTGTAGGCGGCATCCTGCGCCTCAAACGGCTTGCCGTCGTGAAACCGTACATTGTCGCGCAGGGCAAAGGTCCATACACGGCCGTCTTCTTCTGCGTGCCAGTCGGTTGCCAGATCTGCGGCGGGCCGTCCATCCGGACCCGGCCGGATCAACCGGCTCATGACCTTTTCGGTGATCGACAGCACCGTACCGGGCGACGCCGGATCGAGGCTCGAGAGTGCGCCTTTTCCTACGTCATGCGCCTGCCGCAGCGTGCCGGTCATGTCGGCAGAGGCCGGGTGCGCAAGCATGGCGGTCAGGCTCACGAGAACACATCTGAGAAAACGCATGGCCATCCCCCGGCTTGTCGTGCCGCATGCTGCGCAATCGTGCGCGCGCTGACAAGGGGGCGTAAGGCTTTGCAGCCCGGTTGCCTGAATGCGCCGCGCGCGGCCGCGTGGTTCCGGTCATTGCGGACCTGCGGGTCCTGCCGGGTCGTGGTGCGTGTCCAACGCGTCGCAAATCGGCCCCGTGGCGGTGCCGCGACTTGCGCAGGACGAGTTCTTGGCACACCATTCTGTCGGGGAAAGAGGGACAGACCAGACATGACGACCGCTTCAGGGACATCTCGGCCCGCTTTCATTCTGTGTCATCTGATTGCGGGGTTTGTGTTGCTTGTCGGCGGTGTCTGCGCGCAGGCGCAGACCGAGGACCACTCGGTGCCGTTCACGGTTGGCCCGACCGAGGACTACGATCCCGATGTCGTGCGCGTCGCACCGGTCGAAATCGACGGTCATCAGCTGTTTCTGGTGCGCGGAATGTCATCCCTGCCTGCCCGCGAACGCGCCGACGAGGTCGAGCAGCGGATTCTCAAAATAGCGCAGACCGATGCGATCCGGGACTTGCATGTGGCCGTGAAAGAGAATGAATTCGGCACCGCCATTCTGGCCAACGGCCAGATCATGACCGTTGTCACGCATGCCGATTCCGCGATGGAAGGGATGGAACGCACGCTGGTCGCGGCGGTCCAGGCCGAGGCCATCGAGCGGGCGATCCTGAATTACCGCCAGAGCCGGACCTCCACCGGCCTGATGGACAGCGCGATGGTTGCACTCGGGTGGACGGCTGGTTTTCTCGTCGTCACGCTGCTTTTCGTCCGATTCCGAAAACGTCTTGCGGCCCGGGCCGGGGCACAGGCGAGAACCTGGTTTGATCCGGTCGAAAAGGCCACTCAGTCTGCGGTCAAGGGCCAGGCCGTCGCGCAGCTTGTCCAGTACCTCGCGAACCTTGCACTATGGATCATCTATCTGGTTCTGCTGTACTATTTTCTGTCGATTATCCTTCTGTCCTTTGCGGAAACACGCGCCACCGCGGCCATTCTGATCGCGTATGTGTCCGAGCCGATCCTGACGGTTCTGAGCGGCTTGTGGACGATCATTCCGAAAATTGTCACGCTCGTTCTCATTTTCATCGTGACGCGCTTCGTTCTGCGTGGACTGAAGGTGTTCTTTGAAAACATCGCGGCCGGCAATCTGACGTCGGGCGAGTTTCAGCCGCACTGGGTGAAGCCCACCTTTCTGATTGCGCGCGTGGTGGTCATCGTGGTTGCGATCGCCCTGTCATACCCGTTCATTCCGGGGTCGGACACGACGGCATTTCAGGGGTTGACCATCCTCGCCGGGATCATGGTGTCGCTGGGGTCCAATTCGGTAATCTCGAACGTCATGGCGGGGCTGTTCGTGCTCTATCGGCGCAGCGCCAATGTGGGCGACCGGATCAAGGTCGGCGATGTGGTGGGCGATGTGATCGAGGTGCGCATCATGGAAACGCTGATCAAGTCGATCAAGAACGAAATGATCTCGATCCCGAACTCGCAACTCCTGTCCAGCCAGGTCGTCAATTACTCTCACAAGATCGACGGCCGGGGGCTCATCGTGCATACAACTGTCGGCATTCGGTACGAGGAGCCACCGGAGAAGATCATCGCCATGCTGATCCAGGCGGCGCATGCGACGCAGGGGCTGAAAAAGTCGCCAGAGCCTTTCGTGTTGTGGAATGCGCTCGGAGAGTTTTCGATTCAGTACGAAATCAACGCCTTCACCAACCGCGGTTCCTCGTTGCAGGTGATCCTGTCTGATCTGCACCGCAACATTGTCGAAGTCTTCAATGCCAACGGCACCCAGATCATGACGCCGCGGTACGACACCGATCCTGAAACACCGAAGATACCGGATGAGACCTGGCAGGGCAGCCTGGTATCCAAACCCGAATAGTCACGCCCTACAGCAATCCGCGAAGATAGACCCCATAGCTTGTCTTGGAAAACAGATTGGCGCGCGCCTCCAGCCCCGCGGCGTCGATCCATCCGTTCTCAAAGGCGATCTCTTCGGGGCAGCCCACCTGTTGGCCCTGGCGATCCGACAGGGTGCGCACAAAATTTCCTGCATCCAGCAGCGAGGCATGGGTTCCGGTATCCAGCCAGGCATAGCCGCGCCCCATCTGCCGCACGGACAACAGGCCGTCGGACAGATAAAGCTCCAGCAGTGACGTGATCTCCAGTTCACCCCGGGCTGACGGTGTGACCTGGCGCGCCCGTTCGGGCGCCGATCCGTCAAGAAAGTAAAGACCGGTCACGGCAAAGGGCGAGGGGGCGAATTCCGGTTTCTCAACGATCGCACGCACCGCGCCGGTCTCGTCGAACTCCACCACGCCATATCGTTCGGGATCAGCCACGCGGTATCCAAAGACGGTCCCTCCCGTCGATTTCCTGTCGGCTTCGGCAAGATGTGCAGGTAGGCCGTGGCCGAAAAAGATGTTGTCGCCCAGCACCATCGCGGAGGGCGCACCATCCAGAAACGCCTTGGCCAGCAGGTAGGCCTGCGCTAGCCCGTCCGGAGAAGGTTGTTCGATATAGGTCAGGTTGAGACCCCACTGGCTGCCATCGCCAAGCGTGCGCCTGAACTGAGACTGGTCCTGAGGTGTGGTGATGATCGCAATGTCGCGTATGCCGGTTAGCATCAGCACCGAGAGCGGATAGTAGATCATCGGTTTGTCATAGATCGGCAAAAGCTGCTTTGACACGCCAAGCGTGATCGGGTGCAGCCGCGACCCGGTACCGCCAGCCAGGATTATGCCCTTGCGCATTGCCACGCCTCTCTCGTTTCTGGCTGTGCGTGATGTCAGCCCGGGCGTCACGTTGCAACAATTTTTGGCAATGATCCCGGGAACTCGTGGCAATATCCGGCACATATGCCGGTTATTGTGATCAGAGTGTTTTCGAATCGTGATCAATGTATTAGCGGTTGCTGAAGGCTTGGCGCGTCGCCCGGCCATCCGGGGGACGATCGAGCAGTGCCAGTGGAATGCGGACGGATTTCTTCAGGATTTTCGTGAGTTGCGGCCACTTTACTTTAGGTAGGGCAGGCGGGTAGAATTTCGCGCAATACAGGAATTGCTCAAGTGAAACGATGAACACGGCGGGTCAGTGTTCTACGCAGGGAAACAGTTCTGAACATGATGCAGCATCCAGTTCCGTTTCCTGAAGAGGGTGTGCCGGTTGCGCAACCCGGTGGCCACGGGTCGCTTGTGGCAATTGTCGTGACCCACAACCGCCTGGACAAGCTGAAACAGACCGTCGAGAGACTGCTGCAGGTGTGCACAACCCATCTGAGCGCCATCGTTGTCGTTGACAATGCAAGTACCGACGGAACCCGGGCGTGGCTGCAGACGCAGGAGACGGCACGCCTTGATGTGGTGCGCAACACCCGAAACCTGGGCGGCGCCGGCGGTTTCGAACGCGGCATGCGGTACGCCATGCATGCCTACGACCCCGAATGGCTTGTGCTGATGGATGACGATGCGCGCCCGCACCCGGACACGCTGGCCGCGTTCCACCGGCATGACAGGGGAGACGCAGAGGCCTGGGCGGCCGCGGTCTATCACCCGAACGGACCCATTTGCGACATCAACAGACCGTCGAAGAATCCCTTCTGGGATGCCCATGTCATGCGGCGCACTGTTCTTGGCGGTGGCCGGAACGGCTTTCACATAGGTGATCTGGAATATGGCGCAGCATCGCCGTGCGACATCGACGGGGCATCCTTTGTCGGCTTTTTCATTTCGCGGCACGGCGTCGCGCGGGCCGGATATCCTGATGGAACGATGTTCATTTACGGCGATGACGTGCTGTACACCCTTGGCCTGAGGTCCAAGGGAGGCAGGATCCTGTTCGACCCCGGTCTTCAGTTCGAACACGACTTCACCACGATCGGCGAAACCGACCGCCGTTTCCGCCCGCTCTGGAAAAGCTACTATCACTACCGCAACCTGCTGATGGTGTACCGGATCTGTGCGGGGCCGTGGTTTTTTCTGGTTGGTCCGGCGGCTGCGGGCAAATGGCTGCTGAAGCTGCGACACTACAAAGGCCAGCGCCTGTCATTCCTCGGTCTGGTCATGCGCGCGCTGCGAGATGGCGTGTTGCGGCGGACCGATGTCGAACATGCACGCGTTCTGCGTTGGGCGGGCGAAGACTGAAACGCCGGCGGCGTCGCCCAAAGCCGGGCCGGAGCGTGGCGCGCGAGCCCGGTCAACCTCTTTCGATGATATCGCGGTGATGGCGGTGCAGCAGCGCCAGCCCGAGCGCGGTCAGCAAAGTCGACAGGCCCGCCACATAGGCCAGCGAAACATACTGGGCGGTGTACATTGGATACAGCCCCTCGCGGAACAACCCGACGATGTGAATCAGCGGGTTGTACCAAAGCACTTCGCGCGCGGTCTGCGGCAGGTCCTCTAGTATGAACAGAATGCCGGACGCGATGAACAGCGGTCGCGTGATAATGGACCAGATGATGTCCCATGTCGGGAAAAGCCCGATCAGGGCGCAATTGGTCACGCCGACCCCGAACCCGAAAAACAGCGCCAGTAACCCCGCCTGGATCATCGGAACCACATCGATCACCGTGCGCGTGTCAAGCGTGACCATCACGATCATCAACGTGATGTAGCCCACCATGATGGCGGTCAGGGCATTCAGCACGGCGCGCGCAACCACCGCGTCAATCCATGTGACCGCCGGATAGAACATCAGAGGCAGCGAAAACACGATTGAACGCGACACATGCAGCGACATCTGCTGATAGACGTGGAACACGATGTACCCGGAGGCATAAAACAGGACGAAGCTTGATCCGATCGGCGGGCTTCGGATCAGCAGCGAAAAGCCGAGCGCCAGCACGAAGATCACGCAGAGCGGCTCCATGATTGCCCAGATGTATCCGCCCGGAGTGCGTCCGTAGCGGGTCGACATCTCTCGCAGCATCAGCGCGGAAATCGTGCGCGCACCGGCGAACGGACGGCGGATGCTGTGCGTGGCGCGCAGCGGCTGCAACGGCTCGGGATCCGCGTCGGATTGTTCTGTCAAATCGGACATGACCTGGGGTGGATCGGTTTGATCTGTTTCGGGTGCAGCCTCGCCCGGACGGCGCGCGATGGCAAGCCAATCGCGCAACATCCTGCGTCGCACCGGGCGGTCAGCGGAATTGCATTGTTCACGTTCGTCGAGAAACGTCTTAGGGTCTTGCCGGTGCCCTGCGCGCCAACCGCCAGTCGGATCCGGTGATGACAAAAGAAGACAAGATCGTGCGCATGTCGCGCAACGCGGGTGAAACGGATCACCCCGACGTGAAGGATCCCGCGTCAGCGGACGACCGGACATCAGCGCCTGTCGGGGACGGGCCGCGAGGTCCCGGACCGAAACCGGGGGCGACGCCCCTACAGGAGCGCGTGCTGGCTCCCGGAGAACCGCCTCCGCCGCCCCCGCATGGCGAAACCGATCCGGCGCGGATCGCCGACCTTGCGCCGCCTGCCGGAATGCGCCGGCGGCACTGGGGGCAGGCCACATCGTTCGTGCTGCTGGTCGTCGCGCCGCTGGTCCTGATCGCGGTCTATCTCTTTGCGTTGGCCGAGGATCAGTACGCCTCGACCACGGGGTTCACGGTGCAACGGGAGGAAGGCGGCGCGGCCACCGATTTTCTGGGGCTGGGCGCAGCCCTGGTGGGGGGGGCGACGGCCTCGGACACCGATGTTCTCTATGAATTCATTCAGAGCCAGGACATTGTGCAAAGGATCGATGACAGACTCGACCTGCGGGGCCACTACGCACAGCACTGGACCGGCTGGCCGCATGAATCCGACAAGGTATTCTCCATTTGGCCCGGCGCCAAGATTGAAGATCTCCTGTGGTTCTGGAAGCGTGTCGTGCGGATTTCCTACGATCAGGCGACCGGTCTTATCGAAGTGCGGGTGACGGCCTTTGATCCGGAATTCGCGACGGCGGTGGCGCGGGCGATCGTCGAGGAAAGCCAGACCACAATCAATGAACTGTCCCGCACCGCGCAAGAAGATGCCACCCGCTATGCGCTGGCCGATCTCGACGAGGCTCTGGCCCGGCTCAAGCTTGCGCGCGAGGCGCTGACCCGGTTCCGCACCGAGACGCAGATTGTCGATCCCCTGGCCGATCTTCAGGCCAGGCTGGGTGTTATGAACAATCTGCAGCAACAACTGGCGCAGGCGCTGATCGACTTCGATCTGTTGCGCGACACCACCAGTTCCTCGGATCCGCGCGTCGCTCAGGCGGAACGCCGGATCACCGCAATCCGCGAGCGTATCCTTTCAGAACGTGAAACGTTTGCCAGCGATGACGCCACCACAGGCGCGGTGGGCGAGGATTATCCGACGCTGATCGCCGAGTTTGAAAGCCTTACGGTGGATCTGGAATATGCCGAACAGACATACCGCGCCGCGCTGACCGCGCTTGACGTGGCGCGCGCGAATGCGGCGCGTCAGAGCCGGTATCTGGCGACATATGTCGAACCCACACGGGCCGAAAGTTCCGAATATCCGCAACGCTGGGTCTTGTTTGGACTGTCAGCGCTGTTTCTGGTTCTGGCCTGGTCGATCCTCGTGCTGATCTACTATTCGGTCCGCGACAGGCGGTAATCGGCGTGATCCGCTTCCAGCATCTCTGCAAAGGCTTTTGGGCGGACGGGCGGCGCAAGCCGGTTATCGACGATCTGACCCTCGCCCTGCCGACGGGCAAGTCGCTGGCGCTTCTGGGGCGCAATGGCGCGGGCAAGTCCACGCTCCTGCGGTTGATCGCGGGCACGCTCAAACCCGATTCCGGTCAGATCCTGTCGGAAGGCACAATTTCCTGGCCGGTGGGGTTTGCCGGGTCTTTCCATCCCGACCTGACCGGCGTTCAGAACGTGCGCTTCATTGCCCGGATCTATGGCATTGACACCGATGCTCTGGTCGATTTTGTCGAGGACTTTGCCGAAATCGGTCCGCATTTCTACGAACCTGTGCGCAGCTATTCATCGGGTATGCGGTCGCGACTGGCGTTCGGTGCGTCAATGGGCGTTCCATTCGACACATATCTCGTGGATGAGGTGACGGCGGTGGGGGATCAGCAGTTTCGCCGCAAGAGCAGGCGTGTGTTTCTGGATCGGATGCGCATCTCCGGTGCGATTGTCGTGAGCCACAACATGGGCGACATCCGGGATTTCTGCGACGAGGGTCTGGTGCTGGAAGACGGCCAGATCACGCATTTCAGCAACCTGAACGAAGCGATCGCCCGTCATCGCGACCTGATGGCAGACTGAACGGCGGGCCAGCGGCATCACGCGGCGTGGTCGTCCGGCGTTCCTGTCGTCCGGCTCTATAGTCAAGTTTTAAGCAGTTTTCCGACTTTGCGGGCGGTCCGGTCCAGCGCCGGCCGGCGCTGACAACCAAATCTCAACATGCGCTGCGCAGGGTGCGCGCATGGTACGTCTGGTCCCTCAGGATATCCAGGGCGCATTGCTGTCCGAGCTGGCGAATGGTCTTGGTCCGCTTGTCGTCACCGACGGGCCTGCGGGGCCGCTGATCTTTGCGGCATCCGGGCGCACAGGCGGCATTGCGATGATATCTGTCACCTCGTCCGGTCCGCAGATCGTGGCGCAGCGCCTGTTTGAAACAGGTGTTCAGGGGGCCGTTGACGGCAGGCTGGCCGTGATCGAAACCGGCACGGATCGTGTCGTCGTATTTGGCGCCGATGGCCTGGACCGGCTGGTTGGGTACAGAATCGAGGCAGCGGGTCTGAGCCCGCGCGTGGACATAACCGCGCCTGGACTGGGCGCCGCACCGGGCGGTCCCGGGCTGACGCCGATTGCGCAGTCGCCCGGGGGTGA
>JBCCHI010000130.1:0-9481 GCA_039028815.1 Pseudomonadota bacterium
AGTGGCCGCGGAATAGGGCGCGACGCTGACATCAGATCGCGCCTGCGCCCCGGCGCCGCGCTATGACAGCGTGCCGTCGTGGTTCAGAACGGTGCGACCCCGCATATAGGGATGAAGCGCCGCGGGCAGGCTGACCGAGCCGTCCTTCTGCTGGCCGTTTTCCAGAACGGCGATCAGCGCCCGCCCGACAGCCAGACCCGACCCGTTTAGCGTATGCACGAACTGCGGCTTGCCGCCGGCCTCGGGACGGAACCGCGCATTCATGCGCCGTGCCTGAAAATCCCCGCAGACAGAGACGGAACTGATTTCGCGATAGGTGTTCTGTCCGGGCAGCCAGACCTCGATATCGTGGGTCTTGCGCGCCCCGAAACCCATGTCACCGGTGCACAGCACAACCGTCCTGTAGGGCAGCCCGAGCGCCTCCAGAATGCCCTCCGCGCAGCGCGTCATCCGTGCATGTTCCTCAAGCGAGCGGTCGGGATGCGTGATCGACACCATCTCGACCTTTTCGAACTGGTGCTGGCGCAAGATGCCTGCCGTGTCCTTGCCCGCGCTGCCTGCCTCGGACCGGAAGCATTGCGTATGCGCCACATACCGGCGCGGCAGATCGCCTTCTCCGACCACCTCGCCATTCACGATATTGGTCAGCGGAACCTCGGCGGTCGGCACCAGCCACCAGCCGTTGGTAGTCTCGTAACTGTCTTCGCCGAATTTCGGCAACTGCCCTGTGCCGTACATCATCTCGGGGCGCACCAGCACCGGTGCCCAGGTCTCGGTCAGACCGTTGCGTTCGACATGCGTGTCGATCATGAACTGCGCCAGGGCGCGATGAATGCGCGCCACGCCGCCCGACAACACCATGAAGCGCGCGCCGGAAAGCTTTGCGGCGGTCTCGAAATCCATGCCGCGGGCCACACCGGCAATGTCGAAATGTTCCAGAGGATCGAACGCGAAGTTGCGCGGGCTGCCCCAGCGGCTGATCTCGACATTATCCGCCTCGTCCGCGCCCTCGGGCACATCGCCGAGCGGCGCATTGGGCAAAGCCGACAGCTGTTCGGTCAGATGCGCGTCCAGCGCCTTGGCCTCGGACTGCATGGCAGCGACTTGGGCTTTCTTCTCGGCCACAAGCGCACGCAGTTCCTCGAACCGCGCTGTGTCGCCGGCGGATTTTGCCGCGCCCACATCCTTTGACGCCTTGTTCTGTTCGGCCTGCGCCGTCTCTGCGGCCAGTATTTTGGCGCGCCGCGCCTCGTCCAGCTCCAGCAGATCTGAGGATGCGCCGGGCAATCCACGCCGCGCCAGGGCGGCATCAAAGGCGGACGGATTGTCTCGGATCGCGCGGATATCGTGCATGGCGGCGTCCTCTTGTCGGATCGGAATCGGTTTCGCGCATCCCATGTAACAACTCTGGCGCGCAAGCACAGCGCCGAATATGTGCCGGGGCGCGGCGCAAGAACGCGTGTGTCGCCTTGCAAACCCCCCCTGTGTTCCCTTAGGTTCGCGCCAATTCGCGGGCCCGGCCTGCGGCCAGCCACGAAGGACAAGACTTGCATGGAAGCGTTCGCTCAATTCGTTCCGCTGATCCTTATCTTCGCGATCATGTGGTTCCTGCTGATCCGCCCGCAGCAAAAGAAGATCAAGGAACACCAGGCGATGGTGGCTGCCCTGCGCAAGGGCGATCAGGTGGTGACCCAGGGGGGCATGATCGGCAAGGTCACGCGCGTGAAGGAAGCCGATGAGGTTGAGGTGGAAATCGCGCAGAACGTGAAGGTGCGCGTGGTGAAATCGACCATTTCCCAGGTCCTGTCGAAAACCGAACCGGCGGACGGCTAAGGCCCGCCCCGCCGCGTTTTCCATCGGGGGTGCGCACGCATGCTGCAGATCGGTCTCTTCCGGCGTCTGGTGGTCTGGGGGCTTGTGGCCCTGGGATTGCTCTTTGCCATGCCGAACGCGTTCTACAACCGCGTCGAGACGCATAACGATGCGCTGGCGGCGATCGAACGGGGCGAGAGCTCTGCGGCACTGCAGCAGGAGGTCGCCGAATGGCCCGGCTGGCTGCCCTCCGGTCTGGTCAATCTCGGCCTCGATCTGCGCGGCGGCGCGCATCTGCTGGCCGAGGTTCAGGTCGAGGATGTCTATCAGGCCCGGATGGACGCCTTCTGGCCAGAGGTGCGGCAGACTCTGGCGCAGGAACGGGGCCGGATCGGCGGAATACGCCAGCAGCCCACCGATGCACCCGAGCTGCGCATCCGCCTCACCGAAAAACCCGAAGAGGTGGACTATGCCGCCGGGCTGGTGCGCGACCTTGCGCGCCCGGTGCTCAACTCGCTCACCGGTCTGGCCACCAATGACATCGAGGTCGCGGTAGACGGCGACACCATCGTCGTCACCCTGTCAGAGGCCGAACGCCAGGCGAGCGACGAACAGACTGTGCGCACCGCACGAGAGATCATCGAGCGCCGTGTGAACGAGGCGGGCACCCGTGAACCCACCATCCAGCGCCAGGGCGCTGACCGGATTCTCATTCAGGTGCCCGGGATCGGGTCGGCCTCCGATCTCAAGGATCGGATCGGCACCACCGCGCAGCTGACCTTTCAGCCAGTTGTCAGCGCCACCACCAACGCCGACGAACCGCCGGGTCCGGGCAACGAGGTGCTGCCGTCTCTGGATGAGCCGGGCCGCTATTACATTCTGGAACGCGCGCCCGTGGTGACGGGCGAGGAACTGGTTGACGCGCAACCCGATTTCGACCAGAGCGGCCGGCCCGCCGTGTCCTTCCGGTTCAACCCCACCGGCGCGCGCAAGTTCGGTGATTACACCGCCGAAAACGTGGGCAATCCCTTTGCCATCGTGCTGGACGACGAGGTGATCAGCGCGCCGGTCATCCAAAGCCATATTCCGGGCGGCACCGGGATCATCACCGGGCAGTTCACGGTCGAGGAAAGCACCGATCTCGCCATTTTGCTGCGCGCCGGGGCACTGCCTGCGGAACTGGTGTTTCTCGAGGAACGGACCATCGGCCCGGAACTGGGGGCCGACAGCATCGAGGCCGGCCAGATCGCCTGTATCGTGGCGTTCCTCCTCGTGCTGTCCTTTATGTGGGCAAGTTACGGGCTGTTCGGCCTTTTCGCCAATATCGCGCTGATCATCAACGTCGGCCTGATCTTTGGCCTGCTCAGCATGATCGGCGCCACGCTGACGCTGCCGGGCATTGCCGGCATCGTGCTGACGATCGGTATGGCAGTGGACGCCAACGTGCTGGTGTTCGAACGCATCCGCGAAGAGATGAAAACCGCCAGGGGACCCGCCCGTGCGATCGAACTGGGATATGAAAAGGCCCTGAGCGCGATCACCGACGCCAACATCACCACCTTCATCACGGCGCTGATCCTCTATGCGATGGGGTCGGGCCCGGTGCGCGGCTTTGCGATCACGCTTGGTCTTGGGATCATCACATCGGTGTTCACCGCCATCTTCGTCACCCGTCTTCTGGTGATCATGTGGTTCGAGCGCCGCCGCCCGAAAACCGTTTTGTCGGGCCGCGCCCTGAGGCTGGTGCCGCAGAACACCTCTTGGGATTTCTTCCGCCGCTGGAAACTGTCGCTTGGCCTGTCGGGGGTGCTGATCGTGGTGGCGGCGGTGTCTTTCCTGCTGCAGGGGCTCAACTACGGCATCGACTTCCGGGGCGGCACGACGATCCGGACCGAGGCCGCGCAGGAGATTGACATCGCACAGTATCGCGCGGCGCTCGATACGCTGTCACTGGGCGACGTGTCGATCACCGAGGTCTTCGACCCCACCTTCGAAGAGGATCAGAACGTCGCGATGATCCGCATTCAGGCGCAGGAAGGCCAGGAGGCCGTGTCACCCGATGTGATCCGCGCGGTCGAGGCGGCCCTGCAGCAGGCGGTACCGACGCTGACCTTCACAGCGGTGGATTCCGTCGGGCCCAAAGTGTCGGGCGAGTTGATCAAGACCGCCATCATCGCGGTGCTGCTCGCGATCGGCGCGGTGCTGGTTTACATCTGGCTGCGATTCGAATGGCAGTTCGCGCTGGGTGCGGTGCTGGCGCTGGTGCATGACGTGGTGCTGACCATCGGCATTTTTTCCGAGCTTCAGATCCAGTTTGACCTGGCCATCATCGCGGCGCTGCTGACGATCGTGGGGTATTCGCTCAACGACACCGTGGTGGTCTTCGACCGGGTGCGCGAGAATTTGCGAAAATACAAGAAGCGCCCGCTGGCCGAGGTGCTGAACATCTCGATCAACGAAACCCTCAGCCGGACGGTCATGACGTCTGTCACCACGCTTCTGGCGCTTGGCGCGCTCTATGTGCTGGGCGGCGACGTGATCCGCGGCTTTGTGTTCGCCATGATCTGGGGCGTGATCGTGGGTACCTATTCCTCGGTTTTCGTGGCCAGCGCGGTCCTGTTGTGGCTGGGGGTCAAACGCGACTGGTCCAAGCCCGACGCCAATGCGGGCACCCAGTTCGCCAACGTGGATGCCTGACGCGCTCGGGGCCGCACTGGCGACACCCGGTCTGGTCTGGCTCTGTGCCGCGATTGCCATCGCGGGACTCGTGCGCGGGTTCACCGGCTTTGGCACCGCGCTGATTTTTGTGCCGGTCGCGGGTATCTTCCTGCCCCCCACCTCGGTGGTGGGGATCATGGCGCTCACCGGCATGATCAGCAGCGCCGCGCTGTTGCCGCGCGCCTGGTCACAGGCCGACCGGCTGGATGTCGGCGTGCTGGCGGCGGCCGCGCTTGTCACCGTGCCGCTGGGCCTGTCGCTGATGACACGGCTGGATATCGAGGTCGTCCGCTGGGTCGTGGCCGCCGTGGCCAGCGTGACCCTGATGGCGCTTGTCACCGGCTGGCGGTTCAGCGGGCGGGTCAGTCGCCCCGCCATGCTGGCGATCGGCGCCGCGGCGGGCATCGTGGGCGGTCTGACCGGGCTGACCGGCCCGGTTGTCATTCTGTTCTATCTGACCGGACGGGCCCTGGCGCAGACCGTGCGCGCCAACACCATCCTGTTTCTGGCGGTTCTCGATCTGGTGCTGGTTGTCAATCTGCTGCTGCGCGGCGCGCTCGACCTGCGGCTCGCGGCAATCGGCGGTGTTCTGTCGGTCCCCTATCTCGTCACATCGCTTCTCGGTCAGGCGCTCTTTCACCCGGATCTCGAACGCGCCTATCGCGCGCTGGCCTATGGGGTGATCGCCCTGGCCGTGCTCAGCGGCCTGCCGCTCTGGTCCTGATCCGCGCCTTGCCGCTTTTCGCGCCCCCGGCCTTGCGATAGGAAGCGGCATGGCTGTTTCGGTCACAGATCTGTCCGTCGCTCGCGGCGGTGTGCCTTTGCTGGAGGCCGTGTCGTTCACCGTCGCGGCGGGCGAGGCGCTGATCCTGCGGGGTCCCAACGGCGCGGGCAAGACAACACTTCTGCGCACCCTGGCCAGGTTGCAACCGCCACTCTCGGGCCGGATCGGGGTGGCCGACGACGCGGTCGCCTTCGCCGGTCACGCCGATGGCGTGAAATCCGCGCTCAGCGTGACAGAGAACCTCGACTTCTGGGCCAGCATTTTCGGCGTGACGGACATATCCCCCGCGCTCGAAGCCTTTGACCTTGCCGCGCTCGCGCCGCGCCGCGCCGGACTGCTTTCGGCCGGACAGAAACGCCGCGTCGGGCTGGCGCGGCTGGTGCTGACCGGCCGTCCGGTCTGGTTGCTGGACGAACCCACCGTGTCGCTGGATGCTCGCGCCGTCGCGAGTCTTATGCGCTGCCTTGCCCGGCATCTCGCGGCAGGCGGCAGCGCTGTCATCGCCTCGCACACCGATCTTGATCTTTCGCCCGCACGCCCGCTCGATCTGTCCGGATACCGCGCCCGTGACCCGGCTCCCGACCGTTTTGACGAGGCATACTCATGATCGCCGTGCTGGCGCGCGATCTGAAACTCGCCGTGCGCGCCGGGGGCGGCTTCGGGCTGGCGCTGGCCTTCTTTCTCATCGTCGTCGTGCTGGTGCCGTTCGCGCTCGGCCCCGACACCGGTCTTCTGACACGGATTGCACCGGGTGTTCTGTGGCTGGGCGCGCTTCTGTCCTGTCTGCTGTCGCTCGACCGGATCTTCGCGCTGGACTGGGAGGATGGCAGCCTCGATCTGCTGGCCACCAGCCCCTGTCCGCTGGAGCTGCTCTGCGCGGTCAAGGCGCTGGCGCACTGGCTCACCACCGGTCTGCCCCTGGTTCTGCTGGCACCGGTGCTTGGCGTGTTGCTCAACCTGCCCGCCGCCGGGGTCGCACCGCTCACGCTGTCGCTTCTGACGGGCACCCCGGCGCTCAGCATGATCGGCGCGTTCGGCGCCGCGCTCACCGTCGGTCTGCGGCGCGGCGGGTTGCTGCTGAGCCTCATTGTGCTGCCGCTCTACGTGCCCACGCTGATCCTGGGCGCCGAGGTGGCGCGGCGCGGCGCGGCGGGCCAGTCCTACGAGACACCTGCGCTGCTGCTGGCCGGTCTGACCTGCGGCACGATTGCCCTTTTGCCTTTCGCCGCGGCTGCGGTATTGAAAGTGAACCTGCGCTGAAAGACGGGAGAGACGCGCGTGGCAAGTTTCTGGCAATTCGCCAATCCCCGGCGGTTCATCGCCGCCACCGACCGGGTCCTGCCCTGGCTCTGGGGGGCGGGTGCGCTCTGCCTTGCGGTGGGGCTGGTCTGGGGCTTTTTCTTCACGCCCGACGATGTGCGTCAGGGGGCGACGGTCAAGATCATCTTTCTGCATGTTCCGTCCGCTCTGATGGCCATCAATGCCTGGATGATGATGCTGGTGGCGTCGCTGATCTGGGTGGTGCGCCGCCACCATGTCAGCGCGCTGGCGGCGCGGGCTGCGGCCCCCGTCGGCGTCGTCATGACGCTGATCGCGCTGGCCACGGGCGCGCTGTGGGGGCAGCCGATGTGGGGCACATGGTGGGTCTGGGACCCGCGTCTGACCTCGTTTCTCATCCTGTTTCTGTTCTACCTGGGCTACATTGCGCTGTGGGAGGCGATCGAGGATGACGACACCGCCGCCGACCTCACGGCGATCCTGTGCCTCGTCGGTTCGGTCTTTGCCGTGCTCAGCCGCTATGCCGTCCTGTTCTGGAACCAGGGCCTGCATCAGGGCGCGTCGCTCAGCCTCGACACGCAGGAAAACGTGCATGACGCCTTTTATCACCCCCTGCTGTTCTGCATCGCGGGATTCGTGGTGCTGTTCGTGGCACTGGTGCTTCTGCGCACGCAGACCGAAATACGCGCCCGGCGCATCCGCAGCCTGCAGGCGCGTCAGCGCGCGGGTGACATCGCCCGCGAAGGAGGCGCCGCGTGATGCCCGATCTGGGAAGCTATGCCGTGGCCGTGCTGTCCTCTTACGCGGTGACACTGGCGCTGCTGGCGGTGCTGGTCTGGACCAGCGTGCGCCGGTTCCGGCGCGTGCGCGCAGAGCTTGAAATGCTGGAAGGGACAGCGACGCGCGATGGCTAGGCTGTCCCCCCTGATGCTGCTGCCCCCCGTCCTGTTCGGCCTGCTGGCGGGGCTGTTTTTCGTCGGCATGCAGCGTGACAACCCTGACGCGCTGCCCTCCGCGCTTGTCGGCAGCCCCGCGCCGGTCGTTGCCTTTGAGCCGCTGGGCGGCACGCCTGTGCTGGAGGACGCCGCGCTGCGGGATGGCGGGGTCAAGCTTGTCAACTTCTGGGCCAGCTGGTGTGGCCCGTGCCGCGCAGAGCATCCCAGCCTGACCAGACTGGCCGAAGAGGGGGTCGCGCTCTATGGCGTGAACTACCGAGACGACGCAGGCCATGCGCTGGCGTTCCTTGATGAACTGGGCGATCCCTTCACCGCGATCGGGCGTGACGCAACCGGGCGCGGCGCGATCGAATGGGGCGTTGCGGCGGTGCCGGAGACCTTCGTGCTGGACGCACAGGGCCGGATCGTGCTGCGCTTTGCCGGGCCGATCACCGCGCGCGCGCTGGAGCGCGACATTCGCCCCGCCCTTGCGGCGGCCCGCGACCGGTAACCGCAGGGTGGCACCGGCCCGGCGCGCTCTCTTGTGCGGGGCCGCGGTGCTTGCTATCCCGCCGTGACCGATGCGGGAGGCCGATGTGAACGCTCCGACGCCAAGACTGGACGTGCGCCGTCTGGTGCGCCGCCACGGCGGACGCCGCGTCGTGGACGACGTGTCGCTGACCGTGATGCCGGGGCAGGTGACCTGCCTGCTGGGACCATCGGGCTGTGGCAAGTCCACGACCTTGCGGATGATCGCCGGTG
Organism: Pseudomonadota bacterium; assembly: GCA_039028815.1. GTDB lineage: Bacteria > Pseudomonadota > Alphaproteobacteria > Rhodobacterales > Rhodobacteraceae > Roseovarius. The sequence continues at coordinate 8,290 of JBCCHI010000130.1, forward strand.
TCGAAACCCCCGATTCCGGTGAAATCCACGTCGATGGCGCGCGGATCTGCGCGCCGGGCCAGTCCGTGCCGCCCGAACAGCGTAATATCGGGCTGATGTTTCAGGACTTTGCGCTGTTTCCGCATCTCAGGGTCGGGGAAAACGTCGCCTTCGGTCTGAAAGGCGACGGTGCGCAGCGCGGCGCGCGCGTGGACGAACTGCTCGGCCGGGTAGGGTTGTCGCGCCACATCGCCAGCTATCCGCACGAGTTGTCGGGCGGTGAGCAACAGCGCGTGGCGCTGGCGCGGGCCCTGGCGCCGCGGCCCCGCATCATGCTCATGGACGAGCCGTTTTCCGGTCTCGACAACCGCCTGCGCGACGGGATCCGGGACGACACGCTCGACATTCTGCGCGATGAGGACACCGGCGTCCTGCTGGTCACGCACGAGCCCGAAGAGGCGATGCGCATGGCCGACGAGATCGCCCTGATGCGCGATGGGCGCATCGTGCAGACCGGGCCACCCTACCATCTGTTCACCGCGCCCGACGACCGCGGGGCCATGGCGTTTTTCAGTGACATCAACGTGGTTCCCGCGCAGGTGTACGGTGCCCTGGCGCAGACCCCATTTGGCGACTTTCTTGCGCCGGGCCTGCCGGACGGCACGGCCGTTGACATCGTGGTACGGCCACAGGATATCGTGCTGGATTTCGACCGCAACGGCGCGGGGCCCGGGCCCTCGATCACCCACGGCACTGCCGTGCGTGGTGTGGTGCGGCGCGCGCGGTTCATGGGGGCCGAAAGCCTTGTGGAATTCGCGATGGACCATGCGGAGAACACGGTGTTCAGGGCGACCGTGCCCAAGGTGTTTCTGCCATCGCCGGGCACCGCGATGTGGCTGATGATCCGGCGCGACCGTGCATTTCTGTTCCAGACCGGCGCATTCTGATCGTCCGGCTGCACGGCGCGCGCGGCATTCAGTCCCCGGTGCCCCCGGTCCCGGCCATGTCATCATCGTCATCGTCCTCGTCCCGCGCGCCGCCAGGCGACATCAGAACGATCTCTCCCGCCGCCTCCAGCCGGCGAATGCCGTTCACGATATCGGTCATCGCCGCCTCGCCCTCCTTTTTCGGCACCTTGTCGAGATCGGCGATCTCCTCGCGCATTGCATCCGCCATTCGCGAAGAGATGTTGCCCAGCACATACTCCGCCGCC
>JBCCHI010000131.1:0-9356 GCA_039028815.1 Pseudomonadota bacterium
ATCCCCCATATCTGCGTCCGCCAGCTGAAGGCCGCGGTCCTCGACCAGCGCCTCGAACGTGGTCTCGTCCGCGTTGAGCCGCGCCAGCGCATCTTCTGCCGCCGCGGTGTCGGGAAAGACCAGGCGCTCGACCAGGCGGCGCTCCGGCTGGCTGAATTCGTCGCTGCGTTCTTCATAGGCGGTGCGCAACGCGTCTTCGTCCACCTCGACGCTGTCCAGTATCATTGCCGGGGTCAGCCAGGCATAGGTGATCGACTTGGCAGCCGGTCGTGTATAGGCTTCGGCGTTTTCAGTGTGAAAGCTCATCAGGTCCTGTTCGGTCGGGATCGGCACACCGATCTGCAGATCGGCCTGATCGAGCAGCGCCCATTCGATCGCGCGGCGTTCGCCCAGATACGTCCGCAGCGTATCGGTGAAGGTGGCCGGCAGGGTAATGCCCGCAAGAATTCCGGCCTGCAGGAAGCTGCGCGCGGTCTCGCGGCGAATGTCATCCTCGAACTCGCGCTCCGTCAGGCCGATACGGTCCAGCGCATACCGGTAGCCCTCGCGGTTGAACGCGCCGTCCGCGCCGGTGAACTGGGGCATGCTGACGATCTGATCGCGCAGATTGTCGTCGCCGATGGACAGGCCCATTTCGATGGTTTCATGATCCAGCGCCGCCTGATTGACCAGTTGCGCAAGCACCCGGTCCGGTATGCCCAGATTGCGCGCCTCGGCAAAGCTGATGCGTTCGCCGCGCGCCGATTCTTCCGCAGCGATCTCGTTTTGCAGGGTCCCGAAGTAATTGGTGACTGAAATGTCGGCCTGACCAACGCTTCCGACACTGCGCAGCGTGCCGGTCAGGTTGGTGACGCCAAACCCCGCCAGACCCAGAATCAGCAGGCCCAGAAGAATCCAGACGAAAGGTTTTGCAATGCTTTTGCCTGCCATGCGGGCCTCGTTGCGTTATGCGTGATACCGGCCGCGCGCCGCGCTCCGGGTGAGCGATGTCTAAGCCTTGTCCGAAGGCTGAGCAAGAGGCCAGGGCAGCTCTGCAAGGCGGGCAAACAGCGTTTCGATCCCGGCCCGGTTCACATTTGCGAAGGCCACGCGCACTTCGGCGTCGCCCTGCCGTTGCGTCGCCGGATAAAACATCGTGCCCGGCAGCAACAGCACGCCGGCCTCGGCCACCAGCCGCGGGCCAAGATCGCGTGACGCAATGGCGAAGGGGTGGCGCAGATACGCAAAATACGCGCCGCAGCCCAGCAGATGCCAGCCGCGTGCGGCAAGCCTGTCAAAATTGTCGTGAATTGCAGCCCTCCGGTCCAGGATTTCCGCGCGCTCGCCAGACAGCCACTGGCTGAGGTTCCGCATCCCCCAGAGCGCCCCGATCTGGCCCAGCTGGTTTGGACAGATCGCCACGGTATCAAGAAACTTCTCCGCCTCGGCCATCACGGACGTGCTGGCGACAAGCGCGCCGACACGGTGTCCGGTGAGGCGATATGCCTTTGAAAACGAATAGAGATGGATCAGCGTGTCTGGCCATTCGGGATCGGTGAAAAGCGCATGCGGCGGGGCCGGGCGCGCGTCGAAATCGCGGTAGGTCTCGTCGATCACAAGACGGATGCCGCGCGCGCGGGCCAGATCGTAGAGCGCCTGAACCAGATCGGCGGGATATTCCACACCGCCCGGATTGTTGGGCGTGACCAGAACCAGCGCGCGGGTGCGTGGTCCGATCAGCGCGGCGGCTTCTTCGGGATCGGGCAAAAGCCCCGCGCAGGTCGGCAGGGGCACCGTCCGCACACCCGCCATGTCGAGCCACATCTTGTGGTTGAAGTACCACGGCGTGGGCAGAATGACCTCGTCCCCTTCGGTACAGATGGCGGTGATCGCTGCGCAAAACGCCTGATTGCAGCCGGACGTGATGGCGACCTGAGCCGCGGAAATGGCTCCTGCGTAAAACGCCTGCCACTGTGTTGCGAGTTCGTCGCGCAGTTCGGGCAGGCCGAGCACCGGGCCGTAAAGATGCGCCTCCGGTGTATTCAGCGCTGCCTCGGCGATCACGCGGCGCAATGCCTCTGGCGGGGGATCGACCGGCGCGGCCTGACTGACATTCAGAAGCGGACGATCAGGCGGAAACTCGACACCATCGAGCCAGCGGCGGGCTTCCATCACCGGGGGTGGAAAGGTGGATTGGGCGTGCGACAGATGCGACATTTCAGGATCCGCGATAGGGGTCTACATATTGCAGCGCCATGTCCCATGGAAAGAAGATCCACGTGTCCTGGCTGACTTCGGTGACATAGGTGTGGGCGCGGTCGCGGCCCATCGGTTTTGCATAGAGCGTGGCGACATGCGCCTCTGGCATCATGTCACGCACCAGGTCCAGCGTGCGGCCGGTATCCGCCAGATCATCGACCACCAGCACGCCGCTCCCGGTGCCGATGATGTCGGGATCCGGCGACTTGATGACGACCGGTGCGTGTTGCGTCCGGTGATCATAGGATCTGACGCCGATCGTGTCGATCCGGCGGATATCCAGTTCGCGCGCGACAATCATGGCCGGCACCATGCCACCCCGCGTGACGGCGACAAGCGTTTTCCAGCCGTCTGCCGGTGTTTTGTCCTGCAGTCGCCAGGCCAGTGCCCGGGCATCGCGATGCAGCTGATCCCAGCTGACATGAAAGCCTTTCTCATGGGGCAGGCGGTTTTGCATGTCGTCCGTCCCTCTCACCGGCTGAGCAGCAAGCGCAGCCCGAAAAGGCCCAGTAGCGTGGCCGTGACCCGATCAAGCACGGGTTTGGCCGACAGATAGCGGCGCCGGAACGCGCCGGTGGACAGCAGGACCGCCAGCAGAGGCTGAACAACAAGCTCGACGGCCAGATGGTTGGCGAAGACCACCAGTTTCTCACCACCGGTCAGCGGCGCGGGGAAGATCACCAACAGCACAGCCGCTGAAAACATGACCGACTTCGGATTGCCAAGATTGACCAGAAGGCCCGACAGAAAGGCCCGCTTTCCCGCGCCGCGCGAGTCTGCCGGAAGCGGGGCGCACGCATGTCGCCAGGTCTGCACGGCGATCCAGATCAGATACAGCGCACCCAGAATCTTGAGTGTCATGTAAAGTCCGGGAAAAACCAGGAAAACACGTTCCAGGCCAAGCAAGGCCGCCAGCGTCCAGAGCGCCGCCATCGTGCCAAGCCCCGCGGCAGCGGCGATGCCCGCGCCGCGTCCCTGTCCGAGCGTCGTCCTGACCAGAAAAAGCAGCGAAGGGCCGGGGCTGGCGATTGCCGCCAGAAGCGCGAGGTTAAAGGCGATGAGGTGGCTCAGCTCCATCGCGTGCGCTCACCCCTTTTCGATGTCGGGCGCGTCCACGGCCTTCATGCCCACGATGTGATAGCCGGCGTCAACGTGCAGGTTCTCACCCGTCACGCCGCTGCCCAGGTCGCTGAGCAGATAAAGCGCCGAACGCCCGACATCGTCGATCGAAACATTGCGTCGCAGCGGTGAGTTCAGTTCATTCCAGCGCAGAATATAGCGGAAGTCGCCAATCCCGCTTGCGGCCAGCGTCTTGATCGGTCCCGCGCTGATCGCATTGACGCGGATGCCATCCTTGCCAAGATCTTCGGCCAGATACTTGACCGATGCCTCAAGCGCGGCCTTGGCCACGCCCATCACGTTGTAGTGCGGCATGACCTGTTCAGCGCCGTAATAGGTGAGCGTCAGCATCGCGCCGCCCGGGCCCATCATCTTTTCGGCGCGCTGCGCCACCGCGGTGAACGAGTAGACGGATATGTCCATCGTCATCATGAAATTGTCGCGGCTGGTGTCGACGTAACGGCCACGCAATTCGTTCTTGTCGGAAAACCCGATCGCGTGGACCAGAAAATCAAGCTTGCCCCACCTGTCCTGAAGCGCAGCAAACAGGGCATCGACACTGGCCGGGTCCGCCACGTCGCAGGGCAGGACCAGATCTGATCCGAGCTGTTCGGCCAGCGGGCTCACGCGCTTTAACAGGGCTTCTCCCTGGTAGGAAAATGCCAGTTCTGCACCGGCTTCGGCGCAGGCGCGGGCGATCCCCCAGGCGATGGACTTGTCGTTCGCAAGCCCCATCACAAGGCCGCGTTTGCCCGCCATCAGTTGATTTGACATGAAGTCTCCCCGGACCACGTGCGCGAATGTACACCCTTTAGGCGATCGGGTTGGGGGCATCAAGCCTTGGCCCATACCGTGCCGACCGGTGACGCCGCAGCGGAAACGGCAACGCTTTGCCGTGTCGGGATGGCTGATTCCGTTGCGGCTTGCGTTCACTGGACGCAGGTATTAGGCCGCTGCTGGCCAAGCGCCCGCCCGAATTCGCGGTCAGGCCGGGCATGCAATTGATGCAGGAACGGGAATGAAGGTTCAAACCGACGCGATCAGTACGCCAAAGCGAAGCGGCATCTTTGCCGGCGACGATCCCTTTGAGATTGCGAGACGCTGGCTGGCCGAGGCGGAGCAGAGCGAAATCAATGACGCCAATGCGGCCGCGCTGGCCACGGTGGATGGCGCGGGCCTGCCCAACGTGCGCATGGTGCTCCTGAAGGACATCTCGCACGACAGTTTCTGGTTCTACACGAATTATGAAAGCGCCAAGGGGTGCGAGCTGGCTGAAAACGGCAAGGCCGCGATGGTGCTGCACTGGAAAAGTCTGCGTCGTCAGGTGCGGGTGCGTGGCCCGGTTGTTCGCGAGGACGGTGCAGAGGCGGATGACTACTATGCGTCGCGCGGACTTCAGAGCAGACTGGGTGCCTGGGCCTCCCGGCAGTCGCGCCCTCTCAAATCACGCGCGGCCCTGATGGCGGAAGTGGCGCGGGTGACCGCGGCAAAAGGCACACACCCGGAGCGTCCTGCGTTTTGGGGAGGGTTTCGCATCACGCCGATTGAGATAGAGTTCTGGGCAGATGGGGCACACCGGTTGCATGACCGTTTTGTCTGGCGTAGGCGGAGTTTGGAAAATCACTGGGAAATCCAAAGGCTTAACCCTTGAAGCCGGATCGCGCCCAATCGGAAAGCGTTGATCGTCAGGGATTAATCCTTGAACGAGTCGCAAAAAATCCGGAAAACAATGAACAAACGGGCGCAAATGGCCCGGACCAAGGTGGGATAGTGACGGACGACGACGAAAAACCGCGCGAAGTGGTAGGACGGGTTAAGTGGTTTGATCCGGTGAAAGGGTTCGGTTTCGTCATCGCGGAAGAGGGCGGACCCGATATCCTGCTTCACGCCAACGTGCTGCGCAACTTTGGGCAGAGTTCGGTTGCGGACCGGGCCACGGTGCACTTGCGCGTGCAGAATACAGAGCGCGGGGTGCAGGCGGTCGAGGTTCTGATCATCGAGCCGCCAGAGGACGTGGACACAAGCGGGCTTGTGGATCTGGAGGACGTGGACCCGGAGGTGATCCGGTCTGCGCCGCTCGAACCCGCGCGCGTGAAATGGTTCGACAAGAGCAAGGGCTTCGGATTTGCAAACACATTCGGGCGTGATGAGGATGTGTTCGTGCATATCGAGGTGTTGCGCCGTTCGGGTCTTGCGGACCTGCAACCCGGCGAGGCGCTGGCCATTCGGGTCATCGACGGCAAACGCGGACGCATGGCCACCGAGGTGTGCGGCTGGGAAATGGCGGTCAAGCGCGATGAACAGGACTGAGCGGGGTGCCCGGCGTGGTGCGCTGGCGGTCTGACTGCCGCGCCGCCGCGTTTGTTCTTCTGCTCCTGGTGCCGGGCGTCGCTGGCGCGGCCTGTCGTGACGACACGGTGGAACTACGCGGTGAGTGGGGCACGGCCCGGTTCACCACAGAAGTGGCAGACGAGGCCGCAGAACGCGCGCAGGGGCTGATGCATCGCCAGTCCATGCCACGCAGTGCCGGTATGCTGTTTGTCTACCCGGGTCCGCGTACGGCCAACTTCTGGATGCGGAACACGCTTATTCCGCTCGATATCATCTTTGCCGATTCGAGCGGCGTCGTGCAGTCGGTGCATCACGATGCCCAGCCTCTCGACGAAACGCGGATATTCGGCGGTCACAACATCCAGTACGTGCTGGAAGTCAATGGCGGGCTGGCGCGGACGATCGGCATCGCGGAGGGCACGCAACTGCGGCATCCGTCGATCGCGCAGGACACGGCCGCCTGGGGCTGCGACGAATAGCGCGCACCCGGCCGGGATCCGTGGCGACGGGGTCTTTTCAATACCTGCAAAGCTGTCTATGGCTGCGTCGTCGGGGCGTGGCGCAGTCTGGTAGCGCACCTGTTTTGGGTACAGGGGGTCGTGAGTTCGAATCTCGCCGCCCCGACCATGGAAGTCGGATGTGCTGTTACAACGAGTCGCGGCAGGGCCGATGCGAAAACGCAACATCTGGTGGCTGACGCGGCCGTGATACAGATCTGCGTGAGCTTGACCGACTGGCGCGAACAAGGTCGCCCGCGGGGACCCTGACAGAGGTCTCCGGCGGGGCGGATCAGAATTCCTGTCATGTTTATAGGGGCATTCACGGCTCCGGCTTGCAGAGTTTCCTGCCACGGTTCGCGCGCGTGAATCAGTCCGTTTCCGGTCTGATCCATGGAAAAAGTCAGTCAACAAAAAAAATTTTCAAATCACGGTAAAAATTCGTTGACCATGGGGCAGGAGATACGTCACCTTGTGCAGGCTGGTCGACAAGCCACAACATATAGTGGCACGGGGCAGGCTGGCGTCGGTTACAAAACTTGGGTTCTACCCGGTTGAACGTGTTGGACGTTGCCAGATGAGGTGCGTCTGCACAGCCGGCGTGACTGTCTCAACAGGCCGCGCGCGTCCGGGTTGCGTGATCCGGATGAAAGCATTGTCAAAAGCTGGGAATGGGGCAGCGGAATGAAGATTGAACGTAGATTCACCAAAGCAGGCCAGGACGCTTATGCGGAACTCGAGTTCGTGACCACGAGCTCGGAAATTCGCAATCCGGATGGTACGGTGGTGTTTCGCCTCGATGAGGTGGAGGTGCCGGCCGCCTGGAGTCAGGTGGCCAGTGACGTGATCGCTCAGAAGTACTTTCGCAAAGCCGGCGTGCCCGCCGCACTGAAAAAGGTGCGGGAAACCAATGTGCCGGAGTTTCTGTGGCGATCCGTTCCGGCGGACGAAGACACCGAAATGGTCGGAGAGACCAGCGCCAAACAGGTGTTTGATCGCCTGGCCGGTGCGTGGACCTACTGGGGCTGGAAAGGCGGATACTTTACCGCCGAAGCCGATGCGCGGGCCTATTTCGACGAAATGCGCCACATGCTGGCCCGTCAGATGGCCGCACCCAACAGCCCGCAGTGGTTCAATACCGGCCTGCACTGGGCCTATGGCATCGACGGGCCCAGCCAGGGTCACTACTACGTGGATTTCGAGACCGGCGATCTCACCCGGTCGGGCAGTGCCTATGAACACCCGCAGCCCCATGCCTGCTTTATCCAGTCGGTGCGCGACGATCTTGTTGGCGATGGCGGCATCATGGATCTGTGGGTGCGCGAAGCACGGCTGTTCAAGTACGGCTCAGGCACGGGCACGAACTTTTCGTCGTTGCGTGGCGAGGGCGAACCGCTTTCGGGCGGGGGCAAGTCCAGCGGTCTGATGGGCTTTCTCAAGATCGGCGACCGGGCGGCGGGCGCGATCAAGTCGGGGGGCACGACCCGGCGCGCGGCCAAGATGGTCATTTGCGATGTCGACCACCCCGACATCGAGGACTTTATCAGCTGGAAAGTGATCGAGGAGCAGAAGGTCGCCTCGATCGTGGCCGGCTCCAAGATGCACGAGGCCCGGCTCAACGAGATTTTCGGCGCGATCAAGGCATGGGATGGCAGCAGCGAGGACGCGGTGGATCCGGTCAAGAACGCGGCCCTGAAAAGCGCTATTCGCGGCGCCAAGAAATCGTCGATTCCCGAAACCTACGTCAAACGTGTTCTGGACTATGCCAGGCAGGGCTATGACAGCATCGAGTTTCCGACCTATGACACAGATTGGGACAGCGAGGCATACGCGTCCGTATCGGGGCAGAACTCCAACAACTCGATCCGTGTCACTGACGCGTTTTTGGATGCGGTGCGCGACGATGCGGACTGGGAGCTGATCAACCGCGTCGACGGATCCGTGTCGCAGACCGTCAAGGCGCGGGATCTGTGGGAGAAAGTGGGACACGCGGCCTGGGCCTGCGCGGATCCGGGCATTCAGTACCACGATACGGTCAATGCCTGGCACACCTGCCCTGAAGACGGGCAGATCAGGGGCTCGAACCCATGCTCCGAATACATGTTCCTCGACGATACGGCCTGCAACCTGGCCTCGATGAACCTGCTTCAGTTCTTCAGGGACGGCGCGTTCGATGCGGAGGCGTATGTTCATGCCACGCGGCTGTGGACGGTGACGCTGGAAATCTCCGTGACGATGGCGCAGTTCCCGTCGAAGGAGATCGCGCAACGCAGCTACGACTTCCGCACGCTGGGACTGGGATACGCCAATATCGGTGGCCTGCTGATGAACATGGGATTGAGCTACGACTCGCCGCAGGGACGTGCGCTGTGTGGCGCGCTGACAGCCGTGATGACGGGCGTGTCCTATGCGACCTCCGCGGAAATGGCCAGGGAGCTTGGTCCGTTCTCGGGATTTGCGCGCAACCGCGAGCATATGCTGCGCGTGATCCGCAACCACCGCAACGCCGCCTATGGCGCGACAGAGGGCTATGAGGGCCTGACGGTCAAGCCCGTGCCGCTGGATCTGGCCAATTGTCCGGACAGCTGCCTGGCCGACCTCGCCATGGCCAGTTGGGACGAGGCGCTGAAGCTGGGTCAGGCGCATGGCTTCCGCAACGCGCAGGCCACTGTCATTGCGCCGACCGGGACCATCGGTCTGGTGATGGATTGCGATACCACGGGCATCGAGCCTGACTTCGCGCTGGTGAAGTTCAAGAAACTGGCTGGTGGCGGCTACTTCAAGATCATCAACCAGTCCGTACCGGCCGCGCTGGAAAAGCTGGGCTATGGCTCGGCCCAGATCGAAGAGATCGTGGCCTATGCGGTCGGGCACGGCACGATCGGCAATGCGCCCGGGGTCAACCATACCTCACTCACGGGACATGGGTTCGGACCGGACGAGCTGGAAAAGATCGACGGTGCGCTGGCCAGTGCCTTCGACATCCGGTTCGTGTTCAATCAGTGGACCCTGGGCGAAGAGTTCTGCACCTCCGTGCTGGGCATTCCGGCCGCGAAACTCAACGATCCGACCTTTGACATGCTCTCGCATCTCGGATTTCGAAAGGCCGACATCGATGCCGCGAATGATCATGTCTGCGGAACGATGACGCTTGAAGGGGCGCCGCATCTC
>JBCCHI010000132.1:0-9345 GCA_039028815.1 Pseudomonadota bacterium
CGCGATGCGATTGCCCGGTGCGGTGCGTGTTTACATGGATGGAACCTCACGCACAACTTAAGATTGAAAAATTGATTTTGTGATATTTCATGATCCGTTTTTGTGGATTTATTCTGAGTTACGGCATGATTTGGGATAGTCGCGCAATTCCGGCATGGCGGCGTTCTGCGTGTTTCGACGCAATAAATTGAAGAACGAAAGCTCTTCGCCTTCAGCCTTAGACATCAACCGGAGGCGAAAGGCGCGCAGCCAATGAGCATCGCACTGCCTTTCGCGACACTCCGCGAACCAGGGTTATCGCGAAACGCCCTAGGGTCATTGGGCACGGATACCGGGCGCGTTCTCAGGGGCAAACATGTTTTGCGCAAACGGCCGCGCGTCTGCCATAGTGATGCGGCATGCCTGACCTGCAACAAAGGAGCTGCCCCGTGTCGGATCACATCCCGAGGCTGACCGAGCAAGAGGCCGTGGCGCGCTTTGACGCGGCAGAGCCAGCGACCTGCGAGGATCTGATCGGGTCGTGGCACGGGAGCGAGATCGACACCGGGCATCGGATGAGCGGTGTCTTGGATGCGACATACTGGCAGGGCAAGTTTTTCAGAACCCGGGATGAGGTCTTCCCTCTGATTCATGACGTCCCCCTGTTTGGCGAGGTGCGTCTCAACCCGGGGCTGCTGCCTGTCGGTCTGATCGCGGCTTTGCCGCTGCGCGATCATGTGTTGCCGGTGCTGGTCACGATGCTGGCGCCGCTGCTGCACACCAGGGCCCCGCGCGCACGCCTGCGGGATGTGTCCTTTCGCGGACGCACCGGTGCGGCAATGATCTATGACGGGCTGCCGATGATCGACCACTTTGTCAAATACGATCAGAACCAGATGCTGGGCTGGATGGAGATGCGTGGCGAAGAGCGGCCCTATTTCTTTTTGCTGACGCGCGACGTCAATGGGTCGTAGACGCGCAGGGTGCCGGGTCAGCGGGGGTCCCGACTCGCCCTGAGTTTTGCAAAAATAGACGTGCATTCGCAAAGTTTTCACCTGTAAAGGTCGAATAGTGCATATCTATAGGCTTAAATGGTACTGACACGACGGATATTTTACATTTTTGGACTTTTCGGAAAAGGTGTTGGATGACGCCATTTGCCGCCGGGGATGCCCATGTCATTGCGACGCCGTCAGGCCGGTGCGACCGAGCTTCGCATCCTTGTAACGCCCAATTTCAACCTGGCCGCTACGATGAATGTGATCGACCCGTTTCGCGTCTCCAACTATCTGGAGGGCAAGACCCTCTTTCGCTGGCGGTTCATCTCTGAGGCAGGCGGGCTTGTGGTGGCAAGCAACGGCACAGGCATCGAAACCGAAATTGCCGACACCGGCGATGTCGCGCAATCCGATTTCGTGCTTGTTTCCTCCAGTTGGGAACCGGAAGCCCATGCCACACCCGCGATCCGCTCCGTTTTGCGTGAGGCGGCCCGAAACGGGGCCAGTCTGGGGGGGCTCGACACCGGCGCTTTCGTTCTGGCCTATGCCGGACTGCTGGCCGGATATCGCGCTACTGTGCACTACGAACACATGGACGCGTTTCAGGAACTTTTCCCCGATACCGATCTGTCGGACGCGTTGTGGGAATTCGACCGGCGGCGCATGACGTGCTGTGGCGGTGCGGCATCGCTGGAATTTGCGCTGCATATCATCAAGGAACTGCACGGCAGCGCCCTGGCGAACTCTGCGGCCCGTTACATTTTCGCACCTGCCCTGCGCGGTCATGACGTGCGTCAGTCTCCGGTGGCGGATCCGCTGGGCCACACCGTGCCGGAGAGCGTGCGCTCGGCCATTCGGGTTATGGAAGACAATCTGGAAATCCCGCTGCCCATTTCAGAGCTTTGCACGCGTGTGGGCTTGTCTCATCGACAACTGAACCGGGTCTTTGCACTGCATGTGCGAAAAACGCCCGCGCTCTACTATCGTGATATCCGTCTCGACCGGGCGCGTGGCCTCGTCACACAGACCGGGTTGTCGATGTCGGAAATCGCTGTTGCCAGCGGGTTTTCCAGTCAGGTCCATTTCAGCCGGGCCTACAGGGACCGGTTCGGGCTGGCTCCGAGCAAGGATCGCTCGGAGGGGCGTGTTCCGTTTGAGTTTCGCGCCTGGCCGATGCATCGCGCGCCCTCTGGCGCGGCGAAAATTATCAAATAACAGGCGATTCATGTAAAGGCTTTGCGCGAAACTGGCGCAAATCTGTTTCGCGTGATCCGATCAGGACTGATTCTGCCAGGGAGGGGCGCATGACCCAGTTTCCAAGCCAGCGCGCATTTCGCGAGATTACGGGCGGATTTGACGAAAATCCGTCCCGGTCGCTGTCACTGCGCAAGGAGGCCTATGTCGACGCGTCGTGGTTTCAGGTGGATCAGGAGGCGATCATCACCCGGACGTGGCAATGGGTGTGTCATGTCGAAAAACTGCGCCAGCCCGGCTCTTACGTCACGGTCGAGATCGCGGGTCGCCCGATTGTACTGGTCCGTGATCGGGACGGGGCTTTGCGTGCCTTCTACAATGTGTGCAAGCACCGCGCCCACGAATTGCTGCGAGGCGAGGGGCGGACGTCACGCATCATGTGCCCTTATCACGCTTGGGTCTACAAGCTGGATGGCCAGCTTGTGCGCGCGCCTGAGACAGACCACCTGGAGGACTTTACGCCGGGCGACATATGCCTGGACAGCGTGCAGCTGGAAGAGTTCGCAGGCTTCATCTTCGTTAACCTCGATCCCGATGCGCGCCCCTTGCGGGAGCTGTCGGGCAATCTGGAAACCGAAATCCGCCACTGGGCGCCTGACATTGACAAGCTGACCTTCGGCCGTCGGCTGACCTACGACATCAAGTCCAACTGGAAAAATGTCGTCGACAATTTCCTGGAGTGTTACCACTGCCCTACCGCGCACAAGGATTTCTGCAACCTGGTGGATATGGACACCTACAAGGTGACAACGCACGGGATCTATTCCTCACATATGGCAGATGCGGGCCAGGGCACGAACTCCGCCTATGACGTGTCCAACGCGACGGTTCGCACGCATGCGGTCTGGTGGCTTTGGCCCAATACCTGTCTGATGCGCTATCCCGGCCGGTCTTCGATGATCGTGCTCAACATCATTCCTGCCGGGCCGGACCGCACGCTGGAAACCTACGACTTCTTCCTTGAAACGCCCGATCCCGATCCGATGGAAATCGACGCGATGCGCTATCTCGACGAGGTGCTTCAGGTCGAGGACATCAACCTGGTGGAAAGCGTACAGCGTGGCATGTCGACGCCTGCGTTCACGCAGGGCCGGATCGTCAGCGATCCGACAGGCTCTGGCAAGTCCGAGCATGCGGTGCACCATTTTCACGGGCTGGTGCTGGACGCCTACGAAAAGGCGGCACCGTGACGCAAGGCGGCAGGCCACCCAATATCGTCGTGGTGATGGCCGATCAGCTGGCGCCACACTTCGTCGGGGCCTACGGGCATGAAACGGTCAGGACCCCGCATATAGATGCGCTGGCGGATCGGGGCATGCGGTTTGATGCGGCCTACTGCAACTCGCCGCTCTGCGCGCCGTCGCGGTTTGCCTTCATGTCCGGGCAGTTGATCAGCCGGATTGCCGCGTATGACAACGCGTCAGAGTTTCACGCCTCGGTGCCCACTTTTGCGCATTATCTCAAGGCACTTGGGTATCGCACCTGTCTGTCGGGCAAGATGCACTTTGTCGGGCCTGACCAGAAGCACGGGTTTCAGGACCGGGTGACCACCGATATCTACCCGGCGGATTTCGCCTGGACCCCGGACTGGGAGGCCGCGGATGAACGGATCGACAAGTGGTATCACAACATGGCCACGGTCAAGGAGAGCGGCGTGGCGGTGGCCACCTTCCAGACCGATTATGATGACGAGGTCGAATTTGCGGCCCGTCGCTGGCTGATCGACCGGGGACGCGCGCGCGGGGCCGGGGATCAAAGCCCGTTCTGCCTTGTGGCGAGCTTCATTCATCCGCACGACCCTTATGTGGCAAAGCCGGAATGGTGGGATCTTTACGCCGATGCCGAGATCGCGATGCCCGCCCACACGTTTGCGCCAGAGGATCAGGATCCGTTCGCACGGCGGGTGATGGACGGTATCGAAGCCTCGACCGTTGCGCTGAGCGACACCGAAATCCGCCGCGCGCGCCGGGCCTATCTGGCCAATGTCAGCTATTTCGACAGCAAGGTGGGCGCGGTGGTGAAGGCGCTGGAGGAGACGGGCGAGATCGACAACACGATCCTCGTTGTGACGGCCGATCACGGTGACATGCAGGGGGAACGCGGGCTGTGGTACAAGATGAACTTTTTCGAACATTCGGTGCGCGTGCCGCTGATCCTTGCCGGCCCGGGGGTGGTGCACGGGCAGGCGCGCAATGCCTGTTCGCTGATTGATCTCCTGCCGACATTCCTGGACATCGCGGGGGGCGGGCCGGACATGCTGGGTGAGCCCGTCGACGGACGGTCGCTTTTGCCGCTTGCACGCGGAGAGCCCGATCCGGCGGATGAGGCAATCGGCGAATACTGCGCTGAAATGACGGCGCATCCGGTGTTCATGATCCGTCGTGGGCCGCTCAAGTACATTCATTGCGACGCCGATCCGCCACAGCTGTATGACCTGGCGCGTGATCCTGCGGAGTTGTTCAACCGCGCCGGGGATCCGGACTATCTCGGGGCGGCGCGCAAGTTTGCCGCCGAAGTGCGCGAGCGCTGGGACAGCGAAAAACTGCGCACCGATGTCCTGCGCACCCAGAAATCCCGCCGGGCGCTGCACGCGGCAATGGAGGCCGGCGCAGGAGAGGCCTGGGACTACAACCCGCCGCGGGATGCCAGCCAGGAATATGTGCGCAATCACATGGACTGGACGGTTGCGGCGGCGCACTACCGCTATCCGCGCCCGGGCACGGACTG
Source organism: Pseudomonadota bacterium (assembly GCA_039028815.1). Classification (GTDB taxonomy): domain Bacteria; phylum Pseudomonadota; class Alphaproteobacteria; order Rhodobacterales; family Rhodobacteraceae; genus Roseovarius. The sequence continues at coordinate 4,959 of JBCCHI010000132.1, forward strand.
ACGGCCATGCCGGTTGTCGCCGAACGCATGCTGGACGGCCCGATCATCGGGGCAGATCCGACCACAGGCTTCGGTGCCAATGTCAACGGGCCGTCGCTGATCCGCGTGCCGGACTGGATACGTGACCCGCTGGGGCGGTACTATCTCTATTTCGCACATCATCTGGGCGGTTACATCCGGCTGGCCTATGCGGATGCGCTGCGCGGACCCTGGAAGATTCACGATCCTGGCGTTCTGCATCTGTCGCACTGTCCGCAGTTTCACGATCACATCGCATCACCGGATGTGCATGTGGATGACGAAACCCGGTCAATCCGGATGTATTTTCACGGGGTTTCGGGGGATACGCCACCGGACGATCCGCCACAATCGACAAGCGTGGCCATCTCGCAGGACGGTCTGGCGTTTCAGGCGGACCCCCTGCTTCTGGGAGACTCCTACTTTCGGGTGTGGCAAGGCCGGTTGGCCTGTTTTGCCGTGTCTCTGAGCGGGGTTCTCTGGCGGTCAGCGACCGGGACCGGTCGGTTCGAACGCGGGGTGCGCCTGTCGGGACTTCCGGAAAGCACGCGACACCTTGCGGTGACGCGGCGTGGCGGGCACCTGTGGTTTGCGTGGAGCGTCATCGGAGATTGCCCGGAACGGATTTTCATCGGCCGGGTCGATGAGGCGGTCGACTGGCGCGATTGGGCGCTGTCGGATGTTCAGGAATTGCTGCGCCCGGACCGGCCGTGGGAAGGTGCGGACGCGCCGCTGCTGGCCTCCCGGGTGGGGATGGCGTCGGAGCGCGTTCATCAGCTTCGCGATCCGGCCTTTTTTGCCGAGAACGGCACGTTTTATCTGATCTACTCGGTGGCGGGTGAGTCCGGTCTCGCGCTTGCCCGCTTGCACTTTGAAGGAGCAATGACATGAATTCGATGCAGACGGGCAAGGTTGCTCTTGTCACCGGGGGGCGCGGCGGAATAGGCCGCGCGATCTGTACCCGGCTGATGCGGGAGGGTGCAACGGTTTACGCCGCCGATCTGGCCGAGGGCGGCTCATTGCCCGATGAGGTGCATGAAGACGGCCGATTTCTGCGGCTTGACGTGACATCCGAAGATGAGGCGATCGCCGCCATGGACCGGGTGCGCTCGGAACAGGGCAAGCTTGACGTGCTGGTCAATGCGGCGGGCATCGAGATCGAGAAAACCATTGAGGACACGTCGCTTGAGGAATGGAACCACTCCTTTGCGGTCAACGTGACCGGAACCTTCCTCACCTCGAAACACGCATTGCCATTGATGCGGGAGGCGGCCCGCCTGGGTGCCAGCGCGTCGATCATCAATTTCGGGTCCTATGACGGGTTCATCGCCGACCCCGGCCTTGCAGTCTACTGCGCCACCAAGGGCGCGGTGCACGCCCTGACCCGCGCGATGGCCTGCGATCACGGCCCTGAGGGCATTCGCGTCAACGCGATCTGCCCGGGCTATGTGGACACCCCCATGTTGCAGAGTTTCTTTGACGGCGAGGCGGTCGGCGGCGGCGGCAAGAGCGTGGCGGAACTGGAGCAGGAAATGCGCGACGTGCACCCGCTGCGCACCTATGGCACGCCCGAGGATATCGCCAATCTGGTCAACTGGCTGGCCAGCGACGAGGCGCGCTATGCCTCGGGTCAGCTCTGGGTGCTCGATGGCGGGCTTTCGGCGCAGGTACAGCAGATGCGTCTGTAGACGCCACAGGATCAAGGACGGCGCACATGCCCAAATCTGTCATCATCACCTGCGCGCCCACCGGTGGCATACACACGCCTACCATGTCCGAGCATCTGCCGGTGACGCCCTCCGAGATCGCGCAGGCCAGCATCGAGGCGGCCGAGGCCGGTGCGGCAATCATTCACCTGCACGCGCGCGATCCCGACACCGGCAAACCCGACCCGAGCCCGGACCGGTTCATGGAGTTTCTGCCGCGCATCAGGCAGGCGACTGATGCGGTGATGAATGTCTCGACCGGAGGCGGGCTTGGCATGACCCGCGAGGAACGTCTGCGCGCCGCGCTGCGGGCCTCGCCAGAGATGGCCAGCATGAACATGGGCAGCATGAACTTTGGCATCTTCCCGATGCTCGACAAGTACTCGGACTGGATGCACGACTGGGAACCAGAATTCCTCGGCATGACCCGCGACTTCATCTTCCGCAACACCTTTGCCGACATCGAATTTGCAATGAAGGAACTGGGCGAGGGCCACGGCACACGGTTCGAGTTCGAGTGCTACGATCTGGGCCATCTCTACAATCTTGCCTGGGTGGTTGATCAGGGATGGGTCAAACCGCCCTTTTTCGTTCAGATGGTCTTTGGCATTCTGGGGGGCGTGGGGGCGGAGCTCGACAATCTCATGCACATGCATAAAGTGGCCGAACGGTTGTTCGGTGCAGACTACGAATGGTCGGTTCTTGCCGCCGGCCGGCATCAGATGCCATTTACCACACAGTCGGCCATGCTGGGCGGCAATGTGCGCGTCGGGCTGGAAGACAGCCTTTACATCGGTCCGGGCCGTAAGGCCACGTCCAACGCCGAGCAGGTGCGCAAGATCCGGAGCATCGTCGAAAATCTGGGATTGAGCGTTGCGACGCCCGAAGAGGCGCGCGCGCGCCTGGCGCTCAAAGGCGGCGATCAGGTCTCTTTCTGAGAGGAAAACGGATGGTTCAGCAACAGCTGCACGGGAAATCGGCGATTGTCACGGGAGGGCGGCAGGGCATCGGCCGCGCGATTGCCGCCGCCTTCACTGACGAGGGAGCGCAGGTTGTGACATGCGGGCGCGGGGCACGACCGGACGACTTGCCGGAGGCAATCGGCTGGCGTCGGCTCGATGTCTCGGACGCCGCTGCGGTGGCAGGTTTTGCAGCACAAGCGCAAACGTGCGACATACTGGTGAACAACGCCGGCGTGCAGGTCGAAAAGACCGTGGTCGACAGCACGGACGACGATTGGGAGCTGGTGATGGGCGTCAACGCGCGTGGCGTTTTCAACATGTGCCGTGCGCTGATACCCGCGATGCGGCCGGGCGGCGCGATCATCAATATCGGCTCTGTTTCAGGCCAGAGCGCGGATCCGTCGATGGCGATCTACAATGCGTCCAAGGCCTTTGTCCACGGGCTGACACGATCCATCGCAGTGGATCACGGGCCGCATCTGAGGTGCAACGCAATCTGTCCCGGCTGGATCGAGACCGGCATGCTGGATGCCGGATTTGCGCTGGCTGAAGACCCCGAGGCCGCGCGCAGGGACGCGCTGGTTCGTCACGCCGTGCGGCGCTTTGGCACTCCGGAAGACATTGCTGCAATGGCGGTCTGGCTGGCCAGCGATGCCGCCGCGTTCGCCACGGGCCAGCTTTTCACGGTGGATGGCGGGCTGACGGCGGCTTCACCTCTCAATCCAGGAGTGTTCTGATGGAGTTTCCGCATACGGCCTGTCTGGGCGGCGGCGTGATCGGTGCCAGTTGGGCCGCGCTTTTCCTCGCGTCGGGTCGTACTGTCGCGCTGTATGATCCCGATCCGGACATTGCCCGAAAGGTGCATGCGTATGTTGCGCGCGCCTGGCCCGTTCTGGACGCGCTCGGGCTGACTGAAAACGGCTCGCCAGAGGCGATCACCTTTCATGGCAGCGCGGCAGACGCGGTCGATGGCGCGCACTTTGTGCAGGAGAACGTGCCGGAACGCCTCGCGATCAAGCATGCCACGTTCTCCGAGATCGAACCTGCGCTTGCACCCGATGCTATCGTTGCAAGCTCGGCGTCCGGGCTGATGCTTTCTCAGATGCAGGACGGCTGGCGGGATCCGGGCCGGTTCGTGCTGGGACATCCCTTCAACCCGCCGCATCTGGTTCCGCTGGTCGAGGTTCTGGGAAATGCCGCGACGGATCCCGCCGCCGTGGCTGCGGCAGAGCGGTTTTACGCCTCGGTCGGCAAGGTCACGATACGTCTGAACAAGGAAAAGAACGGTCATGTCGCGAACAGGCTTCAGGCTGCGCTGTGGCGCGAGGCGGTCAGTCTCGTGGTGGACGGTGTGGCGAGCGTGGAGGACGTCGACAAGGCGATCTGGGCAGGGCCGGGCCTGCGGTGGGCCGCCATGGGCCCGACAATGCTGTTCCATCTCGGGGCAGGCGAGGGCGGGTTGCGCGCGTTTTGCGAGCATTTTTCCGACACGTTCGACGGCTGGTGGAACGAACTGGGCGACGTGCGCCTGACCCCGGAGGTTGCAGATCAGCTTGTGCGGGGTATTGCGGACACAACCTCGGATGACACCATTGCGTTGTCGCAACGGCGCGATGCAATGATCGTTGCCATGCGACAGGCCATAGAACCGCTGCGGACAGGAGGCCCCGCTGACCGGGAGTGATGCGCAATCTTCTGTAC
>JBCCHI010000133.1:0-9322 GCA_039028815.1 Pseudomonadota bacterium
CTTCGTCCGCACACCAGACTTACGCCCCGCCACAAGCGGCGGGTGTCGCTGTGGGGGCAAAGTTCGCCAGGGGTCCGGGCCGGACCTTCGGACGGTGGCGTGCTGGCTCATGACTCATCCAGTGTGAAGAGTTCCTGACGCTCGCGCACACCGCGAAGTCGATACTGGCCAAGGGAAACCAGTTCGGGAATGCTCTCCAACAAGGGGACTGCCACCTGAGCGGAAATAACGATGGCCTGATCAACAGTGCTGCACATGCCCTGCAAGCGCGACGTTGTGTTGACGGCCGGACCGATCACCGTGAAATCCAGCCGGTTTCTGCCGCCGATGTTCCCGTAGAGCACATCACCCGCATGCAGACCCAGAGTAAAGCCGGTGGTCGCCAATGCACCCGCTACGCGTCGCTCATTCAGCGCTATGAAGGCACGGCGCAAGTCCAGAGTTGCCTCAATGGCATTGCGCCGCGCGTCGCTTTTCTGATCCATGTCGAAAATGGCCAGCATGCCATCTCCCATGAATTTCAGCACATTCCCACCATGACGTTCGACGATGTCCACGGCCTCGCCAAAGTAGTCATTCAGCATTTCGATGATCGCGGTGCCGGGCAGGGTTTCCGACATCTTCGTAAAGCCCTGCAGATCAAAATACATGATCACAGCCGAGATCGTTTGAGAAGACCCTCGGGTGATATCACCTGACAGAACGCGCTGACTTGCGTCTCGGCCCATGTAGGCTGCTGTGATGTCTTCTGCCATCAGACGGTTTGCCCCGCATTTCAGCGTTAGGCAAATCGGCGACAACAGCTGGCGCAAGCCATCGAGATGGGCATCGGTGAAGCCACCGGGCGCGTCCGTCGTCAGGGATATCACTACACCTTCCCGGGCGTTCATCGGATCTTCGGGAACCGCATTGTCATCGCGCAGAAATGATCTTTTTACGGAAAAGTATTCCGTGGACCCCCGCGCGCGAAGCTCATCGAAAATCGGGAAGTGCAGATCGGGATCGGGTACGGTCAGATCCTGCCTGATCTCTTCAATCCCGTTCGAGAGCATATAGTAGATCGGGCTTTGCCTGAAATCCTCCGGTGGATCTGCTCTGCGCTGGAAGTCCAAACGCTCGTTTTCGCCGCCGCGGTACCAGCGAAACGCGACCGAGCCGATCTCGGGGTGGTGTGCGCGCATCGTGACGTTCACGCGCTGCAACGGTATGCCGGCCGAGACCAGCCGTTTGCAGCACGCCTCAAGCCAGACCTCGACTGGCGTGTTTTCAAGCCCGCACCGGATCAGCCAGGACGTGATGGCATTCAGTGCCGGGGTCATGTCCCGATTTTCAGGAGTTGGGGCCGCCATACTGTCCTCTTGCCCGTGTCAGGTTGCCCAGTTTGCAGCCTGACGCAGGTATGGGTTCGATCAACCAGTTCAAAATCATCGGATGCCACTCTGTCATTGTGAGGCCTGACGCCAGTCTTTCAATTCAGCAAACGCTTCTCGCCAGCGGGCGTTGCACATGAGTGTTTGCAAACTCTTCAGGTTATTTCAACGCAGGACATTCTGCTGTGTGATGTCTTCTCTCCACATTCGGCGCGCGACGGCGTGGTGCGGACAAGAGATGCCTATGCTCAGTGCAAGCCATGCCAGCAACGTCCGCTGGCCGGACATCCCCCCCGCCGGGCCCGCGCTGCCGGACGCGGCGGGTGTCGCTGCGGGCGCTTTTTCAGTCTGCGCCTTCGGGGTCTCACAGATGTGAGGGAGACGACGGTTTGGGGGCGTCCGGTGTCCTGGGAAAAGCGTGCTGGCCTGGGCGCCTGTGAAACTCAAAGCTACCAGCATCTGCCCAATCTTTGTAAACTGGCCCAATGCGCAGGAGACATGTCGCGCCCTGCTCTGCCTGCGTTATCGTTCACCGGTCCAAAGACGAAAGACCTGAAATGAAGTCTGGGAAAACTGCGAAATTCACGACCGGCAACATCATGCGCCACGTTTCGGTTTCCGCATTCACGGCCAGCATCGGTCTGATGGCGATCTACGCGGTCGACCTGATCGACCTGATATTCATTTCGATGCTCGGGTACGAGGAAATGGCCGCCGCAGCGGGCTATGCCAGCGCCCTGATGTTTTTTGCCAGCGCGATCAATATCGGGCTGTCTGTGGCCGCGAGCGTCCTCGTGTCACGCTCTATCGGCGAGGATGACGAGCTGGAGGCCCGTGAATACGCAACAAGCTCAGCCATGCTGGTCATGCTGGCCGGAGTCGCTATCCCCCTGATCCTTCTCATAAATGTCAGGTTTTTCCTGGGCCTTCTGGGGGCGACGGGAGAGGTGGCCGAAATGGCGGCGACCTATCTTTGGATTGTCGTGCCTTTCACCTGGGTGTCGGGCCTGTCGATGGTCACGGTCGCGGCATTGCGATGCTATGGTGAAATTCGCCTGGCGATGTACCCGGCCCTGTTCGGCGCGCTGACCAATGCGGTGCTGGACCCGATCTTCATTTTCGCCCTTGGCATGGGCCTGCCCGGTGCGGCCTGGGCCACTGTTGCGGCGCGGTTTGTGACGCTTGCCCTGGCTCTTTACCCGGCTTTGCGCAAACACGAGGCCTTTGTCACCCCGAACCTGCGCCTGCTCTGGCGTGACCTTCAGACGGTGACATATTTTGGCAGCCGGGCCGTGCTCGCCAATGTGGCCACGCCCATCGGAACAGCCATCGTGACCCGCGAAATGTCGAAATTCGGGGCAGAGGCTGTGGCCGGCATGGCGGTGATCGGACGGATCATACCGGTCGCCTTCTCCGTCATCTGGGCACTTGCCGGGGCCATCGGGCCCATTATCGGGCAGAATTTCGGCGCGGGCCATGCCGACAGGGTCAGGCGTGCGTATCTCGACGCCATCACATTCGTCGCGGTTTATGTGCTTTTCGTAACCCTGATGTTGTTCTTCCTGCGCGGCCCGATTGCGGATCTCTTCAATGCCCAGAACCTGACGCGGGAACTGATTTATCTCTACTGCTTTCCGGTGGCGCTCTCGGCGTTTTTCAGTGGCTCGGTCTTTGTGGCCAGCGCATCCTTCAACACACTGGGCCGTCCATCCTATTCAACATGGCTGAGCTGGGGACAGCATACTCTGGGCACCTGGCCGTTTGTGGTTGCGGGCGGGATGTTGATGGGGGCCCAGGGCGTGCTGATCGGACAGGCCCTGGGCAGCGTCATCTTCGCCTCTGTCGCGATATGGCTGGGGTGGCGGCTGATCAAGAACCCGCCGCAGGAAAACATGCGGCATCGCAGCCACAGCGCGCTCTTCGGCCATGGCAGCCTGATTGCGCATACCCTGCATAAACATGTGGGAGACAAGTGACCCTGACGCGTGGAAAGCACCAGGATATCAACCGGACCTGTACATTTTCCGCTGACAGCGGCAACAAGACTTGAGCCTGCAACCGGATTTCTGAAATGGTCTTTGGCTCGACCGACGCACCAAAGCGTTTCGCGACAAACCTGAAACACAGAGTGTCGCGCAACGCAGTGCACTGTTAATTTGCTGCGCGCCTTTCGCCTTCGGCTGGTGTTTTGGGGGAAAGGCGAACGGCTTTAGGAGACTGCGCCGATGGATTTCATCACCACGCACCACATGATCGAGGCGGTTGGCTGGCTCGCCGTGCTGTTCAAAGTCGCGACCTTCTCGATGCATTCGATCATCTGGCTGCGGGTTCTGGTGATCTTGTCGTCGGTTTGCTTCATCATCTACAGTGTCGTGTTCCAGATCTGGCCGCTTCTGGCGATCGAGGTCATCCTGCTCGCCACAAACGCCTATCGCCTCTACGATCTTGTCGCGCTGCGCAGGCTGGTGACGCATATGACAGACGACTCCGAGGCTGATTTCTCTGCCGCCATGGCCTATGGCAAGAAGCGCGAGATCAATGCCGGCGATGTTCTTTTCGAAAAGGGCGATCCGGTGGACAGCCTTTACTATCTGGCCGAGGGCGCGGTCGAGATCGAAGGTCAGGATGTGACCGTGCCCGCGGGCAATATTCTGGGCGAGATGGCGTTTTTCAACAGCAGTGCCGCGCGCATGGCGACGGTGCGCTGCGTCGAAGATACAGTTGTCTACGAGGTCAACGAAAAACGCTTTACGCGGTTGCAGTACGAAGACCCGAAATTCGCCATGTCGGTGATGCGACTGGTGACCAAGCGACTTGTGGCGAACGCGGCGCATGCGCAAGAGGCCTGAGGCTGGTGCGCGCTACGGGCCGGGGAACGGGCCGAACGGGTTTTTGGAGAACGAGGTGTCGGACAGGCGACGCTGCAACCTGGCGATCACCTCTTTTCCCTCCGGGGTCTGCCTGAGATGATCAAGGGCAGGACCAATCAGCGGCTCGACCTGTTCATGGAAAAAGCCCGGGAACTGCTCGACCAGATCCATGGCGGACCGGCAGCCAAGCTTGTCTGCAAAACCGGTTTCGACGAATTCACTGTATAGCGCGTTCAGTTTGCAAAGGTAGAAAGGATCGGCAATCTGCCCGATCAGATCGGCGGCCCGCACCAGCGCGGGCTCGCTTTCTGTATTGGCGTAAGCGGGATCATCCGGCACCGGAAAGCGCGTGTAGTCGATGGCCCTCGCGATACGCGCGGCGTCGATGATATCACTGCCCGCAAATCGCTGCCGGGCGTAGATCCTGCCCCGGTCCACATGGTACGGCCCAAGGACGGCATCGCTGGCCCCGCGTGGCGGGCAGACCCGCTCTGCTGCATCGTTGATAACGACCTCATTGGGTGTGTCACCTTCACAGGCGCCTCTCGCGAACCCGATATCATGCAGCAGGAGCGCCACGATGTAGTGCAGCCAGTCCTCGGGATGCAACACACCCGTTTTCTGCTGGCCCAGGATGATCTGCTGGCCAACCAGCGTCACCATCATCGTATGTTCTGCATTGTGATAGGGCGCATCGGACGTCGAGATAAGGACCAAGGCGTCGCGCCCGACGTCAATCAGGGTCTGTGCATAGTGCGGCTTCTGTTCGGGAAATGCCTTGAGGTAAGTTTCAGCAAGATGATCGCCAAAGGCAGCAGACAAGACTGCGGCGGGATTGAACATTTTTGTGGTCCTAACATCGCTGAAAGGCTCTGATGCAGCTTAGGCGCAAGTCGGGGCGTGATCAACCGACGCAGGATTTCAGCAATGCGGCTCTGCCGCGCGCAGCCGCATCCGGAGCCTTTGCTCACATCACGCGGCCACAGCACCCCAAAGGCCGCATCCTCGGCAAAGCGCGCACCCCCCGCCCCCTGCCTTCATCTTTCCCGAAATACGCCCGAGGAGCGCGAGGGGCTGGCCCCTCGCAGGATCGCACCGGGCGCGGGCGGCCCCCGGCATATGAACGCATCAGGTTTTCAGATACCGCGACGCAGCCGTGTACCCACCCGACGCGCCATCGACGAAGTGAACGTGATCGTCATGCATGATGGAGGGCACGATACATGTCAGCATCGCCTCGGACTGGGTGTGCAGGCCAAATCGGATGATCCCGTCTGCCGCACCCTGTTCCAACAGGGATCGCAGTTCGGCTTCGGTTGCGCGATCGCAATCCAGCGTCATCTTGAGCCCATCCTCGAACTTTCGGAAATCAGCGTTTTCGCCAACGATACGGCGATACCTTCGGGCATCAAATCCCCCGACCTTCAGCCCGGTCCTGATCAGGGCCCAGGCAACCCAGCTTTCGAACAGGGCTTTCCCAAGCGCTTTGCCAAAAGAGCCCTGCCCGTGTTGAGCATGCGCCTCAAGCGCAGCACCGGCAGGGGGCCAGGACACGCCCGGTCCTTCCCTGGCCGAGGGGTGGCCACTTGCCTCAAGGCGGCTGATACGATCAAGCACACGGGCAATGAACTGTGCGAAGGCAGGCCAGGGGACGGTGTCCTGCGGCACGACAATCAACGACAGGATGACGCCGTGCCTGCTGGGCATGTGGCTCCATCGACAGGACAAGCCGGTCAGATCCGGCATCGACCCCGGGCGGGCCTCCGGAATGGAATGATGGCCCGCTTTCATCTGTGTTTCTGACCAGTTCAGACCACCACCGGAAAACATCGCATAATCGACAGCGTCGGAGATCTGAAACCGGGCCACTCTCACATCGAAACCGGCCGATCGGATCTCTGACATGGACACGATGCCGATCCGCAGGTCCATGTCGAACTCTTCGCGCGCCCACAATCGAACCGCAGCCAGCGCATCGCTGGCACGTTCTTTCCACGCAGGCGGCACGGCAAAACTCGCGCCATCGCCACCGAAAATATAGGGAAAAGAGCCGCCGCCATGCGCGTTGATCTGGCCGGAAATCACGGCAGCACCAACCATGTTGACTGTCTTGTATCTGCCGTCCTCGACCGCCTGGGTTGATCCCCTGACGTCCGAGGTTCCGATCCACCAGTCATCTGGCAAAGGCGCGTACCTTTCCGCGTCCGACAAACCGGCGAAGTCGGCGTGTCCGGGCAAACGGTCGTAAAAGGACAGGTCGGTGTTTTCATTCCCCATGCTGCACCATAGCCGTGATGGTGCCCTGCGCCCAGAGTCGGCACCCGGAGACGATGCCTCTGATCAGTCAGAGCATCCGGATATTTTCGAGCTCCCGCCCGCAAACATCCTTACACGCCTGCGACGGACTGGAGTATGTCGGGAAAGATGAAGGCAGGGGCCGAACCGGGGGCGCGCGCCCGGTTTGCGCAGGAAGCGGCCTGGGGGGGCTGGCCTCTGGCCCCCGGCACCCGGTGCGGGTGCGCCCGCGCTGCAGCGTTCATATGCTGTGCGCCGTTCGCCTATAACTGACGTTTCAGGGTAAAGGCGAAGGGCTCTGGTCGGATGCCTCAATCGGCATGAACAGGTTTATTGGATCGACAAGACCGCGTATCCTGTGAGGGCCACATGGGGCAAAAAGATCAGGTATGGTCTCTGCCACGCCCTCACTGGCCAAAATCCGGTGACCAAGTGTTTTGGTCAGCCCTTCGATGCGGCTTGCGACATTCACCGCCCGGCCCAGCACCGTGAAATCCAGTCTGCCAGGGCTTCCGATATTGCCATAGCTGACGCGCCCGACATCAATGCCGACGCCAAAATTCAACGGCGGCTGACCGGCCTGCGCCCGGTCGGCGTTGAGCGTGGCAAGTCCGGCCATGGCCGTGTGCGCCGCGCGCACCGCATTTCTACATTGCCCGGCCCGGTCGGCCCAGTCGGAAATCGGAAAGATGGACAAAATCCCGTCGCCTATGAACTTCAGAACGTCACCCCCATTCTCCTCGACCGACTGGACCACCAGATCAAAATACCCGCTCAAGGCTTCGAAAACGCGCTCTTCACTCACGGTGTTTGACAGTTCGGTAAAGCCGCGCAGGTCGCAGGACATGACGACGGCCTCGATCGAGGTGCGTTCTCCGCGTTTGATGGTGCCATCCCAGACGGCATCAGACGGCCCGTCCCCCAGATAGGTTCGCAACAGTCCCTTGGAGGATTTGCGCATGGTGACGGGTTCCATGGCACAGGACAAAGGCAACAACGCAGCTTCAATCATCTCAAGGTGCTGCGGCAGGAACCCGTTTTCATCCCGCGTCACAAATGTGCATCCATGCACTGATCCGTCGCCATAAGAAAGCAACGAGGCGTAGTAGTCCGTGGCGCCCATCCCGGCAAATTCCAGATACGAGATGTGATCGGTCTCAGGGTCAAGCTGGCGCAGACTTTTGTGCAGGGGTTTTTTGTGCTCCATGAGGTACTCGAACGAACTGCCGATGTAGCTGTCCGTCTGCGTGACTTCGTGCGTCACGTCGTAGATCTCGGTTTCTTCGGGCGTCCAGACGACACCCCAGGCGATGAGCAGGGGATTGGCAAACCGCTGGCCGATATTGGCGCGCCACAGCGGCACGCCGGCGTCAATCAATGACGTGCAGAAATGCGATACGACTTTGACAGGATCGCCCGAGCGGCGGCCTTCGTTGATCATCCAGTCGGTGAGCTTGTCTATGTGATCCATAGCCGCAAAATAGGGTGCTGGCATAAGATATACAAAGTGGAATGGCCACTCCGGACTGGTCCGGCGTTATGCTTGTGAAACGAAGGGCAGAGACTGGCGGACGCGCTGCAACACCAGACGACCACGCGGTGCATCGGGCGATCGGCCACCCGCACCGGACACCATCGTCCCGATGGACCGGGGGCCGGTCATGCACTAACACTTACAGCGGATCCGTCGGATCAGCCCGGCCGGTTCCGGTTGACCGGTGTCACCGGGAACCGGGGACAGAGGGTCGAGTGAAAGCATCCGACGGTCCACCAAAGGCGGTCGCAAAAGACAGTTTCCGGGGGGAGTCCAGTGTCCGAACGCATTTCGCACCGCATGGTTCGCCCGAGGCGAAGCTTCATATTCACACCCGGGCTGAGACCCGATATGTTCCCCAAGGCCCTGGCATGCGGCGCAGACATTGTGTGCGTCGAGCTGGAGGACGGCATCGCGCCGAAAGACAAGGCTGAAGCCCGGCAGAAAGCACTTTCGCTGTTTGAGGGTCCACAGCCAGATGACGGGGTGGAACGGATTGTCAGGATCAATTCGATGCGCGAACGGTTCGGTGTTGAAGACGTAAGCGCAATCCTCGCGACCCCTGCGCCACCGCCTGCCCTGATGATGCCCAAGGTGCGCACACCGGACGAGGTCGTGATTCTGGATCAACTGCTGACAGAGGCCGGTCACGCCACCCGCCTTCATGTGATCATAGAGACCAACGAGGGGCTGGAGGCCGCATTTGAGATTGCTCGGTGCTCTGACCGGATAGATGCCATGTTCTTTGGCGGCGTCGACATGGCAGCCGAGCTGCGTTGCCGGAACACCTACGACGGGCTTCTCTACGCCCGGTCGCGGGTGGTGCATGCCTCGGCGGCGGCGGGCCTGGATGTGATTGACGTGCCGTTTCTGGATCTGGATGACCCCGACGGCATGCGGGTCGAGGCGGAAAAGGTGCGCGATCTGGGGTTTGCCGGGAAAGGGTCTGTCCATCCAAAACAGATCGTCACGCTCAACGAGGTGTTTACCCCCACTGAGGCCCAAATCGCCCGCGCGCGCCGCATCATTGGTGACTTCGAAGCCGCGGATACCGGGCTTGTGGTGATCGACGGCAAACTCATCGAAAAACCCGTCCTGAGGGACATGTACCGGATCGTCGCCATCGCAGATCGCATGGAAGCTGGCCGGATGGGAGGATAAACCATGGACTGTTGTGGACCGGGCTATGCATCGCCGGCAGACGCGATCAGAGCGCCCCGTGAAAAACTGCTTTATACGATCGCCATCTACAC
>JBCCHI010000134.1:0-9298 GCA_039028815.1 Pseudomonadota bacterium
CACCCGATCGGCTGCGGCAGCGCCCAGCCATCGGTATGTTGAGGCCGGGGTGTTCCGCACCGAGTCCAAGGCACGCGAAGCCGCGCGTCTGATGACGCAGGCCGGTCTGCCGGCGGCGATTTCGCCCCGGCGCTCTGGCGGGGTGACATACACGGCCGCCCTTGCGGGTCCGTTCGCAACCCAGGCTCAGCTGGATGCGGCCTTTGCGCGGCTGCGCACGGCCTATCCGGGTGCGACGTTGCGCAAGTAGGCCGCATCCGACCCCGGACCGACCCAAAGGGTCCGCGCTTTCGGTGGCCTGTCCGGCGCGGTCCGTGGCACCTGTGGCACTCAAGACCGCAAGCGGTGCCGCGCCGCGCGTGACATGCGGCGCTGTTCGGCCAGTGGCGGTGTCTCGGGCGCGCGCGATCAGCGATTCAGGTTCCGCAGATACCCTGCAGCCGCAACCAGTCGGCGTCGCTGAGCAGGGAGGCAGGCGTTTCACCGGCAAACGGATCTGCCTCGATCAGCCCCAGCACCGTTTCGCCGGTCATGTCAACCGCATAGGCGTAGGGGGTCGTGCGCAGTCCGGCTGCCCTGAAGCCTTGCAGCATCAGTTCATCTTCGAGAGCCGAAGGCGTGGCCGTCAGCGCATGCTCGGCGTAGCGCGCCAGCATGGGTTCGGGAGGCGTGCCCGTTGTCAGCAGGCGCAGGGCCTCCCAGACCGTTGCCTTGTCCAGAACAGCGCGGAGCGGATTGTTCTGTGCGGCATAGAGCGTTTCGGCCACGACAAACCCGGTGAACACGTCTGGATCTTCGTAATCCTCTACCAGAACGCGCCCAGTAAGGATCGTACCGCCCGGCAGGGCCAGAGTGGACCGCACGCCGTTGCGCACCACCTGTATCTGCTTTGGCCGCGTCTCTGCGGGCAGAACGCCGGCGAGCCGGACCAGCGCCTGCTGTCCGTCCCCGGTGTTGCAGGCCGGACCCGTGACGCGCCCGATGCGGTTTTGCAAGGTCATGCCGATTTCGGCGCGCGTCACCTCCGGCAAAACGCGGGCCACATGATCACGCACGACATCCGGCAGCCAGAACGCCATCAGCCCCGCCACGGCTGCGAAGGACCCTGCCAGCGTCATCAGCCGCAAGCGTCCGGGATGCGGCCGTTTGCGCCCGATGGCGGTCCGCACCTGTTCCAGCGCCTCGATCATCGGGCTGGCATCTTCGCCCAGTTCGATGGACTGTCCGGGATCGCCTGCAGGAAAGAATACGGCGGGCCGTTTGCCCGGATTGCGTCGCTCGATGGCCGCCAGCGACCAGTGTCCCATGGGTCGCCCGCCAAGATCGGTGATTGTCAGACTGGCGTCGCCCATCGAGATGTAGACATTAACGGATTGTGCCCCTGGCTCCGCACGCCAGAGGCCGGCAGCTTCAAGCCGCTCGTATTTGTTCAATGCCGTCATCTCTGGCCCGCCATGTCCGGGGCCTCATTCACGTGCTGTCATAACCGATTGGGCCTGCTCCGCCCCATTTTCACCCAGCGTAGCACAACGCAGCCCCCTGCGGCAATCACCACAAGGCGGTGCCTGAAGTCGGATTCCGGGACATCAGCCGGGCTGAAATTCCTTGCGCAGCTCAAATTTCTGAATTTTGCCCGTCGATGTTTTGGGCAATTCCTTGAACACCACCTTCTTGGGGCACTTGAATCCGGCCAGAAGCGTGCGGGTGTGCGCAATCAGATCGGGCTCTGAGACGTCCGCGCCGTCCTTCAGTTCGACAAAGGCACACGGCACTTCGCCCCATTTCTCGTCCGGCATCGCCACCACCGCGCACAACAGCACGGCGGGGTGTTTCATCAGCGCGCCCTCGATCTCGATCGAACTGATGTTCTCCCCCCCCGAGATGATGATGTCCTTGGCCCGGTCGGCGATCTTCAGATAGCCGTCCTCATGCTGATACGCGATATCTCCGGAATGGAAGTATCCGCCGCGAAAGCACTCTTTGGTGGCATGCGGGTTCTTGAGGTATCCCTTCATCACCGAATTGCCGCGGATCATGACCTCGCCCTGGGTTTTGCCGTCCATCGGAACCTGGGTCATGGTTTCGGGGTCCATCGAGGTGATATCTTCCATGAAGGGCATGAGAATACCGGTGCGCGCCTTGATGGCGTAGCGCTCCTCTTCGGGCTTGTCGTTCCAGCGGTCCTGCCACATGCATTCTGTGACGTGGCCATAGGTCTCTGTCAGGCCGTAAACCTGTGTCACGTCAAAGCCCAGGGGTTCGATCGCGCGTAACGTGGCGGCCGGCGGCGGGGCACCGGCGGTCAGGACGCTGACGGTATGGTCAAAGCTGCGACGCTCGTCGTCTTTGGCGTTCACGATCATGTTCAGAACAATCGGCGCCGCCCCGAAATGCGTCACGCCCTCATCGGCGATTGCGTCGTAAATCGCGCTGGCCGTGATATCGCGGCAGCACACCGCCGTGCCGCCCACCATTGGCAGGGTCCAGATATGATTCCAGTTGTTGCAGTGAAACAGCGGAACGATCGTCAGGTACCGCGCGTGCCGGGGCAGGGGCCATGTGATCGCTGTGCCAAGGGTCAGCATGTAGGCCCCGCGATGATGATAGACCACGCCCTTGGGGCGGCCCGTCGTGCCCGAGGTGTAATTGAGCGCCAGGCTCTCCCATTCGTCTTCGGGCATGAGCCAGTCGAACTCGGGGTCGCCGGTGTCCAGGAAGTCCTCGTAATGCGTATAGTCGCCAAAGGCGTGCACCCCGGCCGCATCATCGGGCACTTCGATGATTGCAGGCGGATTGCCCTCCATCAGCTCGACGGCTTGTGCGGTCACCGGCAGAAACTGCGGATCCACCAGCAAAACGCGCGCCTCGCCGTGGTCCAGGATATAGGCGATGGTGTCGGCCTCAAGCCGGGTGTTGATCGTGTTCAGCACCGCGCCGCTGGCGGGCACGCCAAAATGCGCCTCTGCGTGAGCAGGCACATTCGGCAACAGAGTGGCCACCACGTCACCCGGCTTTACGCCGATTCCGACCAGCGCCGAGGCCAGTCGCGTGCACCGGTCGTAATACTCCTTGTAGGTGCGTCGGACAGTGCCATAGATCACGGCCTCATGATCGGGAAACACATGCCGGGCCCGCCGCAGATGAGACAACGGCGTCATGGGCACAAAGTTGGCCGCGTTCTTGTCCAGTCCGGTTTCGTCTTTCAGCCAGCCCATAGACGCCTCTCCCTGATCCCTCTTGTGCCGGGCAGAGATATTGCCGATTTCGCGCCGATTGCAAAGGGCCGGCTTTGGCTGGCTCCGGTGCGGGGCGGCACGGGGTGACGCAGGGCGCGCCCGGTTTTCGGAAATCTTTCTGCACGCGGCGTCAGGTGCCGGTCTGTCGGAGCAGCGGCAGTGCCGGGCGGTGCCTGCTGTTCCATCGCGTGCCGTTGGCCTAAAGCCTTTCGCCTTTGACCTGAAACATCAGCCGAAGGCGAAAGGCGCGCAGCACATGAACGACACACTGCGTTTCGCGACACTCTGTGTTTCGGGTTTGTCGCGAAACGCTGTAGCGTGCCGTCATGTACATCTCGTCCGGCCGCCGCTTTGTGTTCGTGCATATTCCGAAGACCGGCGGCACGTCGATGACGCGCGCGCTGGAAAGCCGGGCCATGGCAGATGATCTTCCGATCGGCGACACGCCGAAGGCACGGCAACGCAGGCGAAGACTGAAAGGGATCGACAGCGCCGGTCGCCTCTGGAAGCACAGCACGCTTGCAGATATCGACGGTCTGGTGGCCAAGAGTTTCATCGACGACGCGCTTGTTGTGTCGATGGTGCGGAATCCCTGGGACAGAGTGTTCAGCCTTTACACCTGGTCCCGGATGCAGCGGTTCGACCACCCGCTGGTGCGCCTGTCCCGGGACACTGACTTTTCGGGTTTTCTGAATGCCCCGCTCTGCGCCGCCGCGCTCAAGGCGCGCCCCTACGCCCATTACGTGACCGATTGTTCCGGGCAAGAGCGTGACTGTCTGTGGATTCGCCTGGAGCACTGGCAAGAGGATGCCGAGCCGCTCTGGGATCATCTCGGGTTTCGGCTGGATCTGCCGCATTGCAACGCGTCCCGGCGCGCGTCCGACTACCGGACAGCCTACGGTTTGGCAGACGCCGACCACCTCGGTGTGCTCTGCCGGGAAGACATCGAACGCTTCGGCTACAGCTTCTGATCAGCGAAGGTGTCTGATTCGCGTTTCAGTTGATCGTGTGTCGAATCTGATGGTCTCAGGGGTGAATTCGTCGTGTTTTGGCCCAAATCATTACTCAGCCGTTCCCTTTTTCGGGCAGGACTGTCTGCAAAACAAAGACAGTTCGACGAAAGGGGATCATATTGTGCTTATTGGGGCGACAATGCCCGAATTCTGCCCCTTTTCGGACCTGATCTGGTCCTCAGAATCACTCCAAATTCTCGTGATTGCCACTCTGCCGCTTCTGGCCTGATCGGGGATTTATCATGCTCGACAATATCGCTGCCTTCCTCAACGGAGAGGACATTACCCACGAAACCGCGTCGCGCCCGCGACCACTGGCCCTGGGCCTGCTAGCGGGCACACGCATTGCCACGACAATGGGGTGGCGTCCGGTGGATGCCCTGGCCCAGGGTGATCGCGTTCTGACCTTTGACGAGGGGTTGCAACAGATCACGCGGGTCAGCCGTGTACGTCTGTGGGACGGCAGCGAGGGCTGTCCCGAAAGCTTCTGGCCGCTGCATGTACCGCCCGGGGCACTTGGAAACCGGACGGCGATGGACGTTCTGCCAGGGCAGGGTGTCATGATCGAAAGTGACGCAGCTGAAGAGATCTACGGCGATCCCTTCGCGCTAATCCCCGCGCAGGCGATAGAAGGGCGCCCCGGTGTCGAACGCGCCGCGCCGTCAGGCGATCTTTCGGTCATCGTATTGCACTTTGCGAGCGAACAGGTCGTCTTTTCAGACAATGGCGCGCTGTTTTACTGCCCGGCAAGCTATGACGCGATGTCCGGATCCGACACGGCCCCGCCGCAGCCACTCTACACGCTTCTGTCGCTGGCAGAGGCGCGCCGCCTGACGGAAGGCCCGAGCGCGTCAACGGAACGCCCTGTGCCTGCCGCCTCAACGTCGGACGCCTGGTCCGCCGCCGTTCTCGCCTTTGCCCGCAGCAAGCTAAGCCGCGATTCAGCACCCTACGCGGTCTAGCACGGAACCGCACAAAGTCACGGAACCGGGCTGCGAGACCGGTTCCGTGCCAGACGGGCAGCGCGTACCGCACTGCCCGTTTGTTTTCGAGGGGGCTCTCAGGTTCCCACGACGCGCCTGGGGCAGAGATGCCAGAGCAACTTGACCACAAGCCATGTGGTCAGCAGCAGAACAAATCCATTCAGCTGGCTGGCAAGGCGTTCGCGCCGCATTTTCCGTTCCTGGATCGAGTCCTGCTGAAGCCATGCCATGATGCGCCGGCCGGGCACGGAAAAGTTCAAACTGCCCGCGCCGACCGGGGCGGTTGCTGTGGTGTGACCATGTGTGATGGTGCCGGCAGATGCGAGAACAAGGGGCACCGCGTTGGCCAGCTTTGACGGAAACCGGCCCTCCATCTGCTGAAGCACGGTCGTCCCCCGAAACATGTGCGAGACACCGAATGTGCCGGCCAGTCCCGGGGCCCGGCACGTGGGCGTTCCGGAAAGGACAGGCTCTGTGTCCCGGAACACATCCGCCTTCTCCGGGCGCACAGTCTTCTGTACAGGGGCGGAGGGCGTGGGTGTTTGCGGTGGTGCGAGCGTCACATTTTGCAGGCTGGCGCTGGTCACAGACGCAGCGAACGCACCAGCCGATACCAGACAGAACAAAAGCGAGAACAGAGTGATACGCATACAAATTCTCCTGTATGCCACACCCACCACGTGCGCAGTACACATCCTTAAGAAGAGGATAACTGGTTAAATAAACCTTAACTTGCGCGCGCCGAAGTGCGGCGCGCGCGTTTTTTGTTCGGCGCTGTGGTTCAGGCCGCCTCGGCGTCTTTCGCACCTCCGCCGAAACGCGCGTAGAAGCTGTCGCCTGAATCTGCCATTTCGCGCAGCAGCTTTGGCGTTTCGAAACGCGCGCCATATGTCTTGGCCAGAGCGTCGCAGCGTTCTGCGGCATAGGGGGTCCCGATGATGTCAAGCCAGGCAAAGGGACCGCCGGACCAGGGCGCGAATCCCCAGGCCAGAATTGCGCCCACATCGCCTTCGCGGATGTCCTCCAGCACACCCTCTTCCAGCGCGCGCACGGCCTCCAGGACCTGAGCAAACATTAGCCGCTGTTGCACTTCGGTCAGATCGGGTTGCGCCCCGGCTGGCGGATAGCGGTCTGCCAGCCCCGCCCAATAGCCCTGCCGCTTGCCCTTCTCGTCGTAGTCGAAGAACCCGGCATTGGACTTGCGGCCCAGCCGTCCTTCCTTTTCCATCCAGAAGATCACATCGTCGACCGCACCGTCGGGATACGCGTCGCCCATCGCCGCCCTGGTGGCGCGGGCAATCTTCGCACCCAGATCAATGGATGTCTCATCCACCAGCTGAAGCGGCCCGACCGGAAAGCCCAACTGACGCGCCGCATTGTCGATCAGCGCTGGGGCCACGCCCTCGGCCACCATGCGGATGCCCTCATTGATGTAGGGGATGATACACCGGTTGCAGAAAAAGAACCGCGCATCGTTGACCACGATCGGGGTCTTTCTAATCTGGCGCACATAGTCCAGCGCCTTGGCCACGGCGCGCGGGCCGGTTTCCGCTCCCTTGATGATTTCGACCAGCATCATCTTTTCAACCGGCGAGAAGAAATGGATGCCGATGAAATTCTCCGGCGACTCCGACGCCTTGGCCAGTTCCGTAATCGGCAGGGTCGAGGTGTTGGTGGCGAAAATGCAGTCCGGCCCTACGGCTTTCAGCACGTTCTTCGTCACCTCCGCCTTCACGCCGGGATCTTCGAACACCGCTTCGATGATCAGATCCGCGCCGTCGAGCGCAGCGTAATCGGTCGTGGCGGTGATCCGCGACAGGACCTGCTCTTTCTTTTCCGGCGTGGACTTGCCGCGCTTTATCCCTTTGTCCAGATAGTCCGCCGTGTAGGCCTTGCCCCGGTCGGCCGAGTCCTGTTGCTGGTCGACCAGCACGACCTCCATGCCCGCATTGGCCGACACAAGCGCGATGCCCGCGCCCATCATGCCCGCGCCCATGACGCCCACTTTTCTGACTGTCTGATCGGCCACATCGGGTCGGTTCGCGCCCTTTTCCAGCGCTTCCTTGTTGATGAAAAGCGAGCGGATCATCGCCGCCGAAGACGGGTTCATCAGCACGTTTGTGAACCAGCGCGCCTCGATTCTGAGTGCGGTATCAAATGGCACAAGCGCGCCCTCATAGACCGCGCTGAGCAGCGCCTTGGCCGCCGGAAACGCGCCTTGCGTCTTGCCGTTCACCATCGCTGAGGCGCCCACATAGGTCATGAAACCGGCCGGATGATACGGCGCGCCACCAGGCATTTTGTAGCCCTTTTCATCCCAGGGCTTTGCGATCGAAGGTTCGGACAGAACCCAGGCGCGTGCCGTCTCGATAAGCTCGTCCGCGGGCACCACCTCATCGACCAGTCCCGCCGACTTCGCACCTTTCGGGTCGTTCAGTTTCCCTTCGAGCAGGAGCGGCGCGGCCGCCATCGCGCCCAGTTTGCGCACCAGCCGCGTGGTGCCGCCCATGCCGGGAAATATACCCACCATGATCTCGGGCAGTCCGATCTTGGCCTTGGGGTTGTCGGCGGCAAACACACGGTGACAGGACAGCGGAATCTCCAGCCCGATGCCAAGCGCCGTGCCGGGTAGACAACAGGCGATCGGCTTGCCGCCCTTGTTCTTGTCGTCCATGCCGCCGCGCTCAATCTTGCGCAAAATCCCATGCATCCGCATCAACCCGTCCATCAGGCCCTGCGCCGGGCTGTCACCCGCCATCTCCTTCATGCGTGCGATGATGTTGAGGTCCATGCCCCCCGCGAAAGAACCGGGTTTGCCCGAAGTCAGGATCACGCCCTTGACCGCATCGTCGGCCAACGCGTCGTCAATCAGCGCCTCCAGATCGAAAAAGCCCTGCTGGTTCATCACGTTCATGGACTTGCCAACCGTGTCCCAGGTGATGATCGCGACGCCGTCTGCGCCTTTTTCCATTGTGAAATCAGTCATCTGTCCTCTCCCCTCGGGGTGTCGCTTGCGGGCTGCGCCCGTATCCGTTCTGTGGCTGGCCGATCGCCGGCCGTCCTGTTCATTCAAACCGTTTCGTGACCTCGGTGACCGGTGTGCCGTCGCGCCGGGCGTACCAGGTGGTGCCGTCCTGATCGTGGGCGACCAGATCGTGATCCGCATAGTGGCAGCGGTCCGCACCGGGACGCGTGCCGATCTCCAGGACCACGGCCTCGGTCTGGCCGCGGTTTTCAAAGTGATGGGCGTTGGACGTGCCACCGGGAAACCCGGCCGCTTCGCCGGGCCCGATCTCGGTCTCGCCGTCATCGTCGATCAGGGTCAGCGTGCCGCTCAGAACGAACACCATTTCGTCCTCGACCTCGTGCCAGTGACGCAGCGACGACCGCGCGCCCGCAGGCACCGTGGTCAGATTGACACCAAACCCCTTGATCCCGACAGCATCGCCCAAACGGCGCCTGACGCGATCCGCGAACTCTGCGTGCAGCGGCGCAGGGTAGTCCGAACCTCGCACCACGGGCGCCCTGTCGATATCAACCTTTGGCATCAGACCCGCTCGATGATCGTGGCGGCCCCCATACCCGAGGCAATGCAGAGCGTGGCCAGACCGGTTTCGCGGTCGGTGCGCTCCAGCTCATCGAGAAGCGTGCCGATGATGATTGCACCGGTCGCGCCCAGTGGATGGCCCATGGCGATCGAGCCGCCATTGACATTGACCACGCCCGGATCGACGTCAAAGGCCTGCTGAAACCGCAACACCACTGAGGCAAAGGCCTCGTTGACCTCGAAGAGATCGATATCGCCGATCTCCATGCCGCTGTCGGCCAGGATCTTTTGCGTGGCGGGCACGGGACCGGTCAGCATGATCGTCGGATCGGTGCCGATCTTGCAGGTGGCCTTGATCCGCGCGCGCGGCTTGAGCCCGTACTTTTTGCCAAATTCCTCATTGCCGATCAGCACGCCTGCCGAGCCATCCACGATGCCCGACGAATTGCCCGCATGGTGGATGTGATTGATCCGCTCCAGATGCGGATACTTCAGCTTGGCCACCGCATCAAAGCCCGG
>JBCCHI010000135.1:0-9202 GCA_039028815.1 Pseudomonadota bacterium
CAGAAGACATGATCAGCCTTCTGCGCCGGATCGCGGACGCAGAGAATGCAAGTATCACGGACGAGGCACTGGCCCTGATTGTCCGCGCGGCCGAAGGCTCGGCCCGCGACGCGACATCGCTGCTCGATCAGGCGATCAGCCACGGCGCGGGCGAAACCGGGGCCGAGCAGGTCCGCGCGATGCTGGGGCTGGCGGATCGGGGCCGCGTGCTTGATCTCTTTGATCTCGTGATGAAAGGCGACGCGTCAGGTGCTTTGTCGGAACTTTCGGCGCAGTATGCAGATGGCGCCGATCCGATGGCCGTGCTGCGTGATCTGGCCGAGATCACCCACTGGATCAGTGTGGTCAAGATCACGCCGGATGCCGCCGAAGATCCCACAATTGGCCCCGACGAACGCAGCCGGGGCATTGCCCTGGCCGAGGCCCTGCCGATGCGCGTTCTGAGCCGTGCGTGGCAGATGCTGTTGAAAGCGCTGGAAGAGGTGGCCGCGGCGCCGAACGCCATGATGGCCGCTGAAATGGCGGTGATCCGGCTGACCCACGTGGCCGACCTGCCAACGCCGGGGGATGTGGTCCGCACTCTGCGCGACGCGCCCGCGGCCACACCGTCTCCGGCGCGCGCGCAGACGCCCCGGCCGGGACCTCGGGCCGCATCTCCGTCGCAGACCGCTCACAGCCCGGCACAGCCTGCACCGCCCGATCCGGTTTCCGCACCGCCAGGACCCTCCGGATCGCATGGTGAGGCGACCGCACTGGCCACTGAAGCGGACACCGCGCTGGCCCGTTACCCGACGTTCGACCATGTGGTTGATCTCATCCGCGCCAACCGCGATCAGAAGCTTCTGATCGAGGTCAAAAGCGCGCTGCGCCTGGTGTCTTACCGGCCCGGACGCATCGAATTTGTGCCGACATCGACGGCACCCAGAGATCTTGCACCCCGTCTTGGCGCGGCGCTGACGCGCTGGACCGGAAACCGATGGGCCGTGAGCGTTGTCAACGAGGGTGGCGGCCAAACCATCGACGAACAGGAAAACGCCAGTCGCGATGCCCTGAAGACCGAAGCCCGCGCACATCCTCTTGTCGGCGCCGTTTTCGAGGCTTTCCCGAAGGCCGAGATTGTCACCGTACTGACGCAGAAAGAACGCGACATGCAAGCCGAGGCTGACGCCCTTCCCGAAGTGGACGACGAATGGGACCCGTTCGAAGAGGAGTGATCCTTGCGGCAGCCGTATGTGTCCCGGCCGGTGCACACGCCGAGGTCTGCGACAGGATCCGTCCCGATTGGGATGGACAGGCGGTCAGCGTCTGGGAAGAGACGCTTGCGCTCATGGGAACGCCGGTTTCGCTGCTTCTGCTTCTTGCGACAGTCCTCGTATTGCGGTTTCGAAGCAGTTGGGGCGCGCTTGCTGTCTTTGTCGGTTGGAGCTTTGCCGTCGCGTCCTTCACCTTCCTTGACGGAACCGGCGGGCTGCTGCCTGCCGCCCGGGCCGAGGGCTGTGTCGGGTCTCCCGCGCTGTTTGTGGGCTTCGTTCTGCTGATCAGCGCGGGCATGATGCTGTATGTGAACCGGCCGAAGGACAAAGACCACCGGATCTGATCGCAACATGGACTTCGTGACGCCAGCGGCCTAGCCTGCCGTCATGACCGACACGCCAGAGCATCGTTGGCACGACATGGGAGGCCAACCCGCTGGTCCTGTCTCGATGGACGACCATGACTTCGCGCTTTGGGAAAAGCGGGTCGATGCGTTGATGGTGCTTTGCAGCTCGATGGGGTTTTTCACTGTGGATGGCTTACGCCGTGCGCTGGAGGACATGGGCGAGGACGCTTTTGAAAAGTACAGCTACTACGAGCGCTGGATCGCGGCGATCAATCAGAACCTGATCGAGGCGGGCGTTTACACGCTTGAGGAACTCGGCGCGCGGATGGAAGACGTCGCCGCACGGGGTGCAAATTACGGTGACGCGCAGAAGGGGGAAGCCGATGACTAGGGTACGCGTGCGCGCAGTGACACCCCCCGGCCATGTCAGGGCCCCTTTCTACCTGCGTGGCAAGGAAGGGCACATCGAACGCGAACTTGGCCCTTTCGCCAATCCCGAACAATTGGCCTATGGCCTGCCGGCAGAGCACAAAACGCTCTACCGCGTACGCTTCACCATGGCAGAGCTTTGGGGCGACGACACGGAAACGCCGACCGATACTCTGGATGCAGAACTTTACGAACACTGGCTGGAGCGGGTCTAGATCATGCCACACGATCATCTCAGCCCGTCCGGCCACCCGTTCCGCGAAGACAACGACACCGCACTCACCTACTGGCAGCGTATGGAAATCGCGGTTCGGGAGTTGCTGGTCGAAAAGGGCCATCTGACACCAGCACGCATCAACGCCCAGATCGCGGAGATGGATGCGCGAAGCCCGGCCAACGGTGCAGCACTTGTGGCTCGTGCATGGACCGACCCGGACTTCAGGACGCGCCTGCTGGCCGACGCGTCGGCGGCAAGTCGTGAAATGGGATTTGATATCGGTCCGCTGCGTCTGATTGCCGTGGAAAACACTGCAAAGGTTCATAACCTCATCGTCTGCACGCTGTGCTCATGCTATCCGCGCAATCTGTTGGGACTTCCGCCGGACTGGTACAAAACCCGTGCATACCGGTCGCGCGCCGTGAAAGAACCCCGCCGGTTGCTGCGCGAATTCGGTCTTGAACTGACTGCGGATGTGCAGGTCCGTGTGCATGACAGCACCGCGGACATGCGATATGTGGTTTTGCCTGCCCGGCCTGCCGGTTCCGATGGCATGACCGCCGACGAGCTGGCAGCGCTCGTCACGCGCGATTGCATGATCGGCACGGCGGTTCCCGGCCCGCAGAACTGAGCATCACAGCCGCAGACACGCCGGATGAGCGCAGAAAATCGCGGTTTGCCTGCATCTCTTTGCGTTTCGTAAGCATTGATAAACACCTTTTCGGCAGAACTCCGGCAGGATTTTTCAAGTGAGACCCCACATGCTCGGTAAACTGTCTGTAAAACAAAAGGTACTGATCTGCGGTTTTGTGCCACTCGCACTCGCGCTCATCATCGGAGCCGTTGCGCTGAAAAGCTTTGGCAACATGAATGCAACGCAGAAATGGGTCGACCACACCCAGAACGTGCTTCGGAGCGCGGACACACTCGTTATGGAAGCGGTGAACATGGAAACCGGCATGCGGGGGTTTCTGCTCTCCGGGGATGAGACTTTCCTGGAGCCTCTGACAACCGGAAAGTCAAATTTTCAGGCTTTGATTGCCGAACTGTCCGAAACGGTCAGTGACAATCCACCCCAGGTCGCGCGCCTGGGCGAGGCCGGGACAATCATCGAGACCTGGCTCGCCGATATCGTCGAACCCCGGATTGCGCTTCGGCGAGAGATCGGCGATGCGGAAACGATGAACGATCTGGCCGGTATCGTCGCCAGGGGTGAAGGCAAGGCGTTCTTTGACGCATTCCGCGCCCAGATCGCGACCTTCATTCAGACCGAAGCCGACTTGCTGGAGCGGCGCACGGCCGAGCTGGAGCGCAAGCTGCAGAATGGCGCCGTGGATCGTGGCGCGGTCCGGGACACACTGGACTGGGTGACACACACCTACAGGGTGATGCTTGATGCCCGTCAGATCCTTCTGGCCGCCGTTGATATGGAAACCGGAATGCGCGGGTATCTTCTTGCCGGTCGCGAAGCGTTTCTAGAGCCGTTCAATGCCGGGGTGGAACATTTCGAGACGGGCATCCGGACGCTGCAGGAGACCGTCAGTGACAATCCCCCACAGGTCGAATTGCTGGGGGCTGCGCTCAACACCATTATGGACTGGAGGGCGCAGGTCGTCACACCGGTGATCCAGTTGCGTCGGGACATCGGGAATGCTGCGACGATGGACGACATGGCCGACATCGTGCGGGCGGCCGAAGGGAAGGCCTATTTTGACAATTTTCGGCAGATCATGTCCGAGTTTTCTGCCATAGAAGAGGACTTGATGATCCTCCGTGTCTCCCGGAACGAAACCAACCGGCAGATCGCCATCCAGCTGATCGTGGCGGCGATGGGCTTTGCCTGTCTCGCTGGCGGCGCGCTTGCGATCTTCGTCGGGAGAAACACAGGGGGCGCGATCTCCGGCCTGACCGACGCGATGCGTGCACTTGCCGATGGGAACAACAAGATCGACATACCTTACGCCGCGCGCAATGACGAAATCGGGGGCATGGCGCAGGCAACGGAAATCTTCAAGCAGAACGCCCTGCGAATCGAGGAACTAAACGCGGAGATCGAGCGCGAGCGCGGAGATCAGAAAGACAAACTGGTTGGCGGGTTCGGGCAGGCGCTTCAAAACCTTGCAAGTGGCCGGTTGAACACCCGTCTGTCTGACGACATCGGCGATGAATACCGAAGCATGGCGCATGATTTCAACGCTGCGATGGACTCTCTGGAAGCGCTTGTTCAGTCCATTGCGACATCCTCTGATTCAGTGACCGACACGATCAGAACCCTGTCTGAATCAAGCACGTCCTTGTCCCGTCAGACGGAGACAACGGCGGCGGCTGTTCAGGAAACCACGGCCACTCTCACGCAGATGACGGTGTCGATCCAGACGACGGCCGAAAGCGCCGCGAATGCAGACAAACTGGCCCGTCTTGTGCGCAGCAACGCCGAGAATGCCGACCGGCTGATCGGCGAAACGGTGCAATCTGTCAACCGGATCGAGGACTTTTCGAACAAAATTGCGTCCATCAGTACGATCATTGGTGATATCGCTTTTCAGACCAATCTGCTGGCATTGAATGCCTCGGTCGAGGCGGCCCGGGCGGGGGCGTCAGGGACCGGGTTTTCCGTTGTCGCCGGAGAGGTGCGTTCTCTTGCGCAGCGCACTGCCGACGCCGCAAAGGAAATCGACAGTCTCGTCTCTGAGTCCAATGAAGAAATGGTTCAGGGTGTCGATCTGGTCAACCGGACAAGCAAGGCCCTCCATTCCATCACCGGCGAAATCGACGAACTGACAACCAGTGTCACGGATATCGCAACCCAGGCCGACCAGCAGTCTTCAGGCCTGAAGGAAGTGACCAGCGCGATGTCCGAGGTCGAAACCAGCGCCCAGCGAAATGTGGCGGAGATCGAAGACTCTGCCGCCGCCAATCTGTCCCTCAAAACCGATGTTGATCAGCTGCGCAGCTACATTTCCCATTTCGAAACCACGGCGGTCCGCCAAAGCGACGTTGCAGCGTGATCAGCCGTCAGGACAGCGATCCGGACTGCAGGATCTCCAGCATGGCGCCAAGCACGGCGTCGGCCGCCACCGAGGCCAGAAGCATGCCCATCACACGGCTGACGATGGCCGCGCCGGAATTGCCGATCAGACGGATGATCGGATCGGCAAGCCGCATGAACAGATATGCAATGATCAGCACGCTGACCATGATCGCGCCGGTGACAGCCTGTTCCGGAACGGAATAGATCGTATTCTCCGTCAGCAGCACAATCGCCAGCATCGCGCCGGGCGATGCCAGCGATGGCACGGCCAGCGGAAAGACCGCGGGGGAGGGGCGTTCGAACGCCGGCCGTTTGTCGTCAACCGCGATCGCCTGCAGATCGGTGTTCTGCTTCGGCTCTCCGAAGATCATCGTGAGAGCGAACAAAAACAGCACGATCCCGCCCGCCACCTGAAACGACAGCAGGTTGATCCCCAGCGCGTCGATCAGCACTTGTCCGAGGATCAGGAAAAACAACAGAACCCCCGCACTGACACCCGTCGCGAGCAAGGCTGTCTTGCGCCTTGCCGCCGCTGTCATGCCCGCCGTGACGGCAATGAACACGGGCACTGTGCCGATGGGGTCGATCACAACCCATAGCGTGACGAAACTCTCAAGAATATCCATGTCTCTACATCACCTGCTCTGCATCGCGATAGCAAGACGTCATTCCGCGTGACAGATCCGGAAAACGGGATGCAAACCGGCGCTTCACAACCCGGCCTCTTGTCTAGGCCGCACCCGCCGCGTATGCCCGGGCACATGACTTCGCCCGCCGCCATTCCGTTGTCCGAGCGCATGACCGGCGTGGCGCTCTATGCGCCAATCTGGCTCGCCCGTCTCCTGCCTTACCGGTGGCGGCTGTCGTTCGTGGACGCGTTCACTGCGTTCGTGCTGGCCCCGCTTGCCGGATACCGGCGCAGGGTGCGTGACAACCTCGCGCTGGCGCGACCGGACCTGACACCCTCTCAGGTGCGTCACCTCTTGCGCCGAGTGCCCGGCAATGCGGGGCGCAACATGATCGAGCTGTATTCGCCGGAGTTTGGCAACTACGCCCGCTTCTCCGCGGTCGAAGGAGCGGGTCTTGCTGCCCTGCGTGCCGCGCGCGAAGCCGGGCGCCCGGTCATCTTCGTGACCGGACATTTCGGATCTTTCAACGCGGCACGTCTGGCGATGGTGGAACAGGGCTTTGACATGGGTGTATTCTACCGCCCGATGGCCAACCGACCGTTCAATACGCACTACGTCAAGGCGATGGCGGCCTTGTCAGAACCGATGTTCGAGCAGGGGAAACGCGGCATGATGCAGATGGTCAAGCATCTGCGCGGGGGCGGCGTTCTGGCGATACTCAACGATCTCAACGCGCATGACGGCGTGCCTCTCGACTTCTTCGGGCACCCCGCACTGACGTCACTTGCGACAGCGGAAATGGCTCTGAAGTTCGACGCGCTTCTTGTGCCGGTCTGGGGTCTGCGCGAACCGGACGGCCTGCATTTCCGCATCGAAGTCGAAGCGCCGATTCCCGCCAGCGATCCGATCAGCATGACCCGGCTCTTCAACGCCAGACTGGAGGCCGCCGTGCGCCGCCACATGGACCAGTGGTTCTGGATTCACCGCCGATGGAAAGACGGAACCGGCCCTCTGGCCGCGCGCGGACACGCGATCATCGCCGAAACCGAAGCCGCCCGGCAATACTCATCCGCCCGGCGCAGTGGCTCTGATCCTTAAGGCCGGCCAACCACCGCCGCGCGCACAGTATCCCGATAGACCACAGACCCAGCCAGCCGGTTCACGTCCACTTCGCGACCGGCGGCAGGCTCATCAGAACGGCATCCGCGTCGTGCCCCGTCGCCAGTCCGAACTTGGTGCCCCGGTCGTAGACAAGGTTGTATTCGGCATAGAGCCCGCGATGCACGAGCTGCGTTTCCTTGTCGGCCTCCGACCATTCCTGCAACCGCCGCTTTTCAACCAGCGGCACAAAGGCCTTGAGAAACGCACGCCCGATGTCCTGCGTCAGAGCAAAATCCGCCTCCCAGTTGCCGGAATTCTGGTCATCCATGAAGATGCCACCGACGCCCCGCGCTCGATTGCGATGCGGAATATAGAAATAGTCATCCGCCCACGCTTTCAGTCGAGGGTATTCCTCTGACCCGTGTGGATCAAGATGCGCCTTCTGTACAGCATGGAAATGTGCCGTGTCCTCGTCATACTCGATGCAGGGGTTCAGGTCCGATCCGCCGCCGAACCACCACGCCCCGGGTGTCCAGAACATTCGCGTGTTCATGTGAACCGCAGGGACATGCGGGTTCTGCATATGAGCCACAAGGCTGATGCCCGAGGCCCAGAAACTCGGATCATCCTGCATCCCCGGCACGCCCCGCGCGGCCATTGCCTGCTGGGCCGCGGGCCCCAACGCGCCATAGACTTCCGAGACGTTGACGCCGACCTTCTCAAAAACCCGCCCGCCGCGCATCACACTCATCAGACCGCCGCCCGCATCCTCGCCCGTATCTGCCGCGCGTTGCGTCTTGTTCACCTCGAAACGGCCGGGGCACGCATCAGACAGCGGACCGGCGCCGTGGGTGTCTTCCAGACCTTCAAAGGCCGCCACGATCTCGTCACGCAGCTGCCGGAACCAGTCCGCCGCCCTGCGCTTTTCGGTGTCAAATTCACTCATGACGTCGTCCCCCGGACGGCACGGCACGCCGGCCGCTCATTTCAATGCGCATCAATGCGCCGGCGCCGCCACAGGGTCAAGCAGCGTCCGGCCGCCGTCAATCGTCAGGATCTGCCCGGTCACGAACCCCGACCCGTTGCTGGCCAGATACTGAACCGCGTCAGCCACTTCCGTGGGCGAGGCAATCCGGCCCAATGGCGTGTGATCCTCGATATCGCTGCGAAAAGTCTCGTTTTCGCGCAGCGTGTCCATCAGCGAGGCGCTCATCACCGAACCAAAGGCGACGGCGTTCACCCGAATGCGGTAGGGCGCAAGCGCTACGGCCAGGCTTCGGGTCATCTGATCCAGCGCCGCGGAGGACACCGAATACGCCATCAGGTCGGGATGCGTCCGCCGCGCCGCGATCGAGGACAAATTCACGATCGAACCGACAGGGCCGTCTTCCAGGTCTTCCGCCTGCTTGATCATCCGTTTTGCAACCAGCTGACTGAGCCGGAACGCGGTCATGAGATTCTGTTGCAACAACAAATCCATTGCTGTGTCATCGACATTCAGAGGGTCCGAAGGCAACACCTGACGCGACGCATTGACCAGAACATCAATCTCGTCATAGGCGTCGATGGTGGCGGACAGCAGATTGGCGAGCGTCAGCTTTTCGCGCAGATCTCCTGCAAAGTAACGCGAAGGGCTGTCCTCTTCGTTTTCGCCCAACTCGTGGATCAGCTGCTTTTCGTCCATATCCGCGAACATCACATTGGCGCCCTGATCCACAAAATGCCGTCCGATCGCCAGTCCGACACCGTTGGCTCCGCCGGTCACGATCACCGTCTTGCCCGATATGGAAAACGACATGCGCGCTGCTCTCCTGCTGTTTATCGAACCACGTTATCGCAGATCACCGGGCGGGGCGAGCCGGTCTTGACGCGTGATACACTTTGAACCGCCGATCAGTGCCAACAGACACCACGTGACCAAAACAGCGGGTCAGTTCGGCCTCGTAGGGCAGGTGGCGGTTCGCCACCATATACAGCGTGCCACGCGGACCCAAGGCCCGTGCGGCCGCCGCAATGAAGGCGCGACCCAGATCCGGGTCGCCGGTCCGGCCTGCGTGAAAGGGCGGATTCATCACCACTGCGTCCAGCGGCCCGGGTGCACGCCAGTGTGTGGCATCAGCCCAGTGAAACTGCGCGCGCGAATCGTCCACGTTGCGCCGCGCACAGTCGAGCGCGACGTGATCCGCTTCGACGAC